>NZ_JAYUPK010000017.1:0-71036 GCF_043760115.1 Flavobacterium sp.
TTAGAATGAAAGTAAACGGAATGACACATTTTGACATGTCTTTTTATGGTATACTTAGAGGAATAATTTTAACTTTAAAAAGTTATATAATATGGTCTAGATATTTAATAATTTTATCAATTGCAGCCATTTTAATTCTTGGTTATTCTTTAAATAAAGCAATAAAATTCAACTTTAAAAATATCATTATTTTTCCAAACTCTAAAACTAAATTTATTTTATTTCTTGAAACCTACAAATGGCATTTAGTAGCATTTAGTACAATTTTACCATTTATTTTAGCATTAAGTTTAGTATCTCCAAGAACTTCAATATTCTTTATGTATTTTCTAATAATTTTTATAGTAACTTTTTTTTATAAAATTATTTTTAATACTACTAATAATATAAATGCAATTAATAATATTAATTTCTTACTTGTTGTATTAGGTTTGTTTTTAATTAATTTATCAGTTACAATTACTGATTATAATTCTGGAAAAATTTTAAAATCTACAATTGTTTTAAGAGAAAAAAAATTAAAAAATGCAAGAAATAAAGAAGTTGCAATAAAATTAATTGATAAAAATTTATTAAATCATTGTTACATATTTACCGATTTTCAATTGCACGAAATTAATAATACCAAATGGATTAGAGAACGTCAAGAAGAATATTTTGGCATTAAAAAAATTATTGTAATTGAATAATTAATTCTAAATTCTTAAAAAAATGATTCTAATATCAGTAATAATTCCGGTTTACAACGCTCAACAATATCTTGCAGATTGTATAAAATCATTATTGGCGCAAACCTTAACTAGATGTGAATTTATATTTGTTAACGATGGCTCAACAGATCAAAGTAAAGAAATTATTGAATCTTTTCAAGCTCAAGACAATAGAATTAGTATAGTTAATCAAGAAAATAAAGGTGTTAGTAGCGCTAGAAATGCTGGAATTGAAAAGGCAATTGGCGCTTATTTAAGTTTTATTGATGCAGATGATTATATTAATAAAAATTTTCTAAATTATCTCTACACAATGGTAGATATATCTAAAGTCAATATCGTAGTGTCTAATATGAGTATCGATAAAAACGAAATAATTACTAAAAATGAATCTATTTTTAGGATTGATAAAATTTATTTATATAAAGAAATTCAAACTATAATTTTACCCTATTTTTTAGAAAAAGATTTACTAAATACCGCTTGCACCAATTTGTACAATACCAGTTTTATTAAATCTAATGACATTAAATTTCCAGTAAATGTTATTAATGGAGAAGACGGATTGTTTAATATTCAAGCATTTAACAAAGTTAAATCAGTTTTGTTTTTAGATTATAACGGTTACTTTTATAGAGAAGTTGCCAATAGCGCTACTAGAAACAGTATTAAAATTGATTATTTTAAAATAGCTTTAGAAAAATTTAATATCAATTATAAAAAAGAGTTTAATGTAAATGTAAACGAAACAGAAGTTTTAGAATATAAATCTATACGATTAATAAATACAGTGGTTTCTTTAATTCCTATTTATTTTAATTCTAAAAAATCTTTTATATTTAAATACAAATATATCGCTTCGATGATTGGCAATAATAATGTACAATTAGCGATAAAAAATTATTGGGAAATACTGTATTCTAGTGAAAATAAATACAACAAATATTTGTTAAAATGCATCAAAAATAAATCAGTACTTTTACTTTTTTTAGCAATAAGTTACAGCAATTATAAAAATAAATAATTCAGCACTAATGAAAATTTTAATGTTTTTCCATGGCGGAAGTTTAAATAGAGGTTGCGAAGCAATAGTAAGATCTGGCGTTGCATTAATTAAAAATGAAAATCCAAATGCAATTGTAGATTTAGCATCAATGCAACCAGAAACCGATACAATAATTCCACTTATAGACAACATTTATTTTGATCAATACAAACCTATAAAAAAGTTTTCTGCAAAATGGTTTGTAAATGCGCTACAAATAAAAATTTTTAAAAATGAACGGTATGCATTTCAACAAGTGCATCGCGAAATTATAAAACACATTCCCAACTATGATATTATGCTTTCTATTGGTGGCGATAATTATTGTTATGGAGAACAACCTGGCGTTTATGAAATTGATAGAAGCATAAAAAAAGCAGGAAAAAAATTAGTACTTTGGGGTGCATCTATTGGCGATGAAGATTTATCACCTACTAAAATAGAAGATTTAAAATCGTTTGATTTAATACTTGCAAGAGAAAGTTTAACCTTCGAAATTTTAAAAAAAAATGGTGTAGAAAATGTTAAGCTTTGCGCAGATGGAGCTTTTACCATGCAAAAAGAAGAATTACCATTGCCTGATGGTTGGCAAGTTTCTAACACTTTGGGCTTTAATTTTAGTCCTTTAGTTTATAATAAAAATAAAGGTTCTAGAGATGCAGCATTCAATTTAGTGCAACATATTTTAGATACAACCGATATGACAATTGCTTTTACACCTCATGTAATTGAAAAAGGAAATGACGATTACCAATGTTTATTAGAATTTTACAATCACTTTAAAGCAACAGAAAGAGTTTTATTGTTGCCAAATAATCTTAATGCAATTCAATACAAAGGTTATATTGCCAGAATGCGATTTTTTATAGGAGCAAGAACTCATGCTACAATAGCTGCTTATTCATCATTAATTCCAACAATGGTTTTAGGTTACAGCATAAAATCTAAAGGGATTTCTAAAGATATTTTTGGCGAAGAAAAATTAGTTTTAAGCATTAAAGACATTTCAGACAGTAAAAAAATGATTGAAAAATTTGAAGAAATGAAGCGTGAAGAAAAAGAGCTCATCTTAAAATTGGCAAACAGCATTCCAGAAATTAAAAAAATGTCTAAAAAAGCGGCGCAGTATCTTTTTGAAATTTAATATAATGAAAAAAAATATAGTATTTGTAATTCCAAGTCTTACTGCTGGTGGCGCAGAAAAAAGCTTAGTGAATCTGTTAAATACTATAAACTATTCTAACTATAATGTTGATTTAGTATTGCTTCATAAAAAAGGAATTTTTCTTTCTATGCTTCCAAAAGAGGTTACCGTTTTAGATTTGAATTCTAATTATAAAACATTTTGCAAAGAATTAATTATCTCTTGTTTCCACTTTTTAATTCAAGGAAAATTAAGTTTAATCTATCATAGAATTTTATTTTTTGCAAAGAATAAATTTCAAAAAAATAAAGCTGTTGCCGAACAAAATTCTTGGCAAAACATTCAAAAATCTTTAAATAAATTGCCTAATAAATATGATGCAGCAATTGGTTTTTTAGAAAAATCTTCCATCTATTTTACTGTTGATAAAATTGATGCTAAGGTTAAAATAGGTTGGATTCATACAACTTATTCTAGCTCTGGAATGAACTATAAATTTGATATGCTTTATTTTGAAAAATGCAACGCAATTATTGCAGTTTCGCCAGATTGTGAAGCCGATTTAAAAAATAATTTCCCAACATTAAAAAACAAATTTAAAACTATTTACAACATAGTTTCTTCAACAACAATTCATAACTTATCTGATAAAAATAATGATGATTTACTATTTTTAAATTCTGAAAATTCAATTGTAACCGTTGCCAGATTAAGTCCAGAAAAAGGAATTGATTTAGCAGTAGAAGCAAGTAAAATTTTACTAGAAAAAAACTTAAATTTTAAATGGTTTGTAATTGGCGATGGACAAGAAAGAGAAAATTTAGAAATTAAAATTAAATCCTATAATCTTCAAAATCACTTTTATTTAATTGGCTTAAAGCAAAATCCTTATCCTTATTTAAAATCGTGTACTTTATATGTACAACCATCACAATATGAAGGAAAATCAATGGCAATTGAAGAAGCCAAAATTCTTTGTAAACCAATAATAGTTACTAATTTTACAACTGCCAAAGATCAAATAAATAATTCTGTAAACGGAATTATAGCACAAATGAATCAAGAATCCCTTGCAAATGAAATTTTAGAAGTACTGCAAAATAAAAAATTGCAAGAAAAATTAAGTTTAAATTTGTCTAAAGAAAGATTGGGTACAGAAGATGAAATTAATAAGTTATATGAAATTATAAATGAGTAACAACAAAAAAAATATTATAATTATAATGAATAATTTGCGAGTTGGAGGAGCAGAAAAAGCATTAATTTCTCTCTTGCAAACATTTGATTATTCATTGTATAATATTGATTTATTATTGTTTAAAAAAGAAGGATTGTTTCTCAATCAAGTTCCTAAAGAAGTTGCAATTTTAGAGGAACCATCAGAATATAAATTTTTCGATATGTCATTTATAAAAGCTATTTTAAACGCTTTAAAACTTTTAAGATTTGATATTGTAATTAACAGAATTGCAATGGCTTATTTATTTAAAACTGAAAAAAACGTAGCCATTAGAGAACAAAAACTTTGGAAGTTTCTTGGAAAATGTTTAAGTCCAGTTTGTAAAAAATATGATATGGCAATAGGTTTTTTAGAGAAAACACCCAATTATTTTTGTGCAGATAAAGTTACAGCTGCAGTAAAAATAGGTTTTGTAAACAACGATTATGAAAAACTAGAAATGAATCCCAAACTTGATTATGATTGTTTTAATAAACTTAATTATATTGCAACAGTATCTGAAGAATGTTTGGCTGCATTACAAAGAAGTTTTCCAAATTATTTAGATAAGTTACTAGTTATAGGAAATATTTCTACACCAAGATTAATTTTAAAACTTGCAGATGAAACTATTGAACCATTACATTCTGGATTAAAGTTAATTACTCTTGGAAGATTAGCACCACAAAAAGGATATGATTTATTAGTTGATGCTGCCCATATTTTAAAACAAAAAAACATCAATTTTAAATGGTATATTTTAGGAATTGGCGAATTGCAAGAGGAGTTAAATTCTCAAATTTTAAAATTTAATTTACAAGATGAAATTGTTTTTTTAGGATTAAAAGAAAATCCTTATCCCTATATAAAACAAGCCGATATTTACGTTCAACCATCACGATTTGAAGGAAAATCGTTAGCAATTGACGAAGCTAAAATTTTGCATAAACCTATAATTGTTACCAATTTTTCTACGGCTAAAGATCAAATTATTTCTAATGAAAATGGTCTAATTGTAGCAATGAATTCGGATGCAATTACCAACGGAATTTTAAAATTGCAAAACGATGGTGACCTTCAAAATAAATTTATTGAAAATTTATCTAAAGAAAAAATGGGTAATGAATCTGAAATTGAAAAAATTTATACTTTAATTAAATGATAAAATTTTTACAATTATGGAATTAAATTCTATAGTTGTATGGTTTTTATAATTTTTATAAAATGACACTACCAACACTACTTTTACTAATTCTAATTTTTTTACTATTTATTATAGTTTTAATTGATATTTTTCCACAATTGTATACATGGCAAAGTCGCATCCATATTGGTAGAATTACTGATAAAGAAATTTGGAAAAATAAAATAATGCAAAAGTCGCTAGCTTGGATAACAGCTATGCCAACAATAAAACTTACTGACAATTCTAGACTGATAATTATTGATATTCTTAAAGGAAATTATAAACGAACCGCAATTCAAAGTTGGCAAGAAGCGTCATTATTATTAGGATTAACAGCATATTATAAAACTACTAAAAATGCTAAGACCAAAACAAAAATAGACACTTTTGTAAATTCTAAAATTGATGCCAACGGAAATTGGAAAAAGCAACCCACAGAAATTGACGAAGTAATTTTAGCTTATGCAATTATAAATATTCCTTGGATAGATCATGAAAAATTCAAACAAAGTTATGATGTAATTTATAATTTAATTATGAATTTAAAAGGAATTGATGGAACAGTTGCCTACAAAAAACACAATACCAATTATAGATTTGTAGATACAATTGGATTTATTTGTCCTTTTTTAATTAATTATGGTGTTAAATTTAATAACAACGAAGCTGTAGAGTTGAGCGTTAAACAAATTACTACTTATAACCATTTAGGAATGTTGCAAAATACTTTTTTACCTTGTCATACCTATAATATAAATTCAAAATTACCAGTTGGATTATTTGGTTGGGGAAGAGGTTTGGGTTGGTATGCTATTGGACTTATAGATTCTTACACAGCTTTACCAACTAATAATAGTAACAAAAAAATATTAGAAGGAAGTATTGTTCAATTTGCAAAAACAGCAATACAATTTCAAAACGAAAACGGAAGCTGGTCTTGGATTGTTTCTCAAAATGAATCTAGACAAGATTCATCTACAACAGCAACATTGGCATGGTTTTTAGAAAATGCTGCAACAATAGAAGAAATTTCTTTAGATTGTAAAAATGCTAAAAACAAAGCAATTAAATACTTAATGCAAGTAACAAGAAGAGATGGCGCTATAGATTTTTCTCAAGGAGATACAAAAGCAATAGGAATTCATTCGCAAGAATTTAATATTTTACCTTTTACTCAAGGTTTTACTTTACGTGTTTCTTGTAAATAAATTTTTATTTTTTAAACTTCTGTGTTAGAATTTCTCTTTTAAAAGTTATTATCTTTTTTTTTACAAAACCAATTTTAAATAAATATATTTGTTAAAATTTTCTAAAATTTACAAATGCTTTTTAATTCTATAAATTTTGCAATTTTCCTACCAATAGTATTTTTATTATATTGGTTTGTTTTCAATAATAATTACAAAAGTCAAAATATATTATTACTAGTTTCAAGTTATTTTTTCTATGCTTGTTGGGATTATCGATTTCTATTTTTATTAGTTTTTTCAACATTATTAGATTATTTTACTGGTTTAAAAATGTTTGAAGCAAAAAATGTTAAATTAAAAAAATTCTGGTTTTGGCTAAGTATAGGTATTAATTTAGGTTTTTTGGGTTTTTTTAAATATTATAATTTCTTTATAACATCATTTACAGAAGCAATTGCTAATTTAGGATTACATATAGACATTTGGACATTAAAAGTTATTTTGCCAGTAGGAATTTCTTTTTATACCTTTCATGGATTGTCTTATGTGATAGACATATATTATGATAGAATAAAACCAGAAAAAAACTTTATAGATTATTCAGTTTTTGTAAGTTTCTTTCCACTACTTGTTGCTGGACCAATTGAAAGAGCAACACATTTGTTACCACAAATTCAGCGAGAACGAAAGTTTAATTATCAAACTGCCGTAGATGGTTTAAGACAAATACTTTGGGGTTTGTTTAAAAAAATTGTTATTGCAGACAATTGCGCAGAATATGCCAATTTAATTTTTAATGATTCAGCCAATCAATCTGGAAGTACTCTTATTCTTGGTGCTTTATTTTTTACTTTTCAAATTTATTGTGACTTCTCTGGCTATTCAGATATCGCTTTGGGTGTTGCTAGATTATTTGGTATAGATTTATTAAAAAACTTTGCATTTCCTTATTTTTCAAGAGATATCGCCGAGTTTTGGCGTAGATGGCACATTTCACTTTCTACTTGGTTTAGAGATTATTTATATATTCCGCTTGGAGGAAGCAAAGGTGGAACTTGGATGAAAGTTAGAAATACATTTATTATATTTTTAGTTAGTGGTTTTTGGCATGGTGCTAATTGGACCTTTGTTATTTGGGGTTTATTAAATGCTATTTATTTTTTACCATTACTATTATTAAAAACTAATAGAACCAATATTGGTACTGTGGCCGAAGGTAACTTTTTTCCAACATTTAAAGAGTTTACAAGTATGGCAATTACATTTACTTTAACTATGTTAGCATGGATATTCTTTAGAGCCAATTCTGTTACTCATGCACTAACTTACCTAAGTGATATTTTTAAACCATCATTATTTTCTAAACCATCTTATTTTCCAATTTCAATATTTATACTACTATTGTTTTTTATATTAATTGAATGGATGGGAAGAGAACAACAATATGCTTTGGCAAAACTGGGATTTAATTGGCCTAAACAACTACGTTTATCATTTTATTATTTATTAATTGTTTTAATATTAGTATTTATGGGTAAAGAACAAGAATTTATATATTTTCAATTTTAAATAATTATGAAAAAGTTTATATTAAAATTATTCTTTTTTTTATCAATATTTGTGCTCTTGTATGTATCTTTAAATAGTTATGCCAAAATTGCTGTAAAAAATAAAAGTGTTTATAAACTAAGCGATTCTATTAAAATTCTAGTATTAGGTCATTCCCAGCCAGAATGTGCTATTAATGATACAAAAATAAATTCTATTAAAAATTTATCCCAAGGTGGAGAATCTTATTTTTATACTTATTTTAAATTAAAAAAAATTATAGAGGAAAATGTTAATGTCAATAAAGTAATACTTTCTTTTTCTAATAATCAAGTTAAAAAAGAAATGGATAATTGGACTTATGGTGAAAATTACATGCCTAATTTTTATTCTAAATACAATTTTTTGATGCAACAAGACGATATAAATGTATTGATAAAAAACAATTTTAAAACCTTTATTTATTCTGAAAATAAAGCGTTCATTTCTAATTTAAAATTACTGAGTTCATCCAATAAAAATATTTTTGAAAACAGAAATTGGGGTGGATATTTACCGCTAAAAAGAAACAAAGTAGATTCATTATTAAAAATTAAATACTTAAAAAAGTTAAAGTTAAATTCGCAAAACAAAATTTCAAATATTAATTTAATCTATTTAGATTCAATAATAAAATATTGTAAAAACAAGCATGTCAATTTATATTTAATTAGACTTCCAATACAAAAAGATTATTTTAAAATTGATAATGAAGTTCAATTTCAAAAAATTAGAACGAGTAACTATAGAACAATACCTTATTTAGACTTTCATAATTTTCCTTTAAAAAATAATGAATTTGGCGATTTTGATCACTTAAATAGTAATGGTGCATTAAAATTTTCTATTTTTTTAAACACTTTATTTAAAAATGGTTTATTAATAAATGAAAATCCTCAAAAAGTTATTGATAATGAAATAGATAAATTAAAAGAGTATTAATGTTTAAATAACTTCTTATAAATTATTGAAAAAATTCTAAATTCCTACTAAAGTATCCACCGCAATCTTTGCTTCTAATTATTCTACTACTGAAAATTTTACTGCTAATTCTGTAGAAATATTAAATTAACGTTCACTTTTTTTATAATTAATTCTACACTTTGCGGCTTTGCGTCTTTGCGAGAATACTATTACCTAACAATACAATTCTCAATTTTGCAAAAAAAAATTATAAACTTTGTGCCTTAGCGACATAGTGGCAAAAACCCAAAACACGAAAGCATTTTTTGTTAATAACTATTTTCTTACAGTTAAAATACTAAACTATTTTTAAATAACTTTAACAAACTGAAAACCAGTTGTATGATTTGTTTAAAAGTAAGAATATTTAAAAATAAAAAACATGTATAAAAAATACTTTATAGTTTTATTACTAATTTACAATTTAGTATCATTTTCACAATGTTACACAAGTGGTGGTTCTACAACTTTTAGAGTTACAATTGTTAGAAAAACAGATGGAACACTATGGGCTATTGGCAATAACCAATTTGGTGTATTAGGAAATAATGTACCTGCATCAACAACTTATAATTCCTATACTCAAATAGGAACAGACAATGATTGGAGTGATAGTTTCAGTGTATCAGATCATGTATTAGCCATTAAAAATAATGGTACTTTATGGTCTTGGGGACAGAATACTTCTAAACAATGTGGCTTAGATAATGATATTAACATTTTTACACCAACACAGGTTGGTATTGATACCAATTGGGTTGCGGTCTCAACAGGAGGTGTTTACTCATTAGCTTTAAAGTCTAATGGTACTTTGTGGGCTTGGGGAAATAATATAAATCAAACATTAGGAATTAATGATGATACTGTATTTTTTCAAGGCACACCAATACAAGTAGGCACAGCTACAGACTGGGCTAAAATTTATGCTGGCAAAACCGTTTCATTTGGTATAAAAACCAATAACACCTTGTGGTCTTGGGGTAATACGCAATTAACATTAAGACAGCAAAATTTTGGGTATCCACTACAGGCAACTACAGACACTGATTGGGAAAAAATATCAAATAATGCAGCACACATAACAGCACTCAAAACCAACCATTCGCTTTGGTATTGGGGTCAAAATTATCATGGCTTGGCAGCAAATGGTGTTGCTGGTAATTTTGTAGCATTAAATCCAATACAAATAACCACAAGTACAGATTGGTTAGATGTTGAAACTAACGGATTTAATACTATAGCATTAAAAAATAATGGTACGCTTTGGTCATGGGGCACTAACGGTTATGGTAATTTTGGTAATAACAACACAACTAATTCTTATGTACCCATTCAAGTAGGTACAGATACCAATTGGTTAAAAATTTTTGAACAATCTGAATATGTACGTTCAGCGATTAAACAAAACAACTCCTTATATTCTTGGGGTTTACAACCAGCTAATGTTTTTGATAACAATACCACTAATGTTAAATATGTACCCACTTTAATAGGTAGTGAATGTTTATTAAATAATGCAAGTTTTGATGAGAATAATAAAATTTCACTGTACCCAAATCCTGTAATTAACTCCTTTAAAGTTACTTTTAACGAAACTATAAATGCTAATGTTATTGTAAAAATAACAACATTATTAGGTAAAACTATACTTGTAAAAAATAGTATTTTAAAAAATAATAACGAATTAGAAGTAGATGTTTCAGAGCTTAATGCTGGTATGTATATACTAACCATTAATTATAATGACGAAATTATAAATACTAAAATTATTAAAAAGTAACCCTTTAAAATTAATAAATATGAAAGTAAATTTAAAAATTAAGATTTTTGTTGTTCTGTTATGTTTTGGATGTAATTTTCTGTTTTCCCAAAATTTAATTAGAGATGGCTATTTTTGTGGTCAATATTCCAACATTTTTATGTCATCACCAGTTGCTGGGCAAGCTATTGGAAGTACCTATACTGGTCCAGATTTACCTGCTCAAGCTTACAGGCAATATAAATGGAATACAACTACCCAAGCATATGAGCTAATACCAGAATCTGAAATAATGATGCCAGGAATTGGCTATATTGAAACTACTGGTGGAAATGGTAATTTTGGACAAAATCTTCCTAATGTTGAATATAAACAAACTTATGCAGGTGTACAGAATAATGGAACTATTACTGTACCAATTGTGGGTAACAATCAATTAAATTTATTGGGCAATCCATACCCAGATCATTTAGATTTAGATTCATTTTTATTAGATCCTGTTAATTTAAATGTTGTTAATGGTAGTATTTATTTATGGACTCACAATACCAATGCAAGTGGTTCTAATCCTGGACCATCGCCACTAAATTTTTCAACAAGTGATTATGCTATTTATAATATTCTTGGTGGCGTTAGAGCTGGCAGAAATAATGTCTCGCTTTCTAATATTAATGATACTAATAACTCTTTTATACCTAATGGTAAATTACAATTTGGTACTGGTTTTTTTATTGTAGGAACTGGCGGTGGTTAAGCACAATTTACTAATGCTATGCGTTTGGCAAATGTAAATCCAGCAGACCAGCAATCTTTTAAAGGTAATCCCATTCAATCTTTAATAACACCGCCATCAAGAAGTAGAATTTGGATTAGTCTTCAACAAGGAACTGATATTTCTTCATTAACGGCTCCATTAAAACAAACATTATTAGGTTATGCAACTGGTGCAACTGATGGAGCAACCGATAGAAATTTTGATTCACCAGCAATAACCCCAATTACAAACTCAATTATTGATGTATATTCTATTGCGCCAGCAACTACTACAAAACTAGCCATTCAAGGAAAAAACTTATTATCAAGTTTTAATTTTAATGATTTTTTTCAATTGGGATTTTCTGCACCTGCAGGAGCACATACTTTTACAGGAATAGGTGATGGTTTATTTAATGGTGGTCAAGGCGCAGTTCAATATTTTATATTTGATGCATCTAATAATTCTATTAATTCATTGCCATATACTTTCACATTAAGCGTAGCAGAGTCTAATAATGTTACAAGATTTAGAGTTGTATTTAAAGCAATTTTAACACAATTGCAAGCGTCTCAATGTGGTGTAACAATAGCTAAAATAAATACTGAAGTTTTTGCAGACAACGTTTCAGGCGCAAATAGATATAGATGGCGATTTGTAAGTCCTAATAATTTACCTAATACGCAGTTAGAAACTCTACTAAGACGTTTTACATTTACTGAGTTAGAAAATCTGGCTTCTGGTTATGTGTTATATAATACAACCTATCAAGTACAAGCAGCTTCAAGAATAAATGGTATTTGGCAACCTTATGGACCAATATGTAATGTAACAACACCATCTATTCCAATTGCTAATGTAAATTGTACAATTGTCACAAGTAGTAATATTTATTTAACGACAAATCCTGGCCAAGCTGTTACAAATCAACCGAGTCCATTTAATACTAATTATAGGTTTAGATTGAGAAGAAATGGTTCGAATGATCTATTTTACACTAATGGGATTATAGGATTTGCTCAATGTCAATTAAAGTCAAGCTTTTTTATAGATCCTAGCGGTATAAACGTTTTGTTACCTTCAACTCAGTATAACATATCAGTTGCTCTAATAATAAATAATACACAAATAGGAAATTATGGTCCAGAATGTTCAATAACAACTCCTGGAAATGTAAATAAATTATCAGTTTACAACGGTTACAATACAATAAATAATTTTGCAATTGCAAATCCAAACCCATTTACAAATAATTTTAATTTAAAACTGGCAAACCTGAACAATGAGGCCGTTGAATTTAAAATATATGATATGTTTGGTAAACTAGTTGATAGCTTTAATATTATTGATTCTGAAATAGAAAATTTAGAAATTGGGAATAATTATAATTCTGGAATTTACAACATAGTAATTTCTAGCTCTGATAATATCTTTACCCAAAGAATTATAAAAAAATAAATAAAAGCAATTTTTAATAAGGATGTTTAAATTTTAAACATCCTTTTTTTATGATAATAATTTTGCTTAGATATATTTGTTTAATGATTAAAATTAAATAATATTTTAAAATAAATTTACTTAATTTGTATAAATTTATATTTTTTGGGTAGGATGATAAATTGTAAATTTAAAACTATACTTTTGAAATGTAAATATTAAGTTATCAAATTTATTATTTTTAAATTCACTTATTATATATATGGCTACTAATGAAAGCGAAAATCAGGTTTGGACAGAAGAAATAAAATCTGAAAATTCTTTACTCTCAATAAATTATAAAGAAGTTTGGAGCTATAGAGATTTATTGTATATGCTTGTAAAAAGAGATTTTATAACATTTTATAAGCAAACAATATTAGGTCCTTTATGGTTTATTATTCAACCTATACTAACTATGTTAATATATGTTTTACTATTTGGTCAAGTTGCAAAATTATCTACAGATGGTATGCCACAAATTCCATTTTATTTGTGCGGAATCACAATATGGAATTATTTTTCAGAATGTTTAACTAAAACTTCTACTGTGTTTAAAGATAATGCGAGTGTATTTGGAAAAGTTTATTTTCCAAGATTAATAATGCCTTTATCAATAATTTTTTCAGGATTAATGAAATTTGGAATACAATTTGGGTTATTTATATTAATAATTTTATATTATACATTTGTTGAATATCAAATTAGACCAAATCTTTGGATTTTTTTAACTCCTTTATTAGTTCTTTTAATGGCTACTTTTGCTTTAGGTCTAGGAATGATTTTTTCCTCACTGACAACAAAGTATAAAGATTTAGTTTTTTTGTTAACGTTCGGAATTCAGCTTTTTATGTATGCAACACCTGTTGTATATCCAGCATCTGCAATGCCAGAAAAATTTAAATTCTTAAATGATTATAACCCTCTTTCTGGAATATTTGAATGTTTTAGGTATGCTTATTTAGGTACAGGAAATTTTAATCCAAGTAATTTAATTTTCAGTACATTATCAATATTTACATTATTAATATTTGGTGTAATAATTTTTAATAAAGTTGAAAAAAGTTTTATGGATACAGTATAAATTATGAGTAAATTATCAATAAAAGCAGAAAACATTTCTAAACAATATAGATTAGGTGAGGTTGGAACAGGAACTTTATCGCATGATTTAAATCGTTTTTTAAACAAAATTCGCGGAAAAGAAGATCCTTATCTTAAAATTGGTGTTGAAAATGATAGAAATTTAAAGGCAACTTCAGATTATGTTTGGTCATTAAAAGATATTAATTTTGAAGTTAATCAAGGTGATGCAGTTGGAATAATTGGTAGAAATGGTGCAGGTAAAAGTACTTTACTAAAGCTTTTAAGCAAAGTAACAAAACCTACAACTGGCAGTTTTAAAGTGAATGGAAGGATTTCATCACTACTTGAAGTTGGTACTGGTTTTAATCCAGAAATGACAGGTAAAGAAAACATCTACTTAAATGGCGCAATTTTGGGAATGCGTAAACAGGAAATTAATAGAAAATTTGACGAGATACTTGATTTTTCTGGTGTAGAACGATATGTTGATACACCTGTAAAAAGATATTCTTCTGGAATGTATGTTAGATTAGCTTTTGCAGTTGCAGCTCACTTGGAATCTGAAATATTAATCGTTGACGAAGTTTTGGCCGTTGGTGATGCAGAGTTTCAAAGAAAGTGTCTAGGTAAAATGGGTGATGTAAGTAGCAAAGAAGGTAGAACAGTATTATTTGTTAGTCACAACATGGGTGCAGTTAAAAGTTTATGTAATAATGGTATTTTATTAAACAAAGGAAAAATTGAAACTTTTGGTAATGTTGATGAGTGCGTCAGTATTTATTTAAATGGCGGACTTGAAAAACAATTAAATACAGTTTATTATGATCATATAAATGTTCCAAATGTTTTTAAGTTAAATAAAATCTCAATTCAATGTATTGATAATTTAAATGAAGAATTAATTTTTGAAGATAAAGAAATAGAAATATGTACAGAAATTTTTATGCACTCTAATGAATCTGAAAAATATCATTTAACATATCATTTATTAAATGAATATGGAGAAGCATTATTTTCAATTACTAGCACATCAAATGTAAATTTAAAATCAGGAAAAAATAATTTAATTTGTAAATTTCCAAAATCTTTCTTTCAATCAGGAAGTTTCTTTTTATCTATTTTTATTGTGTTTGATAAAAGAGTACCAATATTTGTTGAAAAAAGTGTATTTTCGTTTAACATTGTTAATGGAAATAAAGATTTAGGTGTTTTTATGGGTCGTGAACCAGGATTTATTAGGCCAACCTTTGAATGGAAAAATATATAATATGATTAATGTAACTAAAACTTATTTCCCACCAATTGAGGAATATCAAAAACAGTTAAAAAGAATATGGGAGAACCAATGGTTAACTAATCGCGGAGAATTAGTTTTGGAATTAGAAGATAAATTAAAAAATCTTTTAAATGTTAACCACATTATATTAATGACTAATGGTACAATTCCTTTACAGATAGCATTAAAAATTTTAGCAAATAATGGAGAAATAATTACAACACCTTTTAGTTATATAGCCACTACTTCATCTATACTTTGGGAAAACTGTAAACCAGTTTTTGTTGATATTCATTCAGAATATTTAACAATAGACGAAACTAAAATAGAACAAGCAATTACAAATAAAACTACTGCAATTTTAGCAACTCATGTTTTTGGCAATCCATGTAATGTAGAAGCAATTGAGCAAATAGCTAAAAAACATAATTTAAAAGTTATTTATGATGCAGCTCATTCATTTGGAGTAAATTATAAAAATAAATCTATTTTTAAATATGGAGATGTAAGTACATGTAGTTTTCATGCAACCAAACTTTTTCATACAGGCGAAGGTGGAGCGATTTTTTGTAATGATAAAGAATTATTTGAAAAACTTTTCTACAGTCATAATTTTGGACATAATGGACCTTTAGGTTTTTATGGACTTGGAATTAATGGTAAAATTTCTGAACTTCAAGCAGCAATGGGTTTAACTGTATTGCCTCATTTTGATGAAATATTAAATTGTAGAAGAAATGCAGTTATTTATTATCAAACCAATTTAATTTTCGATAAAATTAAAAGTATAAGAATTAGAGAAAACACAGATTGGAATTATAGTTATTATCCAATAATATTTGAAAACGAAGCAACTTTATTAAAAGTTCAAAAACATTTGAATCAAGAACAAATTTTCCCAAGACGCTATTTTTATCCATCTTTAAATACAATAAATTACGTTAACCTTGATATTAAAATGCCAATTTCAGAAGATATTGCTTCAAGAATAATTTGTTTACCATTATATAAAGAGTTAGAGATATCTGAGTTAAATAAAATTTGTAATATTATTAATTCTTTATTATGTTAATAGTTGGAGCTAAAGGTTTTGCTAAAGAGATACTAGAAGTACTTTATCAATTAAAATCTCATAAAAATGTTGTTTTTTATGATGATGTAAATATTGATTCGCCAGATAAATTATATGGTGAATTTGAAATACTGAAGTCTATTGAAGAAGCAAAATTATTTTTTAAAGATAATGAACCAATTTTTACAATTGGTGTTGGCAATCCTTTTTTAAGAAAAAAATTATATGATAAATTTATTTCTATTGGAGGAAAATTTAATTCAACAATTAGTCCATTATCTTCAATTGGTCATTTTGGAAATACAATATCAGATGGATGTAATATAATGACCGGAACTAGAATTACCAATGATGTGAAGTTAGGAAAAGGAGCTTTAATAAATTTAAATTGCACAATTGGACATGATAGTATAATTGGAGAATTTGTAGAAATGTCTCCTGGAGTTAATGTTTCAGGTAATTGCATTATAGGAAATTATTGCGTTTTGGGTACTAATGCCACAATTTTACCAAAAATCACAATTGGAACTAATGTAATAATTGGAGCTGGATCGGTGGTTATAAAAGATGTTCCAGACAATTCATTAGTAGTAGGTGTTCCTGCTGTATTTAAAAAAGAATTAAAACCATTACTCTTTTGAAAATAGAAAAAACTCCTATTCTTAGTGTATGTGTTATTACTTACGGACACGAATATTTTATTGAAAAATCATTACAAAGTATTTTAATGCAAGAATGTGATTTTGAATATAATATTATTGTTTGTAACGATAATTCGCCAGATAATACAGAAGATAAAGTTCAAAGTATTCTTAAAAATCACCCTAAATCTTCTTTAATAAAGTATCATAATCATGAAAAAAATATAGGTGCTATGCCCAATTTTTTATTTGCACTTCAAAAATGTAATGGTAAATATATAGCAATTTGTGAAGGTGATGATTATTGGATAGATAAAAATAAAATTCAAAATCAAGTAAGTTTTTTAGAAAACAATAAAGATTACAGTTTATGTTTTACATCAAGAAATGTTATTGATGAAAATGAAAAAGTAATTTCCAAAGAAATATATGAATTTAAAGATTGGACAACTTTAGATATTATTAATGGTATAATTCCTCCAACCCAAACTATTATTTCAAAAAATTTATCAAATGAATTTATAGATTTCTACACCAAACACTTAGGAAGTTTTGGAGCAGATAAACTATATAGTTATTTTTATTCTCAAAAAGGAAAAATTAAATCTTTACCAGACATTACATCTGTATATAGAAATAATGGCTTTGGAATTTGGACAAAACACAATGCTTACAAAAAAATAATTTTGCATATTGATGAATCATTAAAATTTTATAAAATTATTGCTTGTAATAAAAGAGAATTTACCTTATATAAATCAATGTTATTTAGAAGAGTTTTTATAAAATTAAATTTTGAGTTTATTAAGTATCCAGCAAGAACGCTAAAATTATATGTCAAAATAGTTGTTAAATATAAACCTTCCTTAAATTCAATGTTAAAAGCTAGTTATGATTTTTTTAATTATTATTTCAATCTTGTTTTAAAAAAATCATAAATTAGTTTAATTAAAATGAATTAATGAAAACTAAATTACTCTATATAACTAACGCAATAAAAGGTGCTGCCGGACTAGAACGTGTTCTTGCAATAAAAACAAGTTATCTTGCAGAACAATTAAATTATGATGTTCATATTTTAGTTTTAAACCATAATAATGCATCTGTATTTTACAATTTTAGTTCAAAAATTAGTATTCACGATATTTCAGTAACAGGAAATTCATTTCAGTATTTAAAAAAATATTGTAAAGGTATACAAGATACAATTTCTATAGTAAAACCAGATGTAATATCAGTTTGCGATGATGGTTTAAAAGCTTTTTTTTTACCACAAATTATCAATAAAAAAATTCCAATTATTTATGAACGTCACGTTTCTAAAATTATAGAACTTGGATTAAATCCTTCAATTTTTAAATTAATATCTTCTAAAGTTAAATTTATAGCGATGAATTATTTAGCTAAAAGTTTTGATAAATTTGTAGTGTTAACCAATGATAATATGCAAGAATGGAAATTGGATAACTTAATAGTAATTTCCAATCCATTATCTTTTTATCCGCAAGAATCATCAACATTGCAAAATAAAAAAGTAATTGCTGTTGGCAAACAAGGCGTTCAAAAAGGATATGATAGATTGTTAAATTCTTGGCAAATTGTAAATCAAAAACATCCTTCTTGGCAATTGTCAATCTATGGAAGTTTTGAAACTTCTGGAGATTTAGTATCACAAGTAAAAACATTACAATTACAAAATTCTGTGAGTTTTTATGAACCAGTAAAAAACATTGAAGAGAAATTTTTAGAATCATCAATATTCGCATTTTCGTCAAGATTTGAAGGTTTTGGTATGGTTTTAATAGAAGCAATGGCATGCGGACTTCCATGTGTATCATTTAATTGTCCGTGTGGTCCAAGTGAGATAATAAAAAATAATGAAGATGGTTTTTTAGTAGAAAACGGAAATACTACTTCTTTTGCCGAAAAATTATTATTTTTAATTGAAAATGAAAGTCAAAGAATTGAAATGGGTAAAACTGCTAAACAAAATGTAAAACGCTATTTGCCAGAAAACATAATGCCACAATGGGATAATTTATTTAAAGAATTATTACAATGAAAAACATTCTTTTAATAATGCCTTACGGTAGCGTTGGTGGTATGGAACGCTTGGCTTTAAATTTTTATACACATTATAAAGCACAAGGTTATACCGTAAAAGCAATAAAAATTATTCAATTAAAATCTGATATAATTTATTTTAGTGAAGACGAAATTGCTTTGTCTACTATCGATTTTTATGAAATGTCGTTTGCAAAACGATTTTGGTTTTACATTAAAATTCCGTTTCTAATTCGTAAAATAATAAAACAAAATAAGTGTACACATTCTATTGCTTTTGGTGATATGGCTAATGTTTTTAGCTCGTTAAGTTTTACATCAGAATTTAAAATTGCCAGTATTCATGCCTTAAAAAGTGTAGAATTTGTAAGTAAATCATTTTTAAATACGGTTTTTAAACTAGCATTTAAAAGTAGTTATTTCTTTTTTGATAAAGTGGTTTGCATCAGTCAAGCCATTAAAATTGATTTAATACAAAACTGCGGATATAAATTTAAAAATAAATTGCAAGTAATTTACAATCCACACAATGTTGCAGAAATAGAAAAGTTAGCCACAATTCCAATAGAATCTTCTATAGAAAACGAATTGTTTACTAATGATGTTGTGCTTTTTCTTGGAAGAATGTCAACCCAAAAAGCACCTTGGCATTTGATAAAAGCATTTAGTTTATTAGAAAATAAAAATAACAAAATTAAATTAGTTTTAATTGGCGATGGTGATCAGTCAATTACAGAGTATCTTAAATCTCTTGTAGAAAAATTAAATATAAAATCTAGTGTAGTTTTTCTTGGTCGAAAATCCAATCCATACCAGTACTTAAAACGTGCAAAAGTGTTGGCTTTAACTTCTTATTATGAAGGAACACCTAATGTAATTGTTGAAGCAATTGCAACAGATACGCCAATTGTTTCATCCAATTGTACCGATGGAATTATAGAGTTAATGAGTGCTTTTGAAAAAAAAAATATAGAAAATTGTATTTATACAGAAAGTGGAATTATTACGCCTAATTTTTTTAAAGGAGAATTATCAATTCCTACTGATGAAACAAGTACCTATGAAGAAATTACCTTTTCTAAGGCATTAAAATTGGTTTTAGAGAATACGGTTTTTAAACAAAAACTAACTGAAAGTAGTACTATTTTGCTTTCAAAATTTAACTTAGAGCAAGTTGCAAAGCAGTATTTAAGCTAAATAACTGCTTAAATTATGTTTTTAATTTGAAATTTTGTTTATTTGTTAAAATTTGTTAATATTTTTTTTAATTTAACTACTCTCTAAAATATGGCTTTACTAAATGATAAAAAGATTTATTTAATTTTATTTTAGAATAATGAATTAATAAATGAAAACATTTTTACAACGTTTTTTATTGTTTTGTTTTATAATTGCTTCTGGTGTAATTGTAGTAATTTTAGTCTCAAATTTTATTATAAATTCTAAAATTAATTACACTTTTAGTTCAAAGAAAAACATTTTAATTCTGGGCGATTCTCAAACGCAATGTGCTCTTAACGATACAGTTTTTAATAATGCAATAAATCTTTCAGAAAGTGCAGATACCTATTTTTATTCTTATTTAAAATTAAAAAAAATAATTCCTCATAACACACAAATTGATACTTTATTTTTAGCTTATGCACCGCACAATGTAACTAAAACTCAAGATAATTGGTTGGTTGATGAAAGTATAAATGGATTTAAATTACCCTTACATTTCTTTCTTTTTGAATCTTCCGACCTATTTAATTTTGCCAAAATTGCACCTTTACAGTTGATAAAAAATTATCCGAAAGTAGTTGCTAAAAATGCTTCTCATTTATTTAGAATTTACAAAAAAAATCCAATTAATAAATTTGGAATTGGAGGTTATAAAGCATTATTTCACGAGCTAGGAGAAAGTAATACAGAAAAACCTGCTTCGATTTTGCAAAAAAAACAAACACAATATGCCACTACAGATTTAAATTATTTAAAAAAAATCTATAACTATTGTACCAATAAAAAAATAAAAATTATATTGATAGCAACTCCTTTTAATCAAGAAGTTGTTGGTGTTGATAAACCCTATCTAAATAAATATATAACTTTTGCAAAAGAAGAAATTCCTAATGCTACGTTATTTAATTATTCAAATTATTTAATGGAAAAAAAATTTTTTGCCGATGATGTTCATTTAAATCATGAAGGTGCAAAAGTGTTTACCAAAATGATTAAAAATACTTTAAAACTAAAATTACATTCTAAAATAAAAACCTACAATAATGATTTTTAATTCGTTTGATTTTTTACTTTTTCTACCAATTGTATTTTTACTATACTGGTTTGTAGCTAAAGGCAATAGTAAATATCAAAATATACTTTTACTTGTTTCAAGTTATTTTTTCTATGCATCATGGAATTGGCATTTTCTATTTTTATTAGTTTTCTCTACTGTTTTAGATTATTTTACAGGCATAAAAATGCACGAAGCTAAAACACCACAATTAAAAAAGTTTTGGTTTTGGCTTAGTATTTCAATAAATTTAGGTTTTCTTGGAGTATTTAAATATTACAATTTTTTTATAGCATCTTTTGCAACTTTATTATCAGAATTTGGTATGAATGCCAATTTTACAACACTAAATATAATTCTTCCAGTAGGAATTTCATTTTACACATTTCATGGACTATCTTATGTAATTGATATTTATAACGATAAAATAAAACCAGAAAGAAATTTTGTAGACTACTCTGTTTTTGTAAGTTTTTTTCCACTTTTAGTTGCTGGACCAATTGAAAGAGCGACCCATTTATTACCACAAATCCAGAAAGAGCGTTTTTTTAATTATCAAAAAGCAGTAGATGGTCTACGCCAGATATTGTGGGGATTATTTATGAAAATTGTTGTGGCTGATAATTGTGCCATTGTTGTAAACGAAGTTTTTAAAAATCAAGAAAATCACAATGCAACATCATTGGCAATTGGAGCAGTATTTTTTGCTTTTCAAATTTATGGAGATTTTTCAGGATATTCTAATATTGCATTAGGTACAGCACGTTTATTTGGAGTAGAATTATTACGAAATTTTGCATTTCCATATTTTTCAAGAGACATAGCCGAGTTTTGGCGAAGATGGCACATTTCACTTTCTACTTGGTTTAGAGATTATCTTTATATTCCACTTGGTGGAAGCAAAGGTGGTATGTGGATGCAAGTTAAAAACACGCTAATTATTTTTATCGTTAGTGGTTTTTGGCATGGTGCCAATTGGACTTTTATCATTTGGGGAACCATAAATGCATTATTTATTTTACCATTAGTAATTTTTAAATTAAATAGAAAAAACACCAATATTGTTGCCGAAAACTCCTTTTTTCCTTCAATAAAAGAAATTTTACAAATTCTTTTTACTTTTTCAGTGACTACTATCGCATGGATATTTTTTAGGTCAGCAACAGTAAAAGAAGCATTCTATTATGTTGCAAAATTATTTGATTTATCTAATTATGGAATGCCGCAAGTAGATGTAAAACCATTTATTTTTATCATTATTTTATTAGTTGTAGAGTGGATTCAAAGAAAAAAGCAACACGGTTTAGAACTTTCAAATGTTACCAATACTTATTTTAGATGGTTTATCTACTTGCTTATTTTTGTTATAATTTTACTATTTGGTGCCAATTCTGATTCGTTTATCTATTTTCAATTTTAATGAAAAAATTTCTATATAAATTAGTACTCTTTTCATTTTTGCTAACTGCAATCTTATCATTTATTTTGATACAATATGGTGGTAATGTTGACTATTTTTATTTAAAATTTACAACACCTAAACAAGCCTCTTTTATTATTGGCGATTCTAGAAGTTTTCAAGGTATTCAACCTAAAGTAATTGACGATTACTTTAATAATGGCGAGTTTAATTTACCAATGTTTAATTACAGTTTTACAATTTCACAATCAACTTATGGCGAGTTGTATACTCAAAGTATAAAAGACAAAATGCAATTAGATACTAAAAATGGACTATATATTTTAACTGTTCATCCTTGGTTGTTGGCACAAAGAGAAAATGATAATTTTGAAAAAAAAATATTTTCAGAAGCTAATCATCCACCACACAATATGAACTTTGTATCTATGAATCCAAATTTTGAATATTTCTTTAAAAATTTTAATTTTTTTCATTTCAAAGCATTGATAAAACAAAATTCAGAACTACACAAAGATGGCTGGATGGAAGAAAAAAATCTTCCTAAAGATACTATAACACTAAATCGATGGAAAGAAAATCAAATAAAAATTTATAATGGGTTCTTTATAAGATGGAAAAAATGTGAATATAGAATGCAAGAATTGCAAAAACTTATAGTATTTTTAAAATCTCACGGAAAAGTAGTATTAGTGAGAATGCCGGTAGATTCTAAATTATTAAATCTTGAAGAACAATTTTGGACTAACTTTGATACAGATATTGAAAAAATTGTTAAAAAAGAAAAAGTTTCTTATTTTAATTTTTCTAAAAATAATATTTATCCAACCTATGATGGAAATCACATTGATAAATTTGGAGGTGTAATTTTTACCAAAGCATTGTGCGATTCTATTAAAAATAATAATTAAAAACGTGAATACTTTTTTTCCTATACAATACTTTAATTCATTATACTACAATTTTATTTTGTTAGTAGTAATTATAGTATTTATGCAAAGTCTTAGCTCTAATATTGAAAACAGTAATAATCTTAGTTGGAAAAATTTATTTGGAGTTTTTTTAATGATTATTTTAATTTTATTTATTGGTTTGCGACCATTAAATTACCGCTTTGGCGATATGGTAATTTATTATAATGAATTTCAACGTTACGCAACTGGAGCTTCATTTGATGGAAAAAAAGATTTTATTTTTGAATGTTTTAAATATATTTTCGCTAAATTTTCAACTGCATCAGTTTTTTTCTTTGTGTGTATTTTGTTGTATGTTTTGCCATTGTATTATGCATCTAAAAAACTTTTTAAAAAATTCTGGTTTTATGGTTTTTTAATGCTTGTAATTTCGTTTTCCTTTCTTGCTTATGGTGTAAATGGTATTAGAAATGGTATTGCAACTTCATTATTTATTTTTGCTGTATCAAGAGATAAATGGCTTTCTAAATCAGTACTATTTGTAATTATGATTTTTATTCATAAATCATTAATAATTCCTATAATAGTTTGTATAATTGTTTCAAAATTTTCTAACACTAAACTTTATTTATTGGGATGGTTTCTTGCAATTCCATTGTCATTAGTATTAGGATCTTTTTGGGAAACTTTTTTTTTAGGATTAGGTTTTGGAGATGAAAAGCTAGATGGATATTTAGGTGGAATAAATCAAGCTAGTGAAGGTGTAAAATTAGTAACAGGTTTTAGATGGGATTTTTTATTGTATAGTACAACGGGTATTTTTGCCGGTTGGTATTATATAATTAAAAGAAAATTTGATGATAAAACCTATATTTTAATTTGCAATACCTATATAATTGCTAATGCTTTTTGGATTTTAGTAATTCGAGCATCATACAGCAACAGATTTGCTTATTTATCATGGTTTTTATTAGGTTTAGTAATAATTTATCCATTATTAAAAAGTAAATTTTCTGAGAATCAGCATAGAATTGTTGGTTTTATAGTTTTAGCATACTTCGCATTTACCTATTTATTAAATGTAATTTTAGAAAAATAATGAAAACAATAACTGTTTTTACTCCAACATTTAATAGAGCATTTTGTCTTTGCGATTTGTACCAAAGTCTTGTTAGACAAGATAATAAAGATTTTTGCTGGTTAATAATTGATGATGGATCATCTGATGCTACAGATAAATTAGTACAAACTTGGATTGATGAAAACAAAGTTGAAATTCAGTATGTATTTAAACCAAATGGCGGAATGCATACTGCTCACAACACAGCTTACGATTATTTAAAAACAGAATTAAATGTTTGTATAGATTCTGACGATATGATGACCGATGATGGAGTTGAAAAAATTCTAGAATTTTGGAAGCAAAATGGAAATGAAACCTGTGGCGGAATTTATGCATTAGATATAGACAAACAAGGAAAAATTATTGGAGAAAAATTTCCAAACGATTTAAAATCTTTTAAAGGTTGGGGTTGCAAAACTATTTTTTATGGAGAAAATAACCAGAAAACGGTAACTATTAAAGGTGATAAAAAATTTATTTCTGTTACAAAAATTCTTAATCAATATCCAAAAATTCCAGTTTTTGAAAACGAAAAATACTATTCTTTATATTACAAACAACATTTTGTAGAAAGAGATTATACCATTTTAATTCTAAATGAACCAGTTTGTATTGTAGAATATCTTCCAAATGGATCTAGTGCATCAATGTTTAGTCAATACATTAAAAATCCAAAAGGTTTTCAGCATTTAAGAAAATTGATGTTGCAAATGGCGCCAAGTTTTAAACTTCGTTTTACACAATCGGTTCATTATATTAATTCGTGTTTAATTTTAAAACAATTTAATGTTTGGAAAAATGTTTCTAATAAATTTTTAGTAACATTTGCCATTCCTTTTGGAATAGCATTATATTTTTTAACAATTTATAAAAACAATCAATTAACTAGAATGAGAAAATAAATGAAAATAGTACTCATTTTACCTTATTTTGGAAAATTTCCTAACTATTTCAATTTGCATTTGAATACCATCAAAAGCAATAAAAATATTCATTGGTTATTGATTACAGATGATAAAACAAACTATATTTATCCAGAAAATGTAACCTTAATTTACAAAACTTTTCAAGAAATACAAGAGCAATTTCAATTTAATTTTGATTTTAAAATTAGTCTAGAAACACCATTTAAACTTTGCGATTTTCGTCCTTCGTTTGGTTTAGTATTTCAAGAATATATTAAAGAATATGATTTTTGGGGACATTGTGATCCAGATATTCTTTGGGGAAAATTTGATAACTTTATATTTATTGATGTAATAAATAACTATGATAAAGTATTTACTTTTGGTCATTTAACTTTATATAAAAATGAAGAAAAAAATAATGTAAGATTTCTTGAAAAAATAAACAATCAAGAACGTTATAAAACTGTATTTACACATCCAATAGGTTTTGCATTTGATGAAAAGTTCAATAAAAGTATCAATATTATTTTTAAAAATAATAATTATTCAATGCTATTGCAAAATGTAGCTGCAGATATAGATTCGTATCATACCAATTTTAGATTATCAATTTATAATTATGAAACTAATAATTACTATTTTGATGGAATAAAAAAGCAACTTTTTACTTGGGAAGATGGATCAATTTTTAGATATATTTTTAATAATAACACAATTGAAAAGCAAGAATTTTTATATATTCATTTGCAAAAACGAACTATGATTGAAAACTTTAAAGACGTTTTTCCAAATAGAATTCTTATTTCTCAAAACGAGTTTTTACCTTTAAATGAAGAAATTACTATTGCTAATTTTAATAAATTCTACAAACCTAAATGGTATAATAAACAATTTTTAAAAGTAAAATGGAATAGTTTAAAATATAAATTAAAGCATAAAAACTATTTTTATGGAGAAAATAAAAACATTTAGTATAATTATTCCTGTTTATAATGCACAAATGCATCTTAAACAATGCGTATATTCTATTCTAAATCAAAGTTTTAAAGATTTTGAAATACTGTTAATAAATGATGGTTCTGTAGATTATTCTTTATTTATTGCAAATACTTTTAGTAATAATGACAATAGAGTAATTGTAATTAATAAAGAAAATGGCGGCGCATCATCTGCAAGAAATGAAGGAATAAAAAATGCTAAAGGAAAGTATATTTTATTTATTGATAGCGATGATTATTTAGAAAGCAAAGATTTATTATTTCATTTAAATAGTGCAGTAGAAAAAAATGATGCCGATTTAATTTTGTATACAGGAAGAAGTCTTGACATAAAAACTAACAAAGAAAGTACCTACAGAGAAAACTATAATCTTGAGATAATTCAAGAATTTAACTTTGATAAAACAATAGAATATTTAATTCAAAATAATTTGTTTCCAGGTTCAGCTTGGATATTTGCAACCAAATCTAAAATCATACAAAATAATAAATTAGAATTTAAAACTAAAATTATAGCCGAAGATATAGATTGGATACTAAAAGTTTTTACTACTATTTCTAAAATCGATGCTGTAAATAATCATAATTATATATATAGAAAAAATCAGCCAAGTTCAGTAACTGCTACTGCAGGAGTTCTCGGTGTAAATAGTTTGTTGTATATTATAGAAAAATGGCAAGATAAATTAATGAGTAATACTACAGTTTTAAACAATTCATTATTACACATTTTAGGGTATTATTATTTTACAGCACATTTATTATATTACAAACTTCCAAAAGAAGAAAAAATAAAATTTAAAGCTAGACTTGACAACAGTTTTAAAGTTACAAGCTATGTTAAATCTAAGAAATTAAAACTTTTAAGAATGTTACAAGTAACTTTTGGATTAGATTTTACAGCATTAATTATTACAATTTTGCACAATTTCAAGGAAAAGTTGAAATAATCACTATTTTTACAAACTATCAAACGCATTAATTATTATATGAAAGAAATATACACTAATGAAGAATATCTAGATAAAAATCCGAATTGGCATGAAAATGATTCCGATTGGAAATTTAAACAAATGGAAATGATGTTAGAGAAATTTGCATTTGAATCGGTAGTTGATGTTGGTTGTGGTGCAGGAAAAATTTTAGAAAATATTGGAAAAAATTATCCCAATGCAGAGTTGTTTGGATTTGATATTACAGAAAATGTTCATCACCTTTGGGCAAAAAGAGATAAAAAAATTAAATTTTCTAATGAAGATTTTTTCACATCAACAAGAAATTATGATGTATTACTTTTAATTGATGTATTTGAACACGTAGAAAATCATTATGATTTTTTAAGAAAGTTAAAACCATTTGCTAAAAATTTTATTTTTCATATTCCTTTAGATATGTGTGCTTTATCTGACATTACTAATAATTATCCACAAAAGCGAAGAAGTGTTGGACATTTACATTATTTCAATAAATCTACAGCAATTGCAACATTAGAAGATTGTGGATATGAAATTGTTAATTTTAAAATTACCAAAGGATATTTACAATCAATAACCAAAGTAAACAGATTTTTATTGCCGGCAAGAATATTTTTTGATTTTATATTGGGCAAAAATTTTAACTCAAGATTTATGGGTGGTTATTCTTTAATGGTTCATGCAAAATAATTAATTTTTAAACAATAAAAATTAATTTTAATGAAAAAAAAAATCATCCGAACCGCAACTGTAGCACTTTCATTAGATGTATTGCTAAAAGGACAATTGTCTTTTTTAAACAATTATTTTAATGTAATAGCCGTTTCTGGAGAAGACAAACATTTAAAAGAAGTTAGAGAAAGAGAAAAAGTAAAAACTATTGAAGTTGCTTTACAAAGACAAATTGCACCTTTAAAAGATATCGTTTCATTGTTTAAATTATACAATGTTTTTAGAAAAGAAAAACCAATTTTAGTACATTCAATTACACCTAAAGCTGGTTTATTAACTATGATTGCTGCCTATTTTGCCAGAGTTCCAGTTAGAATTCACACTTTTACTGGATTAATTTTTCCAACTAAAACAGGATTTTCAAGACAACTTTTAATTGCAATGGATAAAATTTTGTGTCACTTTGCAACCAATGTATATCCAGAAGGAAATGGAGTTAAAAATGATTTGTTAAAATATAAAATCACCAAAAAACCGCTAAATATTATTGCCAACGGAAATGTAAATGGAGTTGATTTAGATTATTTTAACACCAATAATTTTACTTACCAAGATAATAGAAAGACCAAAGAACTAATAAATATTTTAGACACAGATTTTGTTTTTATTTTTATAGGAAGATTAGTTGCCGACAAAGGTTTAAATGAATTAATTGATGCATTTGTAAATGTAACATCGCAAAGAAAAAATGTAAAACTAATTTTAGTTGGACCATTTGAACAACAATTAAATCCAGTTTTTCCAAATACGGTTAACGAAATTTTTACTAATTTTAATATTAGAAATTTGGGTTACCAAGAAGACATTAGACCATTTTTAGCTATTGCACATTGTTTGGTTTTTCCAAGTTATAGAGAAGGATTTCCCAATGTTGTTTTACAAGCTGGAGCAATGGGTTTACCAAGTATTGTTAGTAATATTAATGGTTGTAATGAAATAATAAAACACAATCATAACGGATTAATAATACCTGTCAAAGACAAAAATGCTATTTTTGCAGCGATGAATTTAATAATAGAGAATACAGATTTGTATAAAAAATTGAAAAATAATGCTAGAGAAAATATAGAAAGTAAATACGATCAAAAATTAGTTTGGAATGAAATTTTAAACGAATATAATACGTTATTGAAAAATGTATAAAAGTTTTATAAAACCTTTTTTTGATATAACTTCTAGTCTAATTGGTCTAGTTTTACTACTTCCAGTTTTTATAATAATTACAATTTTACTTTTTATTGCTAATGATGGTAAACCATTTTTTTTTCAACTTCGTCCGGGAAAAAATGGTGTGGTTTTTAAAATTATCAAGTTTAAAACCATGAACGATAAGAAAGACAAAAACGGAAATTTATTGTCAGATGCTGCTAGATTAACTAAAGTTGGAAAATTTGTTAGAAAAACATCATTAGACGAAATTCCGCAATTGATAAATGTTGCAAAAGGCGATATGAGTTTAGTTGGACCAAGACCATTACTTACAAACTATTTACATTTATACAATAATTTTCAAAATAGAAGACACGAAGTAAAACCAGGAATATCTGGTTGGGCACAAGTAAACGGCAGAAATGCAATATCTTGGGATAAAAAATTTGAATACGACGTTTGGTATGTTGATAATATTTCCTTTATTTTGGATGTTAAAATAATTTTAAAAACAATACTAAAAGTTGTAAAAAGTGATGGAATTAATGCCGAAAATGCTGCAACAATAGAACCTTTTGATGGAAAATAAAATTACTCTTTATGGAGCAAGTGGTCATGCCAAAGTTATTATAGACATACTAAAAAGTAATTCTGTAACCATTGATGCAATTATTGATGACAATCCTAAAAATGAAACCATTCTTGGAATTTCAATTGTTAAAACAATAAATTTCGATTTAAAAAATTTGAATAATTGTATAATTTCTATCGGAAACAATAGAGTTAGAAAAGTGTTGTCAAGTAAATTAAATGCCATTTTTTTAAAAGCAATTCATCCAACAGCAATAATTTCTAAATTTGCAACTATTGGCGAAGGAACAGTTGTTATGGCTGGTGTAATTATAAATCCAGAAGCTAAAATAGATAAACATTGCATTATAAATACTGGAGCAATTATTGAACATGATTGTCATATAGAAAATTTTGCTCACATTTCTCCAGGAGTTTCTTTAGCAGGAAATGTAACTGTTGGCGAAGGTTCACATGTTGGAATTGGAGCCACAATTATTCAAGGAATTAAAATAGGAAAATGGGTAACAGTTGGAGCAGGTGCAATAATTATAAAAGATGTTCCAGATTATGCAGTTGTTGTGGGCAATCCAGGAAAAATAATAAAATACAAGACAAATAATGAGTAATTCTAAAATTTGGCTTTCCTCTCCACACATGGGCGGAAATGAATTAAACTATGTAAATGAAGCATTTGATACCAATTGGGTTGCTCCACTTGGGCCAAATGTTACAGGATTTGAACAAGATTTAGAAAATTATATTGGTAATAATTCTTTTGTTGCCGCATTAAGTTCTGGTACTGCAGCGTTACATTTAGGTTTAATTTTATTAGATGTAAAAGCTGGCGATGAGGTTATTTGTCAGTCGTTTACCTTTTCTGCTTCTGCAAATCCTATCGCGTATCAAGGCGCAACACCAATTTTTGTAGATAGCGAACCTGTAACTTGGAATATTTGCCCAAATGCATTAGAAGAAGCAATAAAAGACAGAATAAAATTAGGTAAAAAACCAAAAGCAATAATTGCAGTACACTTATACGGAATGCCATGCAAGGTAGAAGAAATTAAAACTATTGCAACTAAATATGAAATTCCAATACTAGAAGATAGTGCCGAAGCATTAGGAAGTACATACAAAGGTCAAAAATGTGGAACATTTGGCGATATTGGAGTATTATCGTTTAACGGAAATAAAATTATTACAACTTCTGGTGGTGGCGCAATTGTAACTAAAAATTTAGAAAGAAAAAATAAAGCAATATTTCTAGCAACTCAAGCTAGAGACAATGCGCCTCATTATCAACATTCTGAAATTGGTTATAATTATAGATTAAGTAATATTTGTGCAGGAATTGGTCGCGGACAAATGGAAGTTTTAGACAATCATATTGAAAAAAGAAGAGAAATGCATCAATTTTACACTGAATTATTTCAAGAAAATGAAGAAATTCAAGTATTTTCTGAACCAAATTCTGATTATTTTTCCAATCATTGGCTTTCTTCAATAACAATAAATTCTAAAAAAAATTCAGAAAAAAATAGAGAAAATTTAAGATTACATTTAGAAAAAGAAAATATAGAAAGTAGACCATTGTGGAAACCTATGCATTTACAACCAGTTTTTAAAGATTATCCTTATTATGGTAGTTCAGTTTGCGAAAATTTATTTGATATAGGTTTATGTTTACCATCAGGTTCAAATCTTAAGAATGATGAAAAGGAGCGAATTCAAAATGCAATAAATTCTTTTAAGATATAATTAACAACTTTTTTTTATTATTTTTACTTCCCTAAATGGTTTTTACAATTTGATGAATACTGACAAAACAAAATTTCCGTATAAATTTTTTAAAGGTTTTCCAGAAGTAAATTTTGGATTTAGCTTTAGTAATTTAAGCTATTTGCCAAGATGGATAATTTTAATGTTAGACATGGTAATTGTTGTTATTTCTGGTGTAATTACTTATTTTTTATTACAAGGTTTAAAAATTAATTACCTACCACAAGAACATCGATATTTTGGTGTTTTATTTTATTTAAGTGTAAATGTTTTTTTCTTTTGGTTGTTTAGAACCTACTCTGGTATCATTAGACATTCCTCTTATATTGATGCTTTAAAACTTTTTTTCTCTCAGTTTTCAACCTTTATAGTCTTATTGTTTATAAATGTTTTATTTTTAATTTTAAATAAAAATAAAATTTATTTAACAACAGGTTCATTTATAAATGCCATATTATCATTTAGTTTGCTGTTTTTTTACAGAATAATCGTTAAGCAATCCTTTGAAAAATTTTTTACTGAAACCGAATCAAATAAACGAATAAGAGCAATAATTTATGGTTCTGGAGCCAATGCAATTGCAGTTGCCAATGCCTTAAAATCTGAAACTCCAGCACGATTTACTTTAGTTGGCTTTATAGATAAAAACAATCAAAATTCTACCAAAAGAATTTTGAATTTACCAATACTACAAATAAAAAAAACCATTCCAGTTTTAATGCGATACATGAAAGTTGAAGCATTAATACTCGCAGATAAAAGTTTGTCTAAAGAAGAACGATTGAATATTGTAGATGACTGTATAGAATATGGATTTAAAGTTTACACACTTCCTGTTGTTTCTGATTGGGATGATGTAAATGAAATTTCCAAAAATATAAAGAATTTTGAAATTCAAGATTTGTTAGAAAGAAAACCTATAGTTCTTGATACCAAAGCAATATCTTCTAGATTAAACGGAAAAACTATATTAGTTACTGGAGCTGCTGGTTCAATAGGAAGTGAAATAGTTAGACAGGTAATGCACTTTAATCCTAAAAAAATTATTATTCTAGATCAAGCAGAAACGCCTTTGCACAGTCTTTCATTAGAACTTAGTGCTTTAAACAATGGTGTTAATGTTAAAAATGTTATTGCAGATGTTAGAGATTTTGATGTTTTAGAAAAAATATTTAAAACTAAAAAACCAGATGTAGTTTATCATGCAGCAGCATATAAACATGTTCCAATGATGGAAGAAAATCCATCGCAAGCTATTTTTACAAATGTATTAGGAACTAAAAACGTTGCCGATTTATCTCAAAAATATAACGTAGAACAATTTGTAATGATTTCTACAGACAAAGCTGTAAACCCAAGTAGTGTTATGGGAGCAAGTAAGCGAATAGCCGAAATGTATGTTCAATCTAAACACTATAAACACATTAAATTAAACTCTGAAAGATATACTAAGTTCATAACTACTAGATTTGGAAATGTACTTGGATCTAATGGTTCTGTTGTACCTTTATTTACTAAACAAATTCAGGAAGGTGGACCAATAACTATTACTCATCCAGAAATTATAAGATATTTTATGACAATTCCCGAAGCTTGTCAACTAGTTCTAGAAGCTTGCTCAATGGGAAATGGTGGTGAAGTATATATTTTTGACATGGGAAAACCAGTAAAAATTATAGACTTAGCCAAAAAAATGATTCGTCTAGCAGGTTATAGACCAGAAAAAGATATAAAAATTAAAATTGTAGGTTTACGACCTGGAGAAAAATTGTATGAAGAATTATTAAATGATTCTGCTAAGAATTTAAGCACACATCATGAAAAAATAATGATATCTGAAGAAGTATGTGACGAATTTGAAATTATCAGTAAAAGAATTGACGAATTAATTGTATCTGCCAAAGAAACTAATAATGATAAAACTGTAACTAAGATGAAGAAGTTAGTGCCAGAATTTAAAAGTCTTAATTCTGTTTTTCAAATGTTAGATATTGAAGTTAAGGAATCTTATGTTTATACCAAATAAATAGTTATTTTAATCTCTTTTAATATCTTTGCAAATCTTTAAATAAAGAAACTTTAGCATTTTATGAAAAAAAATAAAATTTATACACTAATTACTTTAATGTTAATGGTTACTTCTTGTGTTCCAAAAAAAGAAATAGTATATTTTCAAGGCGCACAAAATTTTAATAACTCTTCTTCAAATTATGAACCTCTAATTCAAAATGATGATGTATTATATATTAATATATCTTCCAAACAACCTAAAGCTGCTGAACCATTTAATTTAGATAATCTCTCACTGGAAGGAAGTTCAAACAGTAGTTTTGGTGTTCAAAAGCAAACTTATTTAGTTGACAACTTTGGCAATATTGATTTTCCAGTAATCGGTACATTATCAGTAGCAGGGTTTTCTGTAAAAGGTTTAAAAGATTTATTAAAAGAACGATTAGCCATATATTTAAAAGATCCAGTAATTAATATTAGAATAATGAACTTTAAAGTATCGATACTTGGTGAAGTTTTAAGACCAGGAACTATTATTGCTGATAGCGAAAGAATTACTTTAATTGAAGCATTAGCCAAAGCTGGAGATTTAACATTATATGGTAAAAGAGACAATATTTTAGTAATAAGAGACTTTCAAGGAATAAAAACTTTTAATAGAATTGATATTACTAAAGCCGATTTTGTAAATTCACCATTCTATTATTTAGATCAAAATGATGTTGTTTATGTAGAACCAAGAAAATCTAAAATAGACTCTACAGCAATTGGTTCTAATGTTACTTCAATAATTTCAATACTTGGTTTTGCACTAACTACACTTTTTATAATAATAAAATAATTCTATGTTAAATCCATTACCAGATAATGAAAATAATAGCAGTAACGATTTCAATATAAAAGATCAGATTTTTAAATATCTTTACTATTGGAAATGGTTTTTATTAAGTGTAATTTTATGTTTTTCTTTAGTATTTATTTACTTAAGATATTATGTAACAGAATATGGTGTAACTTCAACAATTTTAATAAAAGACGAAAAAAAAGGTGGCTCTAGCGAAATGTCGGCATTTAGTGATTTAGCAATTTTTTCAGGAAGAAGTAATGTTGATAACGAAATTGCAATTTTAAAATCTAGAACTTTATCTCAAAATGCAGTTGCAAAATTAGACTTAGATATTTCCTATTTTAGTGAAGGTAGAGTTGTAACTAGAGATTTATATAAAACTTCTCCAATTCGTGTTCTATTTACAAAAAAATCTAAAAATTACAGTTTAAAAGATTCTACATTTATAATTTATGATATTGAGGGTAAAAAATTTACAATATCTGATGTTGCTAAATCCAAACCAAAAAAATATTTATTTGGTCAAAAAATTAAAGTAAATTTTGGAGAGTTTGTTATACTTTTAAACAATAATTCATCAACAGAAAAATTAGGAACTATTGTAATCACTAAAAATTCTTTAGAATCCAAATCATTAAATTTTAGCAGTAAAGTAAACATTTCAAGTCAAGAAAAAACTAATATTATAAATCTTTCTATAACAGATCCAGTTTATGAAAGAGGTATAGATTATATTGATGAATTAGTAAAAGAATATAATGTAGATGCAATAAAAGATAGAAATGAAGTTGCAGAAACCACATTAAATTTCATCAATGAAAGACTAGAAATTATTGCCAAAGAACTTGGTGGTGTTGAAACTACAGGAGAAACTTATAAAAAGAAATTTAGATTAACAGACTTAAAAAATGATGCTGCACTTGAACTAGAAACAGCATCAGAATATGACAAATCTTTAAATAATATTGAAACTCAACTAAAAGTTGGGAAGTATATGATTGAAGCAGTTAAAAGCACAACTATTGATGAATTAATTCCTACCAACATAATAAGTGGTACAGAAACATCCAGTGATTATATTAGACAATATAATGACTTTATTATAGAAAGAAGAAGATTGTCTAAGAGTGGAACTACTTTAAATCCAAAAATAGAAGAAATTGATGCTCAATTACCAGCATTAAAATCTAACATTACAGAAAGTTTATACAGCAGACAAAATGATTTAAGTATAAATAGAACAGACTTAACAAAACAAAAAAATATTTTTGACGGTAAAGTTAGTCAAGTGCCAACCCATGAAAAAATTTATAATGAAATAACACGTCAAAAAGGAATTAAAGAAGCTTTATATTTATATCTATTACAAAAAAGAGAAGAAACTGCAATTTCATTAGCTATTACTTCACCAAAAGCTAAAGTAATTGATACAGCTTATTTAACTGGTGCAGTTTCTTTAAACAGAAATGTTTTTTACTTAGCTGCACTGTTATTAGGTTTATTAGTTCCTTTTGGAATTCTATATCTAATGGATATTCTAGACACAAAAATTAAATCAAGACAAGATATTGAAGGAAAAGTTTCAATACCATTTTTAGGAGATTTACCAAAATCAGAAACTAATGATGAAATAATTAAATCTAATAGTAGATCTAGCTCTGCCGAAGCAATCAGAATGATTAGAACCAATATGGAATTTATGTTGTCTCATGTGCCTAAAGATAAATGTAAAACCATATTTGTAACTTCTTCTATTCCTAAAGAAGGAAAAACTTTTTGTGCAATAAATCTTGCAACAACAATAGCATTGTCTGGAAAAAAAGTATTAATAATAGGTTTAGATATTAGAAATCCTAAATTAGATCAATATATTTCACTTCCTTCTAAAGGATTAACTAATTTTTTATCTAAAAGTGATGAAAATATTAATGATTATATAGTTCAGGTTAAAACCTTTAATAATTTTTATGCATTACCATCAGGAGTAATTCCACCAAATCCTGTAGAATTGTTAATGAATGACAAGTTAAATATAATGTTTGACGACTTAAAAAAACAATTTGATTATATAGTTGTAGATACAGCACCAGTTAGTTTGGTAACAGATACTTTGTTAATTGCTAAAAATGCAGATACATTTATCTATGTTATTAGAGCAAATTATCTAGATAAGAGAATGTTAAAATTTACAGAAGCGCTATACAAAGAAAATAAATTGCCAAATATGGCATTAGTATTAAATGATGCTGAGAAAAGTAAGACTTATGGATACGGTTATGGATATGGTTATGGATACGGTTACGGTTACGGAGTTGAAAATGAAAAGAAATCTATAAAAAGTAAAATAACCTCTTTCTTTAAAAAGGATAAATAAAATTAAATTTTAAAAAATTGATTGTTTTGAATTGCCACTTTTAAATTTTCGTGGTTTTTCAAAACAATTTTTTTGTTAAAAAAATCAATATGTTTATTATGATGAACATCAGAACCAACAAAATCTATTAAATTATTTTTTAATAAATTATTTGCAATCTCTGCAATTTTTGGACCATAATAGCCAACTGTAGATAACAAGTTAAGTTGAAAATGACATCCTGCATTATTTAATTTTTTATATTCATCAAAGTTAGGATGATAAAAATTATATCTTTCTGGATGAGCTAAAACTGGTTTATAACCTTCAAGTTGAAGTTCAAAAATTATATCATATAAATTTAAAGGTGCATTTATATAAGACATTTCAACTAGTACATAGTTTTCCTTTAGGGTTAAAAGTTTTTCATTTTTAAATTGGTTAATAAAATTTGTATCCATCATATATTCAGCTGCTGCAATTAATGGAATATTTTTTAACTCACTAGGCAAATCAACTAACGTGTTTTTTAAAGTTTGTGCAATACTTTCGTTAGTATTTTCCCAAATGCCATTAATAATATGAGGTGTTGTAATAAACTGAGAAAACCCTAATTTATTTAAAGCTTTAATCATAGAAATAGTATCTAATAAAGAACTAGAACCATCATCAATATTTGGAAGTAAATGCGAGTGAATGTCAACATAGCCATTACTGATTAAATCGCTTAAAAAAGGTTTTTTTTTTTTGAAGAAATACAATTGAAAATATTTTTTTTTACAAAGTAACAAATAATAATTAAAACCTAGAAATTACAAGTATAATAATCTCAAATTGTTATATTTGTTGCCTTAAAATAAACAGTTTTATAAAAATTACAACGAATAAAATTATTTTTATTAATGAAGTTAGAACAAGAAAATAATGATTGGGATTTAGTAATTAAAGGACACACCTCTTTATTTGACTTAAATTTTAGTGATCTTTGGCGTTATAGAGATTTACTAGTAATGTTTGTAAAAAGAGATTTTGTTAGTTTTTACAAACAAACAATTCTTGGACCACTTTGGTTTTTTATACAACCCATTTTTACAACAATAGTTTTTTCATTTATATTTGGTAATCTTGCTGGAATAAGCACCGATGGTTTACCTAAATATCTATTTTATTTAACAGGAATAACATCTTGGGCCTATTTTTCAGATTGTTTAACTAAGACAAGTACGGTTTTTAGAGACAATGCAAGTATTTTTGGTAAAGTATATTTTCCAAGATTAATTATGCCATTAAGTATAGTTGTTAGTAATCTAGTGCGATTTGGAGTACAATTATTATTGATGGTATGCATGATGATTTACTTTTATTTGTTTCCAGAAGATGGAGCTAGTTTTAAAATTACAAATGGTATATTTTTATTTCCACTTTTAGTAATTTTAATGGCACTTTTAGGATTAGGAATGGGATTGATTATTACTGCAATGACAACTAAATATAGAGATTTAACGTTTTTAGTAACTTTTGGCGTTCAACTTTTAATGTATGCGACAACAGTAACCTATCCACTAAGTTACGCTAAAGAAAAAGGATATGATTACATTGTAGAATTAAATCCAATGACAGGAATAATTGAAGCATTTAGATATGCATTTCTTGGAAAAGGTGAGTTTACTATTTACAGTTTAGGATATTCTGTAGTAGTAACTTTAGTAATTTTATTTTTAGGGATAATAATTTTCAATAAAACCGAGAAAAACTTTGTAGATACAATATAATGAGTCAAACAGTTATACAAGTAGAAAATTTATCTAAAGCATACCAAATTGGACAAATTGGTAGTGGAACAATCTCTAGAGATATTGATCGGCTTTGGCAAATGAAAATTCTTGGAAAAGAAGATCCATTTTTAAAAGTAGGTGAAACAAACGATAGAAGTACAAAAAGTGATAGCAATATTGTTTGGTCATTAAAAGATATAAATTTTCAAATAAATCAAGGCGATGCAGTTGGAATTATTGGTAAAAACGGAGCAGGAAAAAGCACCTTATTAAAATTATTATCTAGAGTTACAAGCCCAACCACAGGAAGTATAAAAGTAAAAGGTAGAATTTCAAGTTTACTAGAAGTAGGTACAGGTTTTCATCCAGAATTATCAGGAAGAGAAAATATTTATCTTAACGGAGCAATTCTTGGAATGCGCAAAAAGGAAATTACAAGAAAACTTGACGAAATTATAGATTTTTCTGGAGTTGAAAGATATATTGACACTCCAGTTAAAAGGTATTCTTCTGGAATGTATGTACGTTTAGCCTTTGCAGTAGCAGCTCATTTAGAAAGCGAAATTTTAATAGTTGATGAAGTTTTAGCCGTTGGTGATGCAGAATTTCAAAAGAAGTGTCTTGGTAAAATGGGCGATATTTCTAAAGGAGAAGGTAGAACAGTGCTTTTTGTTAGTCATCAGTTAGGATCAGTTGCAAGTTTATGCAATAAAGGAATGTTGCTAAATAATGGTAAATTATCAGCTTATGGAACATCTACAGAAATAATTGAAAAATATTTAACTCCTGTTTCAGAAAATAATGATTTGGAAAAAAATATTTATTTATCAGATACTAACTTAACCAAAAATAAGCAGTTTTTTTTTTTAAAAGGAGAAACTTTAAACTCAAAAAATCAAAATGTAGATTCATTTGGTTTTGATGAAGAGATAAAAGTAAGATTAACAATATCGGTAAAAGGTGATTATAGAACCGTAATTTTAGGTGTTGGAATTCAAGATAAATTTAATAATAGAGTTTGTACATTCATTAATAATTTAAATGAAATAATTATTGATAATACAAAAGAAACTTTTAAAATTGAAGTTACTATCCCAAAAAATATAATTGCACCTAATGTATATAATTTTATATTTGCATTATATGAACACGGTTCTCAAATACACCATATTGTTGACAATGTTTGCAATATAAAAATTCATGATACAGGAACAATTTACTCTAAGTATGAAGGTATTGATTATGGAAATGTAATTATTGATTCAAAATGGGAAATAAATTAAATATGAATTTTTTTAAAAAATTAGTTATTGATTTTTCATATAAATTACATGTTAGAAATACTGAGGTTTTAATGGGAAATAAAATTATAGAAATCAATAATTTTAACCATAAAAATGCAATAATAGGTATACATACTAGAATTTTTGAAGAAGCCAAAATTTGTAATCATCTTAACGACAGAACTAAAATTGTTATTGGTGAAAATACAGATATTAGAGGCGAATTAATGTTATTTGGTCATGCTGGTGAAATTATAATTGGTGATTACTGTTTTGTTGGAGAAAACTCCAAAATATGGTCAGCAAAAAAAATAGTAATTGGAAACAGAGTATTAATTTCTCACAATGTAAATATTCATGATAATAATTCTCATCCAACGGATAAAAATTTAAGACATGAAGATTTTAAACACATAAAAAATCTTGGTTTGCAAAAAATAAATGATTTGAATGAGAAACAAGTTATAATTGGAGATGATTGTTGGATTGGATTTAATTCAACAATATTGAAAGGAGTAACTATTGGAAAGTCTGTTATTATTGGAGCAAATACTTTAGTTACAAAAGACGTTCCAGATTTTGCCGTATGTGTAGGAAATCCTATGAAAATTATAAAATATTCTAAATGATAAAAAAAATAAAAAAAGAATTAGGTAAAATAAAATGGTTTATATCTAATTTTAAAAATATTAATAATTTTAGAAGTCAACTTAATATTGGAGCTAGATCAACTCATTATTTAGGGCCAATTACATATGATACTGATAGTTTAACAACTAGTAATAATTGCGATTTTATCAAAGAAGAAAGATTTGCAAAAGCTTATCAAACAGCTTTAGATACTAAACCTTGGAAAGGTTTTACTTTACAGTGGCGTACTTATATTGTATGTTGGTTTGCAGATTTGGTAAAAAATCTTGAAGGAGATTTTGTTGAGTGTGGAGTAAACACTGGTGCATATTCTAGAGCGGTAATTGATTACATTGATTTTCAAAAACTTGATAAAACATTTTATTTGTTAGATACCTTTGATGGATTTCCTATTGAACAAATAACTCTAGAAGAGAAAAAAGCTGGTATTGCGGTATATGAAACTCATTATGAAGATGTTTACGAAGCAGTTAAAAAAACGTTTAGCCAATATAATGTAAAGATAATTAAAGGAAAAGTGCCAGAAACTTTATCGGTTTGTAATGCAACTAAAATTGCTTACTTTTCAATCGATATGAATGCTGTTGCTCCAGAAATAGCTGCTATTAATTATTTTTGGGATAAAATAGTTAAAGGCGGTGTTGTGGTTTTAGATGATTATGGTTTTTCTCTTCATACAGAACAAAAGTATGCTTTCGATGAATTTGCTAAACAAAAAAATGTTTCTATTTTAAGTTTGCCAACAGGACAAGGAATTATAATAAAAAAATAATAATGTCAGAAAAACCAGAGCTAGTAGTTTTTAGCATTTATTTAATGGGTGGTGGAGCTAGTTTTCATAGAAATATGATAGACAATAGACCAAATGATAATTTTAACATAAAATGTATATTTCTCAATCCATTACATTGGAAAGCTAAAAGATTAGAAAATTTAATAATAGATGAGAATAATAAAGTTTTTGATTTTTCTAGTGAACCCATTAAAGAAATTTCAAAAAGATTAGAAAAACTAATTTCTAATAAAGAAGGAGCAGTACTTACTAATTTTCAAACAGAATTAGCAACATTAGAAATTTATAGAAAATATAAAAAAACAATTTTCTTTATTTGTCAAGATGATGCCTATATTCATTTAGCAGAAACATACAGTCATATTATTGATGTTATTATAGCTCATAATATTGCAGTTTACAATGAAATTTGTGAAATGTTACCCAATAGAAAAAAAGATATTCATTTTATACAACATGGAGTAACAGTTCAAAATTTTGAGAAAGCAATAAATAAAAATAAAAAATTAAGACTAGTTTTTTTAGCACGCCATGTTAAAAAGAAAGGTATATATGATTTACCTAAAATTGATGACCAATTAAAAAAATTAAATATAGAAGTAGATTGGACAATTTTAGGTGATGGAGAAGAAAGAGAGAATTTTATAAATGAAGTTAAGCATAGAGATAACTTTAATTTCTTTATTCCTGAAACAACAGCAGATATAATGGTTATTTTAAAGGAAATTGATTTATATATTTTACCTTCATCACTAGATGGTTTGCCAGTTTCATTATTAGAATCTATGAGCGTTGGTTGCGTACCATTGGTTTACAATTTTAGTGAAGGTATAAAAAATGTTATCACTATTGATATAGGATTTGTAATAGATAAAAACGACATAAATACTTTTGCTAAAAAAATCGAATTTTTATCAAGAAACAGAGATGAATTAGAAAAAAGAAGTATTGCATGTATCAAAAGTATTGAACAAAATTTTGACATTTCAAAACAAGCTGAGAAATACTTTAATTTATATTATGATTATAAAAAACTTAAAAAAAATAGAATATTAAACATAAAACGTTTTATTAGAATGTATTTTGATTACAAGATTGTAAGAAAAGGAGTGGCATTTATAAAAAAAATTAAAAATCAATTATGAATAAAACAGAATTGAAATATTTCAATCAATTGGATGGATTTAGATTTTTCTCAATTATTTCAGTAATGTTATGTCATTTTATTAATACAGGATTTATTACAAGATTACCACTTGGGTATGGAGTTATGTTTTTCTTTGTTTTAAGTAGTTTTTTAATAACAAGAATTTTATTAAATGCCAAAATAAAAAATATAAATAATAAAAAATCAAATTCACATTCTATAAAACAGTTTTACACTAGACGTTCTTTAAGAATTTTTCCAGTTTACTATATACTTTTGTTTTTTCTTTTCTTAATAAATTACTATCCTTGCAGAGAAATTTTTACATGGCTAATTACATATTCAGTTAATTTGTTTATTGGATATAGTGGCGATATTTCAATAGCAGGAAGTTACAGTCATTTATGGTCTTTAGCTATTGAAGAGCAATTTTATATTCTATTTCCTATTTTTATTTTTGCGATAAGACAAAAATATATTTTAAGTTTTTTAGTAGGCCTTGTTTTTATTGGTTTATTTGGACGTATGTTTTTATATTTTTCCAATCCACTTAATATCGGTTTATGGAATTTCCATACTATTAGTGCATTAGATTCTCTTGGAATTGGTGGAATTCTTGGGTATTTAAGTTTATATAAAGAAAGTTTTTTAAAAAAAATAATTGGAAATAAAATGCTGTTTATTTCTTCTATTTTTGCTTTTTTAATAGTTATGATATTTAGTTATTCAATTTACGATAATGATTTAAAATACAATTTTTATTCAGGAGTTATAATGAGATTTTTATTTAATATAATGAGTTTTTGGATTTTAGGTTGGTCAATAACTTTTAGTTACAAAGGAATTATAAAATATATTTTAGAAAACAAAATAGTAATATATCTAGGAAAAATTAGTTACGGTTTATATTTATATCATTATTTTGTACTTAACATTGGTAATTTAATTTTAAGAAAATTAGAACTTTCATTCAATATGGAATTTAAAGCTCTATTATTTGTAATGATTAGTATATTAATAGCTAGTTTAAGTTGGTTTTTAATAGAAAAACCTATAAATAAATTAAAAAGTAATTTTATATATAATTAAATTTATAAAAATAATGAAAATTTTAGTAGTTGGTTCAAAAGGTTTTATTGGAAGTTATACTTATAATTATTTTAAATCTTTAAAATTTGAAGTTATTGGCTGTGATGTTATAGCCGATTATGAAGATCAAAACTATTTTCAAATTGAAGCAACCAACTCGGATTATCATTTTCTATTTGAAAACAATCAAATAAATGTTTGTATAAATTGTTCTGGAGCTGCAAGCGTTCCATTATCATTAAATTTTCCGCTAAGAGATTTTAATTTAAATACAGTTAATGTTTTTAAAATTCTCGAAGCAATAAAAATGTATCAACCAACTTGTAAATTTATTAATTTATCAAGTGCAGCAGTTTATGGAAATCCTGCAAGTTTACCAATAAAAGAGAATTCATTTTTAAAACCACTATCACCATATGGAATTCACAAATTGCAAAGTGAAGAAATATGTCAAGAATTTTATGATTTTTACAACATACCAACTTGTTCATTAAGAATTTTTTCTGCTTATGGAAACGGATTAAAAAAACAATTATTTTGGGATTTATACCAAAAATTTAATACCAAAAGTGTTATTGAATTATTTGGAACTGGCAAAGAAACTCGAGACTTTATTCACGTAAACGACATTATTAATGCTATTCATCTTGTAATAAATAACAGTAATTTTCAAGCTGAAAAAATTAATATTGCAAATGGTAAAGAATATACAATCGGTGAAATTTCTGAAATTTTTAAAAATAGCTTACAAACAAATAAAGAAATTGTATTTAATAATATTGTAAAACAAGGTGATCCACTCAATTGGAAAGCAGATATTAATTTATTAGAATCTATGGGATATAAATCAAAAGTGAGTATTGAAAATGGTATAAACAACTACATACAATGGATAAAAGAATTATAATTGGACTTTTATTTTCTTACGACGAAAAATGGATTGGTGGAAGTTACTATATTATGAATTTAATACAATCATTGAAACTTTTAGAAGATAAATCGTTACCTAAATTAATAATTATTTCAAAAAATGAAGAAGATTTTCTCAAAATAAAACAATTAAATTATCCTTATATAAATTATAAAAATATAAACCATGAGGAAAATTTAATACCAAAAATAATTAATAAAATATCAAGAAAAATAATTTTTAAAAGAAACATCATTAAAAATATTGATTCAAATATAGATTTATTGTTTCCTTCTAATGGTGATGCGAGTTTAAGTTGGATAAAAAAACAATTATTTTGGATACCCGATTTTCAAGAACTTCATTTACCACAATTTTACCCAAATGCAAATTTAGAAGAAAGAAAATCCAATAGAAAGATTTTCTCTAAATCAAAAAAAAATGTTGTATTCAGTAGTAAAGATGCATTAAATGATTATAATTTTTTTTTTAAAGAAAACAACACAAAAAATTATGTTTTAAATTTTTCGGTTTTTCATCCAAAATATGATAATTTAAATCAAGAAATCTTAAAAAAACATAATTTAAATAATAAAAATTATTTTTTTTCACCTAATCAATTTTGGAAACATAAAAATCAAATAATAATATTAAAGGCATTAGTAATATTAAAAAATAAAAATAAATTAAATTTTACAGTAGCATTTTCAGGCAAAGAATATGATTACAGAAATCCAGAATATTTTCAAGAATTAAAAGATTTTACCATAAAAAATGATCTTCAAGAAAATATACTTTTTTTAGGATTTATTGATAGGGAAGAACAATTATATTTAATGAAAAACTCTTTAGCAATAATTCAACCTTCATTATTTGAAGGATGGAGTACAGTAGTAGAGGATACAAAAAGTATGAATCAAAATTGTATTGTGTCAGATTTAAATGTACATAAAGAACAACTTAAAGATAAAGGATATTATTTTAATCCATGCAATGAAAATCAATTGGCTGAAATTTTACTTAAATTTAATATAAACAAATATGAAAAACCAGATTTTGATTATGAAAAAAAATCTCAAAATTTTGGATATGAGTTTATTAAAATTGCTAATGACATAATAAATAGTTAAAAATGAAAATTTTAGTTACAGGTTCAAGTGGTTTAATAGGAAGCGAAGTGGTAAATTATTTTGCGCAACGTAATCATGATGTTATTGGTATAGATAATAATATGAGAGCCGATTTTTTTGGTCCAGATGGAGATACAAGATGGAATCAAAAACGTTTAGAATCGTCTTATATAAATTTCACGCATTTTGAAATTGATATAAGAAATAGAAACCAAGTTTTACAATTTATAGAGAATCAAAAGCCAGATGTTATAGTTCATACAGCCGCACAGCCAAGTCACGACCTAGCAGCCAAAAGACCATTTGATGATTTTGACGTAAACGCTTTAGGAACTTTTAATTTACTAGAATCATGTAGACAGTTTTGTTTAGAATCTCCATTTATTCACCTGTCTACCAATAAAGTATATGGCGATGCACCAAATACTATTCAACTAAAAGAGTTGGAAACGCGATGGGACTTTAATGATGATAATTTTATAAACGGAATTTCTGAAAACTTTACAATAGATCAAAGTAAGCATTCTGTTTTTGGCGCTTCAAAGCTCTCTGCAGATATCATGGTTCAAGAATATGGGCGTTATTTTGGGATGTACACTGCCTGTCTACGTGGAGGATGTTTAACTGGACCAAATCATTCAGGAGTTGAATTACATGGTTTTTTAAGTTACTTAATTAAAACCAATCTCAACGGTAAACTCTATAAAGTATTTGGCTACCAAGGAAAGCAAGTTCGAGATAATATTCATTCGTATGATGTAGCAACTTTTATTGATTATTTTATTCAAAATCCTAGAAAAGGAGAAGTTTATAATATTGGCGGTGGAAAAGAAAATTCAATATCAATTCTTGAAGCATTTAAATTAGTCTCTTCAATCTCTGGTAAAGAAATGAAGTATGAATATTTAAACCAAAATAGAGAAGGTGATCATATTTGTTATTATTCGGATTTAACCAAAATAAAAGAACATTTTCCAATGTGGAAAATAACCAAAGACATCCCAACGGTTTTTAAAGAAATTATTGAAAACTGGGATAAACGTAAATAATATCAAAACCAAAACTTGAAAAATATTTTAATTTTATCTTGTTCATTACCCAATACTGGTTGGGGTGGAGGCGTAATTATAAGAAGTTTAACAAAAAATTATCCAGAAGAGTGTAAATTTTTTTGGACAAGTTTTAATGTAAATAAAGATCAGCAAAAACAGACTTGTAACGGTATAGAAGTATTAAAATTTAAAACAAAATATATTAGAGGAAGAGGAATCTCAAGTACAATTTTAAATATTGAGTCTAAGATTTTTGCTACTAATTTTAATAAACTAATAAAACAAAATAAAATTGATTTAGTATGGATTGTTTTAGGAACTTCATATGATCATTTATATCGAATAAATAAACTATCTGAAACAATTTCAATAAAGTATCATATTTCAATTCACGATGACCCAATACTAGAAATAGAAGATGATAAAAAGAAAAAAGCAACATCATTATTTAAAAATATAGTAAGCCAAGCTGCCACTATTGACGTTATTTCAGCTAGAATGCAAGCACAATATAAAAAAGAGTATTACGTAGATTCTATAGTTATTACAAGATGTATTGCCGATGATTTTCCACAAAATAATTTTACTAACAATAATTATAAAACTATTTTAATGGGAGGTTATGGAAACGCTTCGCCACCATGGCCAAATCCATTAATTGAGGCAATTAAAAAATTAAATAATTCTAATAGTTTTAAGCTTCATTTATTTGATTCAAAATTAAGAAAATTTGAAAATGAATATATCAAAGTACACGATTTAGTTTCTGAAAATGAATTTAATAATATTTTAAAGACAGTTGATTTTGGTTATGCTTGCGATGATTTAAAACCCGAAAATCTAAAGTTCGCACAACTTTCTTTGCCTACCAAAATAATAACTTACATCGGAGCTTCAATTCCATTTGTATATCATGGACCTAAAAACTCTACTGTTGGTGACTTAATTAATCAATATGAAGTCGGAGTTATAATTGACAATAACAACAGTGAAGAACTTTATGAGGCATTTGTAAAACTACAATCTAATTACAGTTATTTTCAACAAAATTGTAAGTTAGCTAAACAAAAATTATTTTCTCAAAAAATAGTTCAAAAACATTTTTACGATACAATTTTAAATAAATTTTAATAAAATTAATCAAATTTTCATTTAGGATAAATTAACCTTTTATAATATCTTTGCTTTATGACATTTAACAATTCTAAAATATTAATAACTGGTGGTTTTGGTGCTTTGGGTTATAACTTAATTCAATACCTCTTAGAAAATTATAATTGTGATATTCATGTTATTGATAATTTTAGCGCAGGACATGTAAATTTTTCTGATAAAGTCACTTTTTCATATATTGATATTGCAAATACAGAAAAAGTAAATTCATTTTTTTTAACTTACAAGCCAAATTTTATATTTCATCTAGCAGCACATTTTGCTAATCAAAACTCCGTTGATCATCCTATTTCAGATGTCAATACTAATGTTATAGGTGTTGTAAATCTTTTTGAAACTCAAAAAAATAACTCAGAATTAAAAAAAATAATTTTTGCAAGTTCGAGTTGTGTCTATGGAAATAGCGAAATAATGACAGAAGACTTAAACGTTTCTCCATACGATACACCATATGCAATTAATAAATATGTTGGTGAATTGTATTGTAAATATTATTCAGAAATTCATAAAGTTCCTGTAGTAAGCGCTAGAATTTTTAATAGTTTTGGTCCTGGTGAAATGCCAGGAAATTATAGAAATGTTATTCCAAACTTTATTTTAAAAGCACTTAATAATGATATTATAAATATAACAGGAACTGGAAACGAAACTCGAGATTTTACTTATGTTCTAGATACTGTTTATCTATTATCTAAAATGGCAACATCTAGTTTTAAAAATGCCGAAGTCTTTAATGGTGGAACAGGAACAAAATTAAAAATTTTAGATCTTGCTCAAAAAATTGTAAAGCTTACTAATTCTAAATCTGAAATTGTTATAACTAAACCTAGAGATTGGGATCATGTAAAAGATAGATGTTCTAACATACAAAAATCTAAACAGTTATTAGGTTATACGCCAAGTCATGATTTTGAAGAAGGACTTACCAAAACCATTAATTGGATTAAAGAAAAGTTAAAACAATAATTTAAAATTGTTATGACAAAAAAAAGAATAGTATTTATTGCTGAATCAATAGACAAGGACGATAGTAGCTGTTCAAAATGCAATGTTGCTTTAATCCAAAACGCCAAAAATGCTGGGTTTGAAGTTATTGTTTATCATTATACAAGACATAAAAAACCCTTGCTTGAAGGAATCGATTGCAGAGAAATTAAAGAAATAAAGTTTAGTATAAATTATTTTTTAAGTAGATTTCAAAGAGTAATTCAACGAAATTTCAAAGTTGAATTTCATACTTTTTTAGAAAAAATATTTGGATTTTCATTTACTGTTTTTAATGATGTAAACTCAATTAAAAAAATTGTTAAAGAAGTTATTAATCTTAATCCAGATTTAGTTTTTACAGTTAGTAAAGGAACAAGTTTTCGCCCACATTATGCCTTGTTGTCATTCCCTGAAATTCATCATAAATGGATTGCTAATATTCATGACCCATATCCATTTCATTATAATCCAAGACCATACAATTGGGTTGAACCAGGTTATGCTATTAAAGAAAAATACTTTCAAGCAATTTCTCAAAAAGCTCATCATGCTTCTTTTCCAAGTAAGTTACTAATGGAATGGATGGGAAGTTATTTTCCTCATTTTCTTCAAACAGGTTTGGTAATTCCTCATCAAAATGCTAATCAAGAAATTAAAAATGTTGCTTTGCCAAATTACTTTGATGAATCTAAATTTAATTTACTTCATGCTGGTAATTTAATGAAGCAACGATCGCCAGAAGGTTTAATTGAAGGATTTAAACTTTTTCTTAAAAGAAATCCAATAGCAATAGTAAACACCAAACTTATACTTTTAGGTCCAGCAACATTTCATGCTAAAATTTTAGAAAAATATAGTAACTTAATTCCACAAATTTTTGTTCTTAACGCCAATGTACCATTTGAAATTGTATATAAATTGCAACAACATGTTTCGGTTAATATAATTTTAGAATCCAAAGCAGAAATTAGCCCTTTTTTACCAGGTAAATTTCCGCATTGTGTTGAAGCAAATAAACCACTTCTTTTGTTAGCGCCATATTATAGCGAAACAAAACGACTTTTGGGTAACGATTATCAATATTGGTCAGAAGTTGACGATATACAAAAAATAGCAGCAAGTATAGAAAATTTATACAATCAATGGAATATTGATAAAGAGTCTTTAAAATTAAATCGACCTGATTTAATTGACTATTGTTCAATGAAAAATTTGAAAAAAATTCTCGATTCAATTTAATTTTGAATTTTAAAGAAAATATATCCAATTTGAAATTCGCAATTCTTATTTCAACTAAAAACAGAGTAGAAGATTTACTTTTTACTTTAGAAAGTTGTTATGAATTAAAATCTAATGATGAACTTCAAATTGTAGTTTTCGATGATGGTTCTACTGATGGAACTTTTGAAAAAGTAAAGCAAAATTTTCCAAATGTTATACTTCAGCGTAACGAAATTTCTAAAGGATATCTATATTGCAGAAATAAGATGCTTAACGAAACCAAAGCAAAATACGCAATTTCACTAGACGATGATGCTAATTTTTTATCGCAAAATCCATTAGAAGAAATAGAAAATCATTTTATTAAAAATCCAAATTGTGGTCTAATTTCGTTTAGAATTTTTTGGGGAATACATCTTCCAATTACTACAAATTCTAAAGAGAATTCTCAAAGAGTAAAAGGATTTGTAGGTTGCGGACACGTTTGGAAAATAGAAGCATGGAAAAAAGTTCCTAATTATCCAGAATGGTTTGTGTTTTATGGAGAAGAAGAATTTGCATCCTACCAATTATTTAAAATTAATCAAGAAATTCATTATTTACCAACAGTATTAGTGCATCATAGAGTAGAAGTTAAGTCTAGAAAAAGTAATAATGATTACAGTATTAGAGTAAGACGAAGTTTAGCATCTGGATGGTATTTATATTTTCTTTTTTATCCAATAAAAACAATTCCCAGAAAAATAATATATTCACTTTGGATTCAATTAAAAACTAAAACTTTTAAAGGAGATTTTAAAGCAACCAAAGGTATTTTTAAAGCAGTTTTGGATGTTATAATAAATATTCCTAAATTGGTCAAACAAAGTAATAGATTATCTAATGAAGAATATCAAGAAATTTTAAAATTATCCTTAAATAAAATTTATTGGAAACCAGAAGATGAAGAGTAAAACAATTGCAATTATTCCTGCTCGTGGCGGATCTAAAAGATTACCAAATAAAAATATGCTATCATTTGGAGGAATACCATTAATAGCACACAGTATTTTATATGCTAAGGATAATACTCATATTATCGATGAAATTTATGTTTCTACAGATGATGAAAAAATTAAAGAAATAGCATTAGAATTTGGTGCAAAAGTAATTATAAGACCACAATCAATATCTGGAGATAACGAACCAACAATTTCATCATTGCAACACGTGCTGTTGTCAATTGAAGAAAATGTTGAAAATGTAATTTTATTACAACCAACCAATCCATTAAGAACAAAAAATTTATTAGAAGATTGTTACAAAAAATTTATTGATTTACAATCTGATAGTTTATTTACAGTGTCTAAAAATGAGCATAAATTAGGTAAAATAATAGACAACATATTTATTCCTTTTAATTATGAAATTGGTCAAAGAAGCCAAGATTTAGAACCTTTATTCAACGAAAACGGTTTGCTATATATTACAAAAGCCAAATCTATATTAGAAGATAAAATTATTACACAAAACGCATATCCTTATTTAGTAAATCATATTTTTGCAAAAGTTGATATTGATACCCAAGAAGATTTTGATTATGCAGAATATCTACTAAACAAATTTTAATTTATTGTTAAACTAAGCACTTTCAAATTGCTTTATTTTAAATTAATTATGAAATCAAACTATATAGAAATTGCAGGAAGAAAAATTGGACCCAATTTTCCACCATTAGTAATAGCCGAAATTGGAATCAACCACGAAGGTTCACTTGAAGTTGCAAAACAAATGGTTGATGCTGCAAAACGCGCTGGTGTAGAAGTTGTAAAACATCAAACACACATTGTTGAAGACGAAATGAGTGGTGCAGCCAAGAAAGTAATTCCAGGAAATGCAACAGTTTCTATTTACGAAATTATGGAACGTTGTTCACTAAATGAAGCTGACGAACTAGAACTAAAAAACTACGTAGAAAGCAACGGAATGATTTTTATATCAACACCATTTTCTCGTGCTGCTGCCAACAGATTAAAGAAATTTGATATTCCTGCATATAAAATTGGCTCAGGAGAATGCAATAATTACCCATTGTTAGAACACATTTGTACTTTTGGAAAACCAGTAATTTTAAGTACAGGAATGAATACTATAGAAAGTGTAAAAAAAGCAGTTGCAATTTTTGATAAATACAATATTCCTGTAGCACTTTTACATACAACCAATTTATATCCAACACCAATTCATTTAGTGCGTTTTGGTGCAATGACACAACTTCACGAAGCATTTCCTGATAAAGTTTTCGGACTTTCAGATCATACATTAAATAATAACGCTTGCCTTGGAGCTGTTGCACTTGGAGCAAGTATTTTAGAACGCCATTTTACAGATACAATGCAACGTTCTGGTCCAGATATTATTTGTAGTATGGACGAAAAAGCAACTTCAGAGTTAATAATTTCTTCCAACGAAATATGGCAAATGCGAGGAGGAATTAAAGAACCAGCCAAAGAAGAACAAGTAACTATAGATTTTGCTTTTGCAACTGTATGTTCAATTTCAAGTATTAAAAAAGGAGATATATTTACTAAAGAAAATATTTGGGTAAAACGTCCAGGAACTGGAAAAATTCTTTCAGAAAAATTTAATGATGTATTAGGAAAAATAGCAAGTAGAGATATAGATAATGACGAACAATTAGAACCAGAACATATAAAATAATGAAAGATTTTGTAATTTTTCTATTATCGAAAGTTTATAAAAGCATAGAAGTGCCAGAAAACTATATTGAAAATGCTTTTTTAAAAACCTGTAAAGATATTCAATATCATTTTCCTAATATTTCTATTGTAGAAATTGAAAATAGAATAATTACAAACAACAACGAATTAGCAATTTTTTTATTTAGATTAGGAAATGAATTTCACATAAATAATTTAGATCAATATAAATTTCAAATTCATTGGTTACTTAAAGAATTATGTAGCTGTGAAATTTATTTTAACAATGAGATAGATGAAGGGTTTTATGTAATTCACGGACAAGGAACTGTAATTGGAAGCCGAAATAATATTGGCAAAGGTTTTAAAATTCATCAAGGTTGTACCATCGGTCATAAAAAAAACGGTATTGGAAATGGTAATTTAATTGGAAATGATGTTACATTATACTGCAATTCATCAATAATTGGGGAATTAATTATTGGCGATAAAGTAGTTATAGGTGCTCATGTTTTAATTACAAATAATATAAATTCCAATACAATTGTAACTGCTAATTTACAAAACGGCGAAAAAAATATTAAAGAATAAATAATGATTATTAAAATTGAAAGATATTTTCAATATCCCAACATTAAGCAACAAACTCCTAATTCTTCTATGCAATGGAAAGAATTTACATTTACAGAAGAGAATATTGATGAATGCGATTATTTAGTAATATTAGACTATCCCAAAGAAGATATTTCTATTAAAGTAAATAAAGACAACATCATTAATTTATGTTTAGAACCACCCAATGAAATGTCTATTTATAGACAATATGCTAATAAAAAAGTTACTATCAATTTTAATCAATTCGATACAAAAAACAATAATATTTTGTCTCATGGAGCTTTACCTTGGCATTTAAATAAAGAGTATGATTATTTAACAAACCTGAAAAGTAAAGATTTAATAAAAGAGAATAAAATAGCTTGGATAACAAGTAATCAAAGAGGTACAAAAGGTCATAAAGATAGAATGAATTTCTTAGACAAAATAAATGAATTAGATTTTGTTAACTGTTTTGGACGAGGAATAAATCCAATAGAAGATAAATTTGAAGTATTAAAAAAGTATAAATATGTTATTGCTTATGAAAATTTTAAAAATGACTATTATTGGACAGAAAAAATAATTGATTGTTTTTTAAGCTATTCAATGCCACTATATTTTGGATGTGAATCTATAGAAAATTTTTTCCCTAAAAATTCTTTTATTCAAATTGATCCCAAAGACAAGCATATAAATTTATTTTTAAAAGAAATTATAGATTCAAATAAATGGGAACAAAATTTGGATGAAATTTGTAAAGCAAGAGAATTAATATTAAATCAATATCAACTTTTTCCTTTTTTATACAATCAAATAAAATCTTTAGAGTCAATAAACGGAAACTATAAAAAAAACAATAAAGAATTGGTATTTATTAAAGGCAAAAATGAATATTTTGACAACTATCCAAAATATATAAACTTTGTAAAACTAGTGTCAAAAGTAAAATTGAAATTTCATAATACATTACATAAAAAATAAACTAATGAAAGAAAACTATTTTTCTCAATTCAAACAAGATAAATTCATTAATGAAGTTATTTTTTATAATAAAAAATTTGGTTTTTTTATTGATATTGGTGCGCATGATGGAGTCAATATAAATAATTCATTATTTTTTGAGAGATATAGAAATTGGAAAGGAATATGTATAGAACCTAACCCTAATGTGTATAAAGAACTTGTAAAAAATAGAAAAGCTATAAACATTAATAAATGTATAGGTAACGAAAATAAAAAAGTAATGTTTACCCAAATTACTGGATATTCAGAAATGCTTAGTGGTATAACCGATAATTACCATTCCAATCATGTGGAGAGAATTGATAGTCTAATTTCAAAAAAAGGCGGAATAAAATCTGAGATTGAGATTGATATGATAACGTTAGACACAATCGAAGAAGCAAAAAATAATGATATAGATTTTATTTCAATAGACACAGAAGGAAATGAATATGATATTGTAACTTCAATAAATTTTAAACTGCTAAATGTTAAATGTTTAGTCATTGAAAACAATTATAATGATAATAGAATAAGTAGTTATTTGCAATCTAGTAACTTTAAATTAATTTTTAAATTAGATACAGATGATATTTATGTAAATAATCAAAATTTAAATTTTGGTATAAAAGAAAGATTATTTAGATGGAAATTAAAAGATTTTTATAAAAGAGTTGTTTCTAAAATTTTAAGAACAATAAAATAAAAGAAATTTTTAAATGAAAAAAATCTTATTCTTAACAGGCACACGAGCCGATTTTGGTAAAATAAAATCGTTAATATCAATAGTAGATGAAAATCCAAACTTTGAAGTTTATGTTTTTGTAACAGGAATGCACTTGCTAGAAGAATACGGATATACTTTAATAGAAATTGAACGGTGCAATTTTAAAAATGTTCATACTTTTGAAAATCACACGCACGAAACTACTATGGATTTAACTTTGGCTAAAACCATTGAAGGTTTATCAAGCTATTGTAAAACCTTAAATCCAGATATGATAATTGTTCATGGCGACAGAGTTGAAACGCTTGCTGGAGCAATTGTAGGTTCATTAAATAATATTTTAGTTGCTCATATTGAAGGTGGAGAATTATCTGGAACTGTAGATGAATTAATTCGTCACAGCGTTTCTAAGTTAAGTCATATTCACTTTGTTTCCAATAATGAAGCTGCAAAAAGATTATTGCAAATGGGAGAAATGAAATCATCAATTTTCACCATTGGTTCGCCAGATATTGATATTATGTTTTCTAATGAATTACCAGAAATTAAAGTAGTTAAGAAGTATTATGAAATAAATTTTGACAATTTTGCAATAGCAATGTTCCATCCTGTTACAACCGAAGCTAATGAAATGGAAGCTTATGCCAAAAGTTTTGTTGAAGCATTACAAAAAGACAATCATAATTATATTATAATCTATCCAAATAACGATTTGGGAAGTAAATACATCATTAAAGAATATAAAAAATTAAATAATAATAAAAGATTTAGAATTTTTCCTTCCGTTAGATTTGAATATTTTTTAACTTTATTAAAAAATGCTCAATTTATAATCGGTAACAGTAGCGCAGGTATTCGTGAAGCACCATATTACGGAATACCAATCATAAATATAGGAACACGCCAACAAAATAGAGCAGTTCATGCCGATATCATAAATGTAGATTATTCACAAGAAAGCATAACAACAGCTTTGCATAGTATAAATACGCATAAAGTTTTGGTTTCTAATTTAAATTTTGGTGAAGGAAATAGTACCCAATTATTTGAAAAAGCAATTCAATGTAATGATATTTGGCAAATAAATCATCAAAAACAGTTTAGAGATTTTTAATTTTCTCTAATTTGAAATTTTAAATTAACTAAGAAAAAATAAGTATTTTTGTTTATAATAGTATACATGAAAAAGAAAATAAAAAAAATAATAAGTCATTTATTACCAAAAGGAATTCTTAAAGAAAGAATTAAATTATTTTACTACAGAATGACTAAAGACAGTAATGTAACTTATAATTTAGTTAAAAAAAATGGTTTGGTTTATCATAAAACTACTTTTAATGAAATTGTGATGTTTACAAAGGATGCTTTATATCCTGTAGTTCATGATTTTAAATTATACCAACATTGTTATAAAGTTAAAAAAAATGATTACATAATAGATGCTGGAGCTAATGTTGGTGTAATAAGTATATTTTTTTCTAAAATAGTTGGAAAATATGGTAAAATATTCGCCTTTGAACCAGATAAGTTTAATATAGATTATATGAAAAATAACATGGAATTAAATTTAGATATTGAAAATAACATTTTTATTTCAGATTTATTACTTTGGGATTCAAACACAACAATAGATTTTGAGGAAGCTGGTTGTGAAGGATCATCTGCAATTTGGTTTTCTGGAAACGCCAAAGTTGTAAAAAAAGAAACTATTACAATTGATAATTGGGTAAAAGATAATAATATACAAAAATTAGATTTTATTAAAATGGATATTGAAGGAGCAGAAATTGAGGCATTAGATGGTTGTGTAGAAACAATTAAATCTTTGAAACCCAATTTTGCTATTGCTTCATATCATATTGTAAACGGTGAGCCAACCTATATAAAAGTAGAAGATTTTTTTAAAAAACTAAATTATTCATACAAAACAGTTACTTTTAAGAAAAATGAAACAATAACATTTGCAGGTACAAATTTGAACTTTTAATCCTAACAAATTATAAAATAATTTATGAGGATTAGTATCTACATTTAATTCTTTCAAAAATATAAATATTTACCACATATAAATTTCAAACATTACTATTTAGATTTTTCAAAAAATTTTACAATGAAATTATTTTGAATTTGGATTAAATCTGAAATTTTTTTCTGAGTTTCAATTATAACTTCAATAATTTCAGGAGTAGTAGAATTATTTACAACGAAATTTTGAGCAAATCCAGCATAAGAATTCCCCTTAAATTTTGCATTACTAAAGTTTACGTTAGATACATCTTCTAATAATTTATATACATCGGTTTGGTAGTAATCACATATTTTCATTAAGTTATCAATGCTAGGTTTTGCTTTATCCGATTCCCATTTGTTTACAGCAGTTTTAGAGATATCTAATTCAAAAGCAAGTTTTTCTAGAGAAATATTTTGAGAATTACGAAGATTATTCAGTTTGGTTCCTAAAGTCATTTTTTTTTGCTAAGTTGAAAAATAAACTTTAGTTATCATATAAATAAACTTTAGTTTTAAAAAATGATTTATCTATAGTTAATTTTGATTAAATAATTTAAAACAACATATTATGAAAACAAATTTTATTTTTATTAGTATTTTATCATTATTAATTATTAATAATGCTTTTAGTCAAACTACTAATCTTGGTGCATTTTCGGGCACTACAAATAGTAATAGTTCTAACATTGGTGCTTATGCTGGACAAAATAATACAGGTGGTGGAAATGTCTTTTTAGGATATTCAGCAGGTTGGGCAAGTGGGACAAGTTCTGCAAATGTTTTTTTAGGATCAAATGCAGGGCAAAAATATAATGGTAGTGAAAGCATTTTAATTGGAAATAATGTTGGAGGTTCAGGTGTGAACGGTTCTGAGGCAATTCCAGGAGGTGGTAATAATGTTTTTATAGGTTCAGCTAGTGGATTTTATTCAAATGGTTCAAATAATAGTTTTGTAGGTTCTGGAACTGGAAGAAATACAACTGGAAATAATAATTGTTTTTATGGTTCAAACTCAGGAAATTTAAATTTTTCGGGTTCTGGTAACAGTTTCTACGGTGTATCTAGTGGCAATTCTAATTTAGGTAGTAATAATACATTTTTAGGAAGTGGAAGTGGTTCAAATATAACTACCGGAAATAACAATACTTTTTTAGGTAGTATAACATCTGCACCAGTAAATATAAATAATTCAATAATTATCGGTGATGGAAATAATAATCAAAGATTTTATATTCACTCAAATGGATTTGCTGGAATAGGTTTAGGAAATAATATTATTCCTTTAAATATGCTAGAAGTTAAAAGTGCTTTTGCTAGTACTTATAACGCCACCAATTCCTCTGGTTTACGTTTAACAAATTTAAAAAATACAATAGTTCCAATAGCAAATCCATCTACTAACAAAGGAGTTTTATCTGTAAATGCTAATGGTGATGTAATTTTTGTTACAGACCAAGTTGGAACAGGTGCGTCAACAGGAACATCATTTACATCTACTTGTCCAACCTTAAATTTTTTGCCAAAATCTACAGGAGCAAATTCAATGGTATGTAGTCAAATTTTTGATAATGGTACAAGTGTAGGTATTGCTTCAACTGGTCCATTTACATACAATAATGCAACAAATCCTCCATTTTCTGGCGGTACAGTTCCAAATACAGGTACAGTTAAATTAGATGTTAATGGTGTGATACGAACATTAGGAATATTTGCTACATCAGATAAAAAATTTAAAAAAGACATTAAACCAATAGAAAATGCTCTTAAAACCATAGAAGCAATCGATGGTAAAACTTATTTATGGAATAAAGATTCTAATAGAGAAATGAATTTTGATGATGGTAGTCACAGTGGTTTTATTGCTCAAGAGTTAGAAAAGGTGTTACCACATCTTGTAGCTAAAGGATTTGATGGTAGCAAAGCTGTAAATTATATGGAATTATTACCTTATTTGGTAGAAGGTATGAAAGAACAACAAAAGCTAATTAAAGACCAACAAGCACAAATAGATGAATTGAAAAATCAAATTACCAATTCTTTCAAAACACAAAATGTTGATATTTTGAAATTTGAAAATACAAAAATCATAAGTATATCTCCTAATCCTTCTGATGATGTAATTATTGTTTCATTAAATATTGAAAAATTAGTTCAATCTGCATCACTTCAAGTAAACGATTTAAATGGTAAAGTTTTAAATAATTTATCAATTATTGATAGAGCAACAAATATTACTAAAACATTACAAAAAGATAATTTTGGTAAAGGTATTTATATTGTTAGTTTAGTAGTAAATGGTAAAAGCATTGATAGTAAAAAAATAATTTTTAATTAATTAAAGATTCAACATTAAACGTTACTTTACTGTAACGTTTAATTTTTATTGTAATAATATTATAATACTAATAAAAAAATTAAGATATTTGTCAAAGTATAAGTATGGAAAAATAATTATATTTAAATATTTAATACTATTATAATGATAAAAAAATTAGCAGCAGAAAACTATAAATGGTTTTGTAACAAAGATGGGAGTGATTATATTGCAAGCGAATACGCTTTAGAAGTTATTCTTAAAATAATAAAAAAATATAAAATCAAGAATATTTTAGAGATAGGTTTAGGCATAGGTTCTATTTCGGACACTATTTTTAAATATTCTAATTTATCAAATAATCATATAAGTTATTCGGGTACAGAAAAAAATGAATTTTGTTTAAAGGCATTAATAAATAATGTTGAAGATTTTAAAAAATTAAATTTATACAATGAATTGAAAGATATTCCAAAGAAAAAATTTGATTTAATAATTATTGATGGTTATGATGATACATTAAAAGATGTTGTTGCTTATAGTACAAATGAAACAATAATTTTTATAGAAGGTGATAGAAAAGGGCAAACAGATGCAATTATAAATATTTTTCCAAATAGTAGAAGTGTTAATGTTATTACTTTAAATAAAAATAAGGAATATGCACACGGAGCTTGCGAACCATCAACTTATATTGGTGGAGGACAATTGATTTTCGTAAATCCTAACTTTTACAATAAATTATATTGGTTTAAATTAAAATTAAAAACATTTACAAAAAGACAATTTCGGCAATGGGATTTATATAGTAAATTTCATAATTAATGGTAAAAGTATTGATACTAAAAAAATAATATTTAACTAATTAAAAATAATAGTTTATTTTAACTCCGCTTTTAGCGGAGTTTTTTTTTAAATTTAATATATTTTCAAGTTTAAAAAAAAACAATGATATTTGAACAATAATTATTGTTTTATATAATGAAAAAATTAGGTGTAGTAATTACCGATGGTGTAGGATTTAGAAATTTTATTTTAAGTGATTTTTTGGTGGAAGCCGAAAAATCATTTGATGAAGTTGTAATACTTTCGTGTCTTCCAGCCGAAATTTATTTAGAACATATAACAAATTCTAGAATTATTGAACTTACTGTTTTCGAAGAAAATTTTCAAACTTGGTTTTTTAGAAAAGCTAAAGAAGTTTCACATCTTAAATTGCATGAAAAAAATAATTTTGGAATTCAAGATAATTTAAGAGCAAATAAAACCAAATCTAAATCCGCAAGAGGATTTGCAACGCGTTTTATTTTTAAGATAACTTCCTTTTTACATTCAGAAAATTGGATTCAAAAATTTAATTCATTGCAGCAAAAATCTTTTAAAAACAATGCTGTAACGATTGATTATAAAACTATTTTAGAAAAAGAAAATTTCAGCTTACTGTTTTTTACACACCAGCGACCGCCATTTATTGCACCATTAGTGTATCAAGCAGAACAATTAAAAATTAAAACAGCTACATTTATATTTAGTTGGGATAATTTGGCGTCCAAAGGCAGAATGGCTGCCAATTTTGATTACTATTTAGTTTGGAGCGATTTAATGAAAACTGAATTGCAGCAATTTTATTTTAAAGTAAAAGAAAATAATATAGAAGTTGTAGGAACACCACAATTTGAATCTTATGTATTAGATAGATACAAAGTTTCTAAAGAAGAATTTATATCTAAGTTTAATATTAATCCAAATTTTATAACTATTTGTTTTAGTTGTGGTGATATTTCAACCAGCAGAAACGACGAATTATATATCGAAACAATTGCAAATGCTATTCAAGAATTTAAAATTCAAGACGTTAATTTAATAATTAGAACTTCACCAGCCGAAGATCCAATTCGATTTCAATCTTTTGTTAAAAAATTTCCATTTATAAAATGGAATTATCCCAACTGGAAATTATCTCGCGAAGGACATCAAGAAGCTTGGTCGCAAAGAATTCCATCAGTAGAAGATGTAAAAGATTTAAGAAGTTTGTTAGAATATTCCGATTTAAATATCAATATGTTATCTACAATGAGTTTAGATTTTATTCAGTTTGATAAACCAGTTATAAATACCGTTTTTGGTAATGCAGAAAATGGACTTTATGACGATCAACGATTTTTAAATTATGCTCATATAAAAAAGATTGTTGACAGTAAAGCAACTAAAATTGTAAAAAATCAAGAGGAATTAATTACTTCGATAAATTTATATTTAGAAAATTCAAATTTAGATTCTTATCATAGAAAAGAATTATTGCAACTTCAAGTAAGCAAACCTTTAGTCAATACAGGAAAACGCATAGCCGAAACTTTATTAAAATGGGTGTAAACAAAAAAATAGCTGTTTTATGTAATTACGAACTTTTACCAGAAAGAGTAGGAGGAATGGACTATTTTTTTTGGATGTTCGACCAGAAATGTAAAGAAAACAATATGCAAGTTGATTGGTTTTTTCCTAATAAATCAACCCACGGAAAATATGAATGTCTAAATATAATTTCAAGTAATTATGAAAATGTAGAACATTTTTTTACGAAATTTATCGAAAATAACAAGCAAAGTTACACTCACATAATAACTCATTTTATAGAAATTTGTTCTCCAATTTTTAAGAAAATCAAATTAATTTCTAATGCTAAAATTATGGTTGTAGACCATAATCCAAGACCAATAAAAGGATATTCTATTAAAAAAAGAATTGAAAAACGATTAAAAGGAATTTTATATTCAAGATATATTGATATTTTTATTGGCGTTTCTAATTATTCTAAAAATCAGTTAGTTAAAGAATTAGGATTGCAAATTAGTACCAAAACAAATGTAATTTTTAACGGATTAGAAATTAAAAAATTCAAGCAGAAAACTAATTTCAATATTAATTTTAATTTTGTAATTGCCTGTCATTTAAGAAAGGATAAAGGCATTCAAGATGTTATTTTTGCGGTTAGCGAAATTAAATTACAAGTTAAAATTCCATTCACAATTACTATTTTTGGAAACGGATATTATGAAGACGAGTTAAAAAAAAAGATAAACAATTTATCACTTCAAGACTATTTTATTTTTAAAGGAAGTATAGATAATCTACAAGATATTTATTGTAATTATGATTATTTAATTCATCCTTCACATGGTGAAACTTTTTGTTATTCTGTAGTAGAGAGTTTGTTAAGTAATTTACCAGTGATTACCAATAATCAAGGTAATGTTTTAGGATTAATCCATCATAATAGTAATGGGTTTTTGTATCAAGACTGTCACATTCAAGACTTAAAAAATATTTTAATAAGTATATTAAATAATGAAATTAAAATTGAAAACGGATTGCAAAAACAACCAAAAGTTCTCGATTTATCATTAGAGAAAATGGTTGTAAATTATATAAATCTTCTGCAATAAATGCTATTCAATTCTATAAACTTTTTACTTTTTCTTCCCATAGTTTTTGCCATTTATTGGATGGTAAACAAGCGTTCATTGCAATTGCAAAACATATTATTGTTAGCATCAAGTTATTTTTTTTATGCTTTTTGGGATTGGCATTTTCTTTTTTTATTGGTGTTTTCTACCGTTTTAGATTACTTTACAGGAATTAAAATGTATGAAGCCAAAACCGAAAAGAGCAAAAAAACATGGTTTTGGTTAAGTGTTTTAATAAATTTAGGATTTTTAGGAATATTTAAATATTATAATTTCTTTGCCAATTCGCTAGCAATTGCTTTAGAAAAAATAGGTTTTGAAGCCAGTTTTTGGACCTTGGAAGTAATTTTACCAGTAGGAATTTCGTTTTACACTTTTCACGGATTGTCCTATGTAATTGATATTTATAAAAATAGAATACAACCAGAGCGAAATATTATTTCGTATTCGTTATTTGTAAGCTATTTTCCATTACTTGTAGCTGGACCAATTGAACGAGCAACACATTTGCTACCGCAAATAAAAAAACAACGCATTTTCAATTACAGTTTGGCTATTCAAGGTGTGAAGCAAATAATTTGGGGATTATTCAAGAAAATTGTAATTGCTGATAATTGTGCATTTTTTGTCAATCAAATTTTTGAGAATTCTGCAAGTCATTCTGCAACCGAATTATGGATTGGAATGTTCTTGTTTTCATTTCAAATTTATGGTGATTTTAGTGGATATTCTGATATTGCACTTGGAACTTCAAAGCTGTTTGGAATAGATTTATTAAGAAATTTTAATTTTCCATATTTTTCTAAAGACATTGCCGATTTTTGGCGTCGTTGGCACATTTCACTTTCATCATGGTTTCGTGATTATGTATATATTCCACTTGGAGGAAGTCAAGGTTCTAAATTATTTCAAATTAGAAATGTCTTTGTGATTTTTCTTCTCAGCGGTTTTTGGCATGGTGCAAATTGGACATTTATTTTTTGGGGATTAATTCATGCTTTGCTTTTTATTCCGTTACTTGTTTTTAATAAAAATCGAAACAGTCTGCACGATTTAAGTTATAATTTTAAAACCTATTTAAAAATCATTTCAACATTTGTAATAGTTTCTTTTGCTTGGATATTTTTTAGAGCTGATACTATTAGTGAAGCATTTAATTATATATTTGGAATGTTTAATTTTAATGATTTAACACCAAATTATTTTTATAAAAATGCTAAGTATGCTTTGCTTTCAGCACTATGTTTAATTGCTATTTTATTTCTAGTTTTTATAGAATGGAAAAATGTGATCAAAGGAAATCAAGAAATTCAATTGTCAAAAAGCACTATTTTTATTGTGTTATTTTTATTATTCTGCATGGGAACATATAGAAATCAAATAAGTTTTATTTACTTCCAATTCTAAATTATGAAGAAATTTCTACTACATATTTTTAAATACGGATTGCTAGTTTTTATTTTACTAAATGCAATTGCTTGGTGTAGTTTGTATTTTCTTAGAAACTCTTCTTTTTACAAGCCACAATTTTTATCTCATGAAGTAAAAGATATTAATTTTGATTACATAGTTATTGGTTCAAGTATTGGTTTAACAACACTCAATACAGCTTTAATTGATAGTTTAACTAATAAAAAAGGAATAAATTTAAGTATTGATGATACTGCAATTAGTTCTAATTATTTAATGTTAAATCATTTTTATAAACAAGGAAAAAAGTCTAATTATTGTATTTTATCTATAAGTAATTGGGATTTAGCAAACAAAAATCCAGTATTAAACGATAATGATTACAGGTTTTTACCATTTGTATCTCAAGATTATGTTTTTAATTATTTTAAAAATCTTGAACAAGGATATTTTAAACCATTAACTTTTTCGCATTATTTTCCTGCAATTGGAGTATGTTATTACAACACCGAGATTTTTTATCCTTCAATTGTTAGTGCAATAAAGCCAAATAAACGAAACAGATTTGACGAAAAAGGAAACTATTTTTATCCAGAAATGGGTACAATTCAACCTAAAAAATGGAGTTCAATTACCTTAAGTTGGAAAAACCCTTATATTGAGAAAATTCAAAAATTATGTAATGAAAATAATAGTACATTAATTATTTATCAAGCACCAATTTTTAACACAAAAATTATAAATAAAAATAAAAGATATAATTTTGTCAATAACGCTAATGTTATAAAAAAGGACACTTATTTTTTTGATGAAATTCATTTAAATCAATATGGTAGAAAGAAAGCATCAACTATATTTGCAAAAGAACTAATGACAAATTATTTTAAGAATTAATTTTAAACAAACTTTTTAATGAGTTATTCTACATTTATACCTTTAATCAAAAAGTCAGGAAGTTCTTTATCTCCTGAAAAATTTCATGAAAGAATAAATATTGTATTTCACAACCATGAAGCGGTTTTTTATGATGAAATGCATACAGATATGAAAGAAAGTTTGCAACAACAAATAGATTTATTAGTTTCAGATTTATTTAAAACTAATGAACCTAAATTTAAAAATTTAAGATTGTTGGATGTTGGATGTGGTACTGGTTTAAGCACACAGTTTCTGTTGAATTCTAAAATTGGTAATCATATAGAATTTATTACTTTGCTAGATTCATCTGAGAACATGTTAGCTAAAGCAAAAGAAAAAGCAGAAAAGTGGAATAAGAATTATACAATAAAGAATGATTATATATCAAATGTAAATGAACAATATGATGTTGTAATAATTTGTTCTGTACTGCATCATATTCCTAACTTAAATTTGTTTTTTCAAGATTTAAATAGAGTTTTAAAAACTGGAGGTATACTTATCCATTTACAAGACCCAAATGGTGATGAACTTTTAAATATAGAATATGTTGATCGATTGGAAATTTATCAAAAACAAATAAAACTACAAAAAAAAAATAAAAAAATTATAGATTTTATTCCAAAAAACATTAAAAATTATATTAGTAGATTGTTAGGTCGAAAAACATATATAGACAAAATTAATGATCAATTAATTCTTGAAGGAACAATTAAAAATAGAATTTCTGCAAATGATTTATGGAGTGTTACAGATATTCATGTAGAAACTAAAACTGATAAAAGCAAGGGTATTTCATTAGTTTTTTTAAAAGATATTTTGATAAATTATTCTTTAATTAATTCAAGATCGTATGGTTTTTTCGGATTTTTAAAAAGCGATTTAAACGTTGAATACAAAGAGAAAGAAGAAAAATTAATTCAAAAAAATCAAACTAACGGAAGAAATTTATCTTGTGTTTGGATTAAAAATTAACTATGAAAATTTGTTTTCTTACTATTGAATTTCCACATTCTAAAACTGGTTCTTCTGGAGGAATTGGCACTAGTATTTTAAACCTTACTAAAGGTTTAATACAACTTGGTCATGAAGTTTCAATAGTTATATATGCTCAAGATAAAGATGAAGTTTTTATTAATAACGGAATCACTTTTTACAAAATTAAAAATATTAAATTTAAAGGTTTATCATTATTTTTATCCCAAAAAAAAGTAGAGAAATTATTAAATAAACTCGTTCAAGAAAATAAGATTGAAATTATTGAAGCTATTGACTGGACAGGATTTACTTCGTTTATTAAAGTTAATTGTCCAATAATAATTAAATTGCATGGAAGTGATACTTATTTTTGTCACCTAGACAAACGACCTGTAAAATGGATAAATAAGTTTTTAGAAAAACGAGCTTTAAAAAATTGTGATGGAATACTATCTGTTAGTAAATATACAGGTACTTTAACTAAACAATTATTTAATTTAAAATCTGAATTTACGGTTATTCCAAATGCTATTGATACTACTCAATTTGAATCCTTAAAAAGTGAAAATAATACCCAAAATATTATTTATTTTGGAACCATTATTCGTAAAAAAGGAATGTTTGAATTGCCATTAATTTTTAATGAAGTTTTTAAAGAAAATCTAAATGCTAAATTAACTTTAATTGGAACAAATGCACTAGATATTACTAATGGATGGAAACCAACTTGGGAATTAATTCAACCGTTGTTTAAAAAAGATGCTTTTCAAAACGTTACTTATTTAGGTAGTGTTCCATATTCTGAAATAAAAACTAAAATTCAAGAAGCAACTGTTTGTGTTTTTCCTACTTTTGCCGAGGCATTACCAGTATCTTGGTTAGAAGCAATGGCAATGAAAAAACCAATAGTTGCATCTAACATTGGTTGGGCAAAAGAAATTATAGATGATGGTATTGATGGATTTTTAGAACACCCAAAAAATCATATACAGTTTGCTAATAAAATTATAGAATTATTAAATGATAAAGAACTTCAATTTAAATTTGGAGTAGAAGCAAGAAAGAAAGTCGATTCTGAATTTAGTATTGAAATTATTGCAAAAAAAAGTGAAGAATTTTATAAAAAATTTTTATAAAAAATGAGTTTAAATTTTAAAGAATATATTACTCTTACTGGCGAAATAATACTTTACGTTGGTAATCCTGATTTACATAAACTTGATCAATTATCAGTTTCTTATGGTGATATTTGGCACAGTTCATTTGAACAAGGTTATAAAAATGCATTTCAAGATATTGTATATCAAACAATTGTTTTCTTTTGGTATGTTAACGATTATGATAATCTTGATGAATGCATTAGTTGGAGATTAAATCCTAATAATTTTGCTATTAGAAAATCGGTTTGGGAACAACTTGACGGATTTGATATTGATTATAAAAATAAGCAACTTCAAGCTTTAGATTTTGCATACAACGCTTTAAGAAATTGTGGAGCTACAACATTGTATGTTAAAGGATTGTATGTAACAACAGAAAAAAATATAATTGAAATTACTACTAAAGACAGGTATATTTTTTACAGAAAAAATTTTAAACTAGACCATTCTATTTTTATGCTTTACCGTAAAGGATTTTATAAAATTGCCGAATGGAATGCACTATTTTATGCTAAAAAGAATTTTTCATTAAAAAAAAATAGACCATTTGTAAAACCAAGAATTTTAAATGAAATTAAAGATAATCCTACAGTTAGTTACATTATTCCTACAATGTTGCGACAAGATTTTACTTTAAATTTACTTAATGATTTAAAAACTCAAACTTATAAACCAACTCAAGTTATAGTTGTAGATGCAACTCCAGAAAACAGTAGAGACGAAAGTTTGTATAATTCTAATAATTATCCGTTTGAGGTTCAATTTCATTGGCAAACTACTAAAGGAAGTTGCCGTGCAAGAAATGAAGCAATAAATTTATGTACAGGAGATTATATAGTTTTTGGAGATGATGATATTAGAATTCAACCCAATTTTATAGAAAATCATTTAAAATTATTGCAAACGTATAATGCTGGTGCGTGCAACGGTTTAGATATTCGTGCCGATAATCAGCAACAAAATTTAGAAGATTTAAATAATAAATTGATAAAATTAGAAAGTAATCGTTGGTTTGTTGGGATATCGCAGAGTTATAGTAATGCCAATTCTTGTGTAAAGCGAAGTTATGTGAATCAATTAGTTGGTAACGATATAAATTATGATGGTGGATATGGAGAAGATAGCGATTTTGGAATTTCATTAACTAAAATTGGTGTTCCAGTTTTACACAATCCATTTTCTGCCAACTTACATTTAAAACCAGCAATTGGAGGTTATCGTTTTTGGGGTTCGCAAGCTAAAGTTCTTGGTAAAAAAAGAAAAAAGCAACCTTGGGAATTAGATATTCCAGTTAAAAGAATTAGACCTGTTCCAAGTCCAACAATAATGTACCAAATTCATAAACAATTTACGCCACAACAATTCGTAGAATATAAGCATAAATATTTTTCGATGTATTTATTTAAAGGCAATAAATTGGAGCTACCATTAAAAATTATTAAATTACCGTATCGTTTATTGCAATTTAATAAGTCGGTTTTTTATGCGAAAAAATTAATTCAATTAGGTAAAAGAACTGTTTAATAATGATAGCAAAAATAACTATTCTGTCTAACTCTTATAAAGAAAATCTTGAATCTCAAGTTAAAGAATGTAAGGTTGTTATGGATTGTTCTAGAGTTGTTAAAAAAAACAAATCGTTTGATATTGAAGTAGAATTTATTTCTAGAATTGTATTTTTTAGAAACCATGATTATACTTGGCAAGATTTAAAAAACGATAGAATTGCCAATGAATATACTTCTAAAATCATAAAACTAGAAGATGGAACTTATGTTCAAGCCAATATAAATCAAGGTGTTTGGGAAATAAATAAACAAAATCCAAATAAATTAATTTGGAAATTTAACCCAGAATATTCTAAACCTATTGCACAATATGTTGGCGAAAGTTCTCAAAAACAAATTTATCAAGCCAATACAAAGTTAAACTTTATTGAAAATCCTACATTATTATTGTCTAAAACTGGGGCTTTAGAAATTAGTAGATCAACAATTCCGTTTTCTGCTATTGCTTGTTTTACAGATCATTGTGATTTTGACACCTTGCAAAATTTAAAATTACAAAGACAACTTTTTAAAGAAGCAAATATAAAAGTTACTAAAGGGTTTTTCTTAAATCATTTTTCCAAAAGAAGTGACAATGCATCTTATAAAAAAGATAAAGAAGAACTAGATTTATGGAAAAATGATGGTCATGAAATGTGTTACCATTCGTTATCTCAATCTATAAAATCTGATGAAGAAAGTTTTAATGATTTTGAAAATTTTAATCCACCATACAATGATGTAAATGTTTGGATAGATCACGGATTTCAACCTTATAATTTTACATTGTTTTCTAGAAATAACATTGATAAAAATAATTATGAAAATAAATTATTTAAAAAAAACATTAATACACTTTGGAATTATATAGATTCTGGTTCGTCAACTAAAGGAATTATAAACCAATTAAATACTTCTCAATTCACTTTAAATAGTTTTTATAACGGAATTAAAAACTTTTCATTGAAAACTAAAATTGTTCAGCTTTTTAAAAATATTATTTTTCATTATGATAATGATGAAAAGCGAATTAGAAATTATATAGATACAATTACTCATGCAAAAAATGTAATTATTAAACGAAAAATTGGAAGCATAGTACCATTATTTAAAAATGCAATTCCACTTTTAAATCCAATTTTTAAAGTTATTTTCTTTTGGAACTTTCAAAAAAACAAACCCTATAAAGTTGCTAAATATTCTCCTATACTTTTTAAACATACCATTTTTGAAAAAGAGTTTTATATTTTTCAAACGCTAGAAATGGTAGATTTTAAAAAAGCATTGCATCAAGAAAATATAAATTTATTAATTAAAGAATCTGGAGTTTTTATTGCTCACACTTATTTTTCTGTAGATATGAAACATTATTCTGGAAAATTATTTCTGTCTGAAGGAAAATTTGATCAAGAAGTAGTAAATAATTTTAAGTATTTGGGTATAAAAATCTCAGAAAATAAAATTTGGAATCCAACACTTACAGAATTAATAACTCAATTTGATATTTTTGATAAAACTATAATAGATTGTGATGAAAACGGAAATCTGTATCTTAAAAATAATTCTAATTTAATTTCTAGAACCATTAATTAATGAAAATTATAGTAACTAAAGAAGAAAATTATAAAATAAAATGGGATAATTTCATCAGTAAAAACGAATATGGAAGTCATTTGCAGCTTTCTAGTTGGTTACAATCTTATAGTAGTTATGGATTTGATTATGAATTATTTATTATTGAAGAAAATGATGAAATCATTGGAGGATTT
>NZ_JAYUPK010000018.1:0-10376 GCF_043760115.1 Flavobacterium sp.
GCAACAATATCGCCAACTCCATCAATTTTTAGTAGTGCTAAAAGGCATATAATTTCTTGTTCGTGCATGGTATATATTTGAAATTCAAATAAAAGAAAAAATATTTAAATTGTTAACAAAGTTTGTTAATAAAATTTTGCCACACGCAATAAATAATTAAATTTGTCATTATGAAGATTGAACAATACATTTCGCAATTATTATACCGTTACCAATGTGTAACTGTTCCTGGATTTGGTGCTTTTTTAACCGAAATTCAATCGGCGCAATTACAAGAAAACACGCATTCTTTTTTTCCACCTAAAAAGTTACTTTCGTTTAATTCTTATTTAAAAAACAACGATGGTTTACTGGCAAGTCATATTGCACAGCAAGAAAAAATGAGTTATGAAGCATCGGTTTTAGCAATTGAAAATCAAGTAGTTATTTGGAAAAATAAGTTGCAAGATTTTGAAGGAATTATTATAAAAAACATTGGCGAAATTGTTTTAAATGCAGATAAAAATTTAGTTTTCACACCAACCAATCAAGTTAATTATTTAGCAGAATCGTTTGGATTAAGTACGTACACTTCGCCACTTATAAAACGTGAAGTTTTAAAACAACTTGATGTTAAAGAAGAAGATATTGCAATTTTAACTAACGAAAAAGAAGCTATTTCTTTAAATGCAAATAGAAAATCATATTCTTATTTAAAATATGCTGCGGTTTTTGTACTTGGTTTAGGAGTTCTTGGCGCTTTAGGTTTCAAGTACAACGAAAATCGAATTGCAACTGAAACATTACTAGTTCAAAAAAATGTTCAAAAACAAGTAAATCAAAAAATACAAGAAGCCACATTTTTTATCTCCAATCCTATTCCTACTGTAACTTTAACAGTAAAAAATGAAGATAAAAAAGTATATAAATATCCTTATCATATTGTTGCTGGAGTTTTTAAACAAAAGCAAAATGCTTCAAGAAACTATTACCAATTGGTGCATCTTGGTTACAGAGCAAGACGCATTGCACCAAATAAAAATGGCTATTTTCCTGTACTTTACGGAAGTTATTCAAGCTACACAGCAGCGCAAAATGCACTTTTAAAAATTCAGAATTCTCATAATAAAGAAGCTTGGTTGTTGATTGAAAAGTTGTAGAACAAATTAGTTAATATATTATTTTTTATTTACAAAAACACTATTTGTTTAAATAAATTAATAATATAATGTTGACTTGAACTTCTAGTCTCATAAGTCTTTTTGGACTCAAATATAATAATTTTAAGGTTTTGAACACTTATGATTGCAATTCCGCGCTATCGTTGTGCTGATATATATCCGAGCTATCTTGTCTTTATTTAATTTAAAAAGACGAGCATTATTGCTCGTCTTTTCTATTTTAATTTTGTAATACTATTTGATTTACATTTTGTTAAGTTGTTAAATTAGATTATTACTGCCTTTGAAAGGTTACCGCTATCTGGCAGCAGTGGCAGAATCAATAAACTAAAAAACATAAATAAATTTTAAGTTTCAAAAAATAAATTACATACTTTTTATAACTTATTCAAATACAATTGGTATACTTTGAGTTTTTATTTTGGCATCAAAGATTTCAATTTTATTTTCTTTTAAATTAATTAATTGTTCTTTAGAAAATAACTTTTTAACGTCTTCTTTTAAATTATAATTTAAGTTTAATGTATACTTTTTAGAAGATATTAATTTGTAAAATAGTGAATTTTGTAAATCTAATACGCTATCTTCAACCACAAATGGAAGTGCTAATGTACTAGAAAATATAAAAGATTCTTTTGGGCTGATAATTACATATTGATTGTAATATTGGTTAGAATAGTTACCTATTTTAAATCCCATTTTTAATAATAATTTTTCATTTTCACTTTTTTCGTAATCATTATGTTCCAAATATGCGAAAGCTTTTATTCTTTTTTCATCAGTATCAAAATATGGTGAAGTAAAAGGTTCTGATAAATTAACTATTTTATTATTTTCATCAAAAATTTCTATATCAATACAATATAAATCTTTTATTTTTAAATCTTTTACAAAAAATAGCAATTTTTTATTTGTAGTATTTGTTATTTTAAATTTTAAATTATTTGTGAACTTTAACTTATTTTCTTCGCTACTATATTTTCCTAAATTAAAATATTTTCCTATTTCTTTTGCATTAATTGGACTTCTTTCACAAATTACATTTTCATTTAAAAGTTCAAACTTAATTTCTTGTTTATTACATGAAATTAGAAATAAGAAAATACCAAATAATGAGATGTGTTTTTTCATGATACCTATCGTTGAATATTATTAAAAAAAACTGGATAGCTTTTTATTCTAAAATTTAAGCCAGTTTTATTTGCTTGAGAACTCCAGTATTTGTAATTATTATTATGGTCACTATTATTAAATACATTTTTATCAAAATAACGCATTATTTCATAAGACCTAGTTTCTGTTATTGCTCTGTAATCATTACCCCAACCTTTAAACAAACCTTGTGAATCATCCCAGGCATGTAATCCTTCATGCAACAAATTTAAAAATAACTCACGATTATTAGTAAATCCTCTATTTCCTATAGTTACAACGCCATCTACATATTGACCATATTTGGTTAAATTTAAGTCAACCTCAATTGATGCACCATTTGCATCATATAATATTTCTAGTGGAAGAACTTTTATTCTCATTTCATTGGCATATGATTTTAAATCCTCTGATCCATAAACATTAATTTCTCCATTTGGTTTATAACCAGCATCAGATAAATATTTATTCGTATCATTATTAATTTTTATTTTTTGGATAACACTATGCATCAAATCATTAAATCCGCTAACAATTAGCCCAGTAACTGCACCTTGCCAAAAGTTACCACCAGCCAACAAACTACCTGCGCCACCCATAATTGCACCAGAGGTTAGCGTTAAACCTGCCATTAAATTTGCATTTCTTGTTCCAAAAGTACTCCAATTACAATTACTGTCTGAATATCCACCAGAAGCACCAAGTTTATTCATGTAACTTCCTGCTATACTACTTACGGCACCAGCTGCAAAACCTGCCCAAAATTTACCACCTTGTGCAGCAGTCATACCACCTTGAAAAACCCCATGAGCTAATGCGGCATAAGTTGTTTTTACAAAAAAATTAGTAATACCATGAACAGCAGAACCAATACCAAAACTTACTCCTGCACTTATACCTGATATTACTAAATCTACAAAAACACGACTAAAATCAATGGTTTGATGTTTTAATAAACTTGCAAAAACAGAACCAAAAATTGGTATAACACTAGAAACTAATGTAGATAAAGTAAATATATTTCCTGTTACATCAGTATACTTTAATGGGTTGTTTACACAATAGCCATAACGATTGTAATTTTGGGTGTTGTATGGATCTTGTAAATAATTATCGGCTTCTAGAAAACGGTGTAATGCTGGGTTGTAAATTCTTGCATTCATGTTAATTAAATTAACACCTTTTAAATGCTCATGTCCAGTATATCCTCTATCAAAGAACGTTAATTGGGCTAAATTAGTATTTAAACCATCTTGTATTTTAATAATTTGACCCCAAGGATCAAACAATCTTTTTTCTACAACACCACCAGCTGCATTTGTAATGGCTAATATACTACCTTGATAGTCTTTATGCAAATAAAAATAATTGTATGCTGTGCCATTGTATTTTAAAACTACTGGTGCGCTGTAGGCAGAACCACCAATGTAGGTAAGAAATTCTGTTGTAACAGGTGTTGTTGTATCTCCTGTTGCAAAAGTGGCACTAATTTCCATACTACCATCAGCACTATAATACCTGCGGTTTGGGCGAGCTAGTTTATCAACAGCTGTACTGCCATAATACATTACCGAACGTTGCTCATTAGCATTATATCCAAAACTTATTGATTTTTTACCATTTTCAATAATTTGTATTGGAGCTTTAAAAGCGTTGTAGGTTACACTTTGTATTAAATTTAAACTAGGATTTTGAGTTACTGCACCGTTAGATATAGATGTGTTTTGATAAGGTTTGTTTTCATTACCATAATCATAACTTCCTAACGTATTATTTGTTATCCTACCACGATCATCATAGTTTTGATAATTGATTGTAATTTTATTAATTTTTAAATTATCAATAATAAAAGTAGCTGTTCCTGATGAACTTCCACCATTATTAGTTCCTATTAAATTAACACTTGAAGCTATTACAAATTTTAAACTAAGTTTTGGTTTATTGATTATATTAGAATAGGTATAAATGGCATTTAACGTTCCATTTTCTATAGTCCCAAATGGAACTTCATTAACATTAGCAGCATTAGTTGGATCTGTTTCTACCATTACAACATTAACAATAACATTAGCCGAAGCTGTTTTGCTTGTAACTGTAGCTTTTACACGTAATTGATTAGCAGAACCAGCTACAATTTCTGTTAAGTTTCTTACTGCAAAACCTTTGTTTAATGTTACTTTCATAGTACCAGTAACATTACTAACTAATCCTGTACTGGTAGTTATTGCTTTAACGTAAGTAAATCCATCAGTGGTTGTGTTAAATGGTAATGATATTAAAATGTCAGCATTATTATCCCAAGAAGTAAGTCGGTCAAGAGAATCATAAGTAAAATTATCATTACTGTCAAACATACTATTGTAACGAGAATTTAAATTACCTAAAATAGGTTCAAATGCAGTATTAAGTGTCATTACAGTTGCTGTTCCTAGCTTGTGTTGAAACTGAGACGCATATCCAAATTGGTCAAAAGTATTGGTTACATTTATTCCATTTCCTAAAGTTGCTGTTAAAATATTGCTTCTAGCATCAACAGTATTGGCTTGCCATAATGTTGCAGCAGTAGCATTGTCTTTTAATTGATATTCTGCACCATTATTAGCAGAGTAACTGTGTTTAATAACTTTAGTACTTGTTTTTCCAAATGCTGTAGCAGTACTTGTTTCATTATTTACGCGACTAAAAGTATCAAAGTCTAAAATTTTAGTAAAAACTGCTGTACCTGAAGGTAATAAATTTTGTGTTTCTATAGTTTTAGTTAATCTGCGTTGCACATCATAGGTGTAATTAAAAATACTATTACCATCATTAGGATTAAGAACTGTAATTGAACTTAATAATTTGGTTGTTGCATCATAATTATAATTAGATGTAATATTTGTAGCGTCAGTTACAGTTAAACCTTGAATTGATTTAGTTAAAAGTCTACCAGATAATCCGTGATAAGAATAAGTAGTTGAACCTTTGGGATTACCTTCTGTTTTAATTTCACCGTAGGCATTATAACTGTAAGTATTAGTTCCAGAAGATGGATCTACAAGTTGTATTTTTCTGCCCCAATTATCATAAGCTACAGTAATCTTTATTCCATCATAATCTGATTCTATTAAATTGTAATTGGCATCATAAGTAAAATTTATTGTTCCACCAGGCGAATCGGTTGTAGAAATTACTTGGTTATTAGCATCGAATGTTTTGGATTTACTCATCACAGAATCGGCAACATTTACTGATAATCCAGCGTAAGTTGTGTTAACTATTTTTCCAGTAAATGAAGTTGTTTTAATTGGTCTGCTGTAATCATCATAATTATAGGTTGTCCATTGTGTTGGTGATGCTGTATTAAAATAAGGTTCGCTAACTCTATATTTTCTACCAAAAACATCATATTCAGTAGTAATATAGGTCCAAGTTCCGTTAAGATTTTTACTTCCTTTACGAATTTCACGCGCTAAAATATCTTGTTCAATAAAAGTACTGCTTCCATCAGAAACAAGAGCGCTAGTAGTATTGGTTACAGTAGTTTTATAAGTAGTACCAACTCTAGTATATGCATAATTAGTTACAAGATTTAGTGTATTTTCAATAACATTTAATCGCTTACCCCAATTGTCATAAACATTTGTTACAGTTTGGTTAAATGGATTTTTAGAAACCAAAACAGTACCATATAAAGGATGAAAACTCATGTTTGTACTTACTAATGATTCGGAATCTGTTACTGTACTGACAAATCTATTTGTGGTGTCATAGGTATAAGAAACTTTTCTTGGTGTTACATCATTAATTCCAGCAGTTGTTCCTGATGCACTTACCTCTTTGTCTTTTAATAATCCGTTTGGAAAATAAGTCATTTTTTCAACCATAGTTATTGGGTCTAGTGTTACTCCGTCTGGTTGGAAAGTATTTTTATCTATTTGAGAAACATTCCCATTTAAATAAGATATGGTTTCAGATGCTTTTTTTGTGTTGCCATAAGCGGTTGCTATAACAGTAGATTTACGCGGTCTACCAATATAATAATTACTACCAGTACCAAAACTGGGTGTATCATATTCTTTTATTTCGGTAGTTGTACCATGTAAAGTTGTACCTAAATAATTATTAGTTGTAATACTTGTTGGTAAATTATAGTTGTCGTAAGTATTGTAAACTGTTTCTTTTACAATTCCTGTTATATAATCTGTAGATTTTTGATTGTTTAATAAAATAACATAAGGAAAAATAGATGGATTGGATTGTATGAAAACATTCTCAGTTTTACTCATTAAACCAGTTGTCAAATCGGTTGGAAAAGAAAAGTTGACAGTACTTGGTTGTAGTGTATAGGTAAAATTAGTTGCACCACGTTTTAATGGATCTATTTCGCTTACACTCCATATTTTTTTATCTGCTGCTGAATTGTACCATGCACTTCTTGCTGTTTTCTTAAAACCCATGCTACCAATTCCTTTAAACTGAACAACATAACCATTGTATTTAAAAACTTGGTATTTAGAGCTTCCTAAAGTGGTGTTTTTTAATTGAGAAACTAATCTATTATTTGGTATTTGTTTTAATTCTACAAATGGATAGTCTAAAGAATTATTGGAAGAATAAAAATCGGTTGCTAAACCATAACCTGCATTTGCAGTACTACTTAGCATTGGTAAATACGAGATTTCATCAATTATTGCTCCGTTTGATTGCGTTACTTTTTTTAATAGATTTTCTAAACTTACATCACGTGTAAAATCTACATAAGAAATTGTTCTTTCAAAACTTCCACCACCATGGTCTCGAAAGATGAGCATGTCGCTAGTCAATCCTCTATATTTTACATCTGCTACTAAAGGAATAGGATAACTGTTATCATCACTAACATGACCATCAGGAGAATTATAATTGTAAACAAAGCTTGTTGCACCAGTACCATTTTTTCCAATAGTATTAATAAAAGTTGATAACGACCATCTTGAACTACTATTTGTAGCATCCCAAAAACCACCTACAAGATAAACACCTGATAATACTCTTACAATATCTGTTTTACCATCTTTATTTACATCAAGGGCATAAAAAGCATGATAATCATCGCCTGTTTTTTTTACATAATCCATTATTTGATAGGATTGTTTATCAAAAAAAACACCTCCAGTTGGGCTTGGATTACTGTAATAAATATTCCAAACATTACTATTTGGACATACTGTTCCTGGTGCTATAGTAACCCCATTAATAATGGTTGGTGCAACAGGTATACAATTTCCATCTGTAAAAGGCATCATTATATCTGGTTTACCATCACCATTATAATCTCCAAATAGTAATGGCTTATCAGCTGCATAATTTTCAAATACACCTTCACCAATAGTTTCTAGTTCAATCCAAGGCGCAACTGAAAGCTGTTTAAAACTTATTATTCGATAATATGAATCGCTTTGTACAAAAACATCTGCCTTACCATCGGAATTAAAATCCATGACATATTTTTTAGAACCATAAAAACCAAAATTTGGATTTATTATACTACAATTTCCAGAAGTGTTAGCAACATTAGAAATATTTGGGTTTAAATCAACCAATCGTACTTCGTTATAACCTACATGATATTCATGAGTCCACACACATGGATTTGGATCTTCTGGTCTTAAAGTTATAGGAGCAACATGTCCATAAAAATCCCTTTCAAAATGTGAAAATATAAGAATCTCTGACAATCCATCTCCATTAAAATCACCTTCAAGATACTCATTTGAATATTTTACTGATGGAGGAATTGGCACTGGTGGAGGTTGAAGTGAATCGTTTGCACAACCAAATACGTAATGGTTAGCATTATCAAAAGTTACATTTTTTGTGTAATCAAGACTAACATTGTTTAAAACCTTGTTATACTTATGAACTTTAAAAGCTATATTATTTAAGGTTTCATCAGCGTAAACTATTGATTGAACTTGATTTAATTTATTATTTGATAATGTAGTTGCAGAAAATTTTTGTCTTGCGGTAGATGAAAATGGAAGTGCAATATTATTTGCATTACCAATAAATAAATTTGTGTGTAAATTATTGCCTGCAACAATATCCATTTTACCATCTCCATCAAAATCGCCAGTTATTTGTGCACCATCATTTACACTATAAGTATCGGTGTATAAAGTTGTGGTTTCGTTAACAGTATCTATTGATGTATTATATTCAAATAGTACTGGATTTGCAGCTTCGCCAGTACCATTATATTCTTGAATTTGTGAAACACGTTGATATCCTAATTGGGTATCAGCAGTATGAGAAATACGATATTCTTTAAACAAAGCAGTATTAGTAAAAACTTTTATATTATTTAATAATTCTGTTTTCTCCATTAACACACCTTTAAAATATCCTTTTTCAGTTCTAGTAGCAGTCGTGTAACTAAATTTTATATAGTTTAATGGTGTTATATTACTTATTACATTCGCACTAAATTGAATAGTATCAATACATAAACTTTTATTTAATGGTTTTGTATAATTGTAGAGTATAAAATTTCCTTCTGCATCTTCATATCTTACAATATAATAAGCAGATAAATCTGTTGCATTCATTCCGTTGTAATTTCCATACCAAGATCTTGAACCATCTGGACTTGTAACTATAAAATAAATTGCTGCACCAGTTCCTTTTAATTCAATTTTAGTATTGCTTTGAACTTCTGTTTCATATATTGAACCATCAGCCCAATAATTTCCTGTTTTTATAAGTAATCTTTGTCCTTCTAATGCTAATTTATCATTATCGTCAAAATCAACACCATCTTTAAAACCATCAATATCTTGTCTAGTAGCAATTCTGCTTATATATGAAACACCACCTGCAGACCATCCTTGTCCAGCAATTCCATCATTTTGACCACTAGAATATGAAATATTTATAGTTGGTCCAACGCTACTAATACTTGGTGGCATTGCAATGGGCAATGTAAATGTAGCTTGTCCAGAGTTAGAAATATCTAACTTTCCTTGTGTATCATGATAATTTTGAGAAAAACTTAATGAAACAATAAATAATATTAAAAGTGTAATTATTTTTTTCATAACTATTATTGTTTGATTATTTTAAATGTTTTTTGTTCTCCATTACTATAATAAAATTCTACAAAATAAATACCTTGAGAGTACTCTTGAAAAGAAAGTGTATAGCTGTTTACAGTGTTTAAATTTTTATACTCTTTAATCAAAACTCCTTGTACATTAAAAATTGAAATGTTATTAAGAACATTATTATCAATAATTTCCCATTCCATAAATAACTCGCTATTTACAGGATTTGGATAATATTTAACATCTTTATAAATAGGATTATTTTGCAATATTGGTGTAGGATTCATTTTAGATGGAGTTGCAATAGAAATCTCAACATAAACTGTAATTTGGTTGCCAGCAGCATCATAATTAAAAACAGTAAGTTGACCAAAAGAAGAATAACTTAAAGCCAAGAGAATCATTAAAAATAAAATTCTTTTCATAATAGAGTGTTTAAAAAATTATAAATTACATGAAATATATATAAGTCTCATTCTCTTAAATTAAGAGAATTAATTAGAATTAGTAAAATTTAGAAAATAAAAAAGCGTGAAACTTCGCTTACTGTCATTGAGGTACTGGTAGAACCTTGTATACAAATAAACAAAGCCCACGCAGTGCATGGGCAAAGTCTATTCTCGTATACAATTTTTAGAAAATTACCAGGTTTCAATTGACAAGAATAAAGCTGTGCTTTATATTTAATAATTTAAGAACGAGTTTAATAATAATAACAATCTTAAAAAAATATTTCATTATAAAAAACAAAATCATCAAAATTGTGCGAATAATTTTAATAAACGTAATTATAAGTACATTACTTTACTTTTATTGGTGAATGTTTATATTTACCTGCATAGCTTAAATTACCTAATTTGAATTTTCTTATATAAATCACAAGTTTATTCGCTATGAAATTCCTAGGTACTATCTTCAATTCCTAATTTTATTTGATATTTTTTTATAAATTTGTAACACCGAGAGGAAGCTTCTTGCGATAATTCACTGGATGTTTACC
>NZ_JAYUPK010000019.1:0-10315 GCF_043760115.1 Flavobacterium sp.
TTAAAAATTAGTGAAATAATTATAACAATATAATTCGTGTAATTTGTGGTAAAAAATTAATAAAAATCGAAGATTTTAAAAATTAGTGAAATAACTACAACAAGATAATTTGTGGTAATTTGTGTAATTTGTGGTAAAAAATTAATAAAAATCGAAGATTTTAAAAATTAGTGAAATAATTACAACAATATAATTCGTGGAAATTCGTGTAATTCGTGTCTAAAAAAAATCGAAGATTTTAAAAATTAGTGAAATAATCAGATTAAAATAATTCGTGAGATTCGTGTCTAAAAAATTGTGTCATTCATACAAAAATGAAAAAAATTCTATACATAGCATTGCTACTAACTTTTGCAACAAACGCGCAAGAGAAAGATAAAAATTTGCCCAAAGGAAACCAAGCTTTTGTAGCAAAAAACTACGCCGATGCAGAAGTTGAATACAGAAAATCGCAAGCTAAGTTTACTAAAAAAGCTAAATCATCCTACAATTTAGGAACAACAATTTACAAGCAAAAGCAATCTGGCGAAGCAAAATATCAATTTGAAAAAGCAATAAAAGTAGCCAAAACAAAACCAGAAAAACACAAAGCATTCCACAATTTAGGAAACACTTTAATGAATGATAAAAACTATTCTGGAGCAGTTGAAGCTTACAAAAATGCATTAAGAAATAATCCAACCGATGAAGAAACGCGTTACAATTATGCATTGGCTAAGAAAATGCTAAAAGACAATCCACCACCAAAAAACGACGATAAAAAAGATAAAAATAAAGATAAGAAAGAAGATAAAAAGGACGAACAAAAGCAAGACAAAAAAGACGAACCAAAAAAGGAAGATCCAAAAAACAACAAACAAAATCAAGGCGAAAACCCACAGCCAAAACCCAATGATGTTTCTAAACAAAAAATAGAAAACTTGTTGAATGCAGTAAATAACGAAGAAAAGAAAGTGCAAGAAAAAGTAAAAGGTCAAAAAGTAAAAGCACCAGAAAAAAATGAAAAAGATTGGTAAAATCTTAAAATGACAATGAAGAAAATTCTTTTTTTATTTATTATATTATGCTCATTATCAGTAGTTGCGCAAGTAAAGTTTAGTGCGGTTACCGAAAAAAATTCGTATGCTTTAAACGAAAACATTCAAATTTCGTTTGAAATGAATGTAGATGCAGACAATTTTATATTGCCAAAAATTGATGGTTTTAAAGTGGATGGTCCATTTTTAATGATGCAAAATTACAACATCAATGGACGACGCGGATTTCTTAAAACCTATAAATATTTTTTAACACCAAAAAAGCAAGGCGATTTTGTAATTAAAGAAGCGCAAATAGAATATGGCGGAAAAGTATTTAAAACAGCACAAGTAAAAATTAAAATTACAAAGGCAATACCTGTTCCAAAAAACCAAAATCAGTACAATCCAAATCCTTACGATCCATTTGACGATCCTTTTTTTAATCAAGACCAGCAACCAAGACAAGCACGAAATAATTTTGGCGAAGGCGTATTTTTAATAGCCGAAGTTTCTAATAAAAATCCATATGTAAACGAACCAATTCGTGTAGTTTATAAAATATATTTTGATCCGAGAGCACAAATTGGAAATATTTCAAATGTAAAAAAACCAAAATATAACGGCTTTTGGAGTCAATTTTTCGATTTTAATCGTCCAGCAGTAGAAGCGATTTACAATGGAAAAACCTATGGAATGTCAATTCTTGGAAGCTCGGTTTTATATCCATTAGAATCTGGAAAAAAACCAATTGAAGCATTTTCATTTGAAGCAGAAGTTGAATATCCAACCAGTCAACGCGATATGATTGGAAATCCTATTTATGCAAATGCCATAAGAAAATTATCATCTGGCACACAATATATAAATGTAAAACCGTTACCAACAGTTGGAAAACCAGATGATTTTTCTGGCGCAGTTGGAAGTTTTGATTTTAATGTAACACCATCCAAAACAACGTTAAAAAGTGGCGAATCATTAAAATTAAATGTCTCGGTTTCTGGAAATGGAAATCTAAAATTATTTAGTTTACCCAAGCCAAAAGTTCCTTCGGCATTAGAAATGTACGATCCAGAACACAATGAAAATATTGACACACAACTTTCAGGAATGACTGGTTCTATAAGCGATGATTACACAATTGTACCACAATACAAAGGAAAATATCCAATAAAACCATTACAATTTTCGTATTTCGATTTGAATTCTAAAACCTATAAAACCATAACTTCACCTCAAATTATGGTTGATGTTTTAGATGGACCAGATTTTGCAACAGCACCTAAAATTAATGTCGCAAACGGAAAAGATGCTTCAATTGTTAACAAGCCATTTGCAACTATCAAACTAAAAACCAATTTTTTAGAAATTAAAAAAGATACTTTTTTAGGTTCTGGATTGTTTTATAGTTTATTGTTTTTACCATTTTTACTAATTCCAGTAATTGTATTTATCAGAAAGAAAAAAGAAGCCAATGATGCAGATGTTGTTGGAAACAGAATTAAAAACTCTAGTAAATTAGTTAAGAAATATTTATCCGAAGCCAAGAAACAACAAGGAAATAAAGAGCCATTTTATATTGCACTTGAAAAAGCAATGCACAATTTCTTGAAAGCCAAACTCAATATTGAAACATTTGATATGAGTAAAGAAAAAATTACTGAAATTTTACTTTCGCGAAATGCCAATTCAGAAACGGTAAACGAATTTATAAATCTAACCAAAAATTGCGAAATTGCACGTTTTGCACCAGCAACTAGCGTTACAATTCAGCAAGATTTTGATAACGCAGTCGAAATTATTTCTAGTTTAGAAAAACAAATTTAGTTAAAAAGCTTAATGAAACTTAATGCCTTAATGGTTTAAAAAATGAAAAAATTAATTTTTTTACTTTTCATAGTTCACTTCTCATTTGCACAAAACGCATTTGACAAAGGAAATCAGTTGTATAAAAGTGGGAATTTTCAAGAAGCCATTATAAATTACGAAAGTGTATTAGCACAAGGACAACAATCATCAGAATTGTATTTTAATTTAGGAAACAGCTATTATAAATTGAGTAAAGTTGCACCATCAATTTACAATTATGAAAAAGCATTGCTATTAAATCCTGATGATGAGGAAATAAAAACCAATTTAGAATTTGCAAAAAAAATTAAAATTGATGATATAAAAGAAGTTCCAAAAGTAGGGTTTAGCAAACTCATACAAAACATAACTTCAAGCTATAATTATGATACTTGGGCTTGGATTTCCGTAGTTTTTGCCTTTGTTTTTTTAGCTTTTTTTATTGGATATTATTTCTCAAAATTGGCAGTTACAAAACGTGCTTTTTTTACAGGAATGTTTTTTATTTTAGTACTAATTATAATTTCTTCAAGCGCAGCAGTTTCAGAAAAATCGAGAATTGAAAACGACAAACCAGCTATAATTTTCTCAGAAATAGCGTTGTTAAAATCAGAAGCTAGGCTTTCTAGCAAAACCAAAGCAACGCTTCACGAAGGTACAAAAGTGTACGTTTTAGAAACATCTGCAAACTGGAAAAAAGTAGAATTAACAGATGAGACTACTGGTTGGATTGAAAGTGAAGCTATTCGTGAGTTATGGTAGTTTTAACATTTTTTACACTTTTAGGGTAAGTTGGATTTATTAATTATAAAAAATTACATTCTACGTTCAGTTTGTCATTCCGTAGGAATCTAAAATAATACTATTTTAACATTTTTTACACTTTTAGTGTAAGTTGGGTTTATTAATTTCGAAGATTTACATTCTACACTCAGTTTGTCACTCCGTAGAAATCTCACAGAATACTATTTTAACATTTTTTACACTTTTAGTGTAAATTAATTTTTACCAATAGTTTTACTTTTCAAATCCCTAAACCAATCAGTCAAAACTGGCAACATAACCTCAGATGTTTTTAATATCGGATTAAAAAGTAACGATTTATTTTGAGTTTCTTTACTAATAATTACATCATTAATATTTACTTTTTGAAACAAACCAAGTACAATTCCAAGTAATAAAACCGTTTTTAAAACAGCAAAAACAGCACCGCCAAGTTTATCAAGCCAACCTAAAAAAACAAAACTTGCAATTTTAGAAAATACTTTAGCCAACAAATGAATGGCAACTACAACCACAATTAAAGTTATTACAAAAGCTGCAACTTTAGCAGTTTTGGATGAAGAACTTATGCTATCGCCAAGCAAATTTCCAACAACGTATGAAAATTTTACTGCAATATAAATTCCAATAAAAAAAGAAACTAGCGAAGCTAATTCTACAAAAAGTCCGTTTCGTAGACCACGAATCAAGGCAAAAACAAGTAATGCAGCAAAAATAATATCTATAAATCCCATAAAAAAGTAAGTAAATTGGTAAAACAAAGATAGAAGAATATTCCAAAGTCAAAAATCTACTAACTATCTTTGCAAACTGATTTTAGATTTTGGAATAAATTCTAAAAAAATCCTAAATCTCAAATAATAAAATCCTGAATTAAAATGTCTAGAGACGAACAATTAAAAAACCGTTGGAACAAAGTCGTAACACTACTTTCTAATCAATTTGCCGATGGTGATGTATTAGATTTAGATGCAATTATATATTTAATAGGAGTTCAAGAATTAGGACAATTTAAGCAAGCTTTCAAGAAAGACGAAAAAGTAAACCTTATGCATATTGGTATTTGTAGATTATTACAACCTTATGGATATTACGAATTTGACTTTGTAGACAAAGATGGTTGGCCACATTACACAATAAAAGAAGAATTACCACCATTAAAAGCTGGCGAACAATCTATATTAATGAAAGACGCAATAGTAACTTATTTTCTCGAAAAAGAACTTATAGATTAATACTATTTTCATGTACGGACAAGTCGCGACTTGTCCCTATCACTTAAAAAAACTAAATTTGCACCTTCAAAGAACTACCAATGACAGACAAAATAAAAGAATACATAGAAGAAGCCAAAGCATTCAACACCAAAAATAAAGAAGCGCTAGAAGTTTTTCGTATAAAATTTTTAGGAAGCAAAGGAATTCTAAAAGACTTTTTTACCGAATTTAAAAACGTACCAAACGATCAGAAAAAAGACTTTGGGCAAGTAATAAATTTGCTAAAAACCGTTGCCGAAGAAAAGGTAAAAGCCATACAAGAAGAACTAGAAAGTAAAGAAGAAATAAAAGGCATTTATGGCGATTTATCTCGTCCAGGCGAACCATTAGTTATAGGTTCACGTCATCCAATATCCATAGTAAAAAACCAAATAATTGATATTTTTTCAACCATAGGATTCAACGTTTCCGAAGGTCCAGAAATAGAAGACGATTGGCACAATTTCACAGCATTAAACTTGCCAGAATATCATCCTGCAAGAGATATGCAAGACACATTTTTCATACAAACCAATCCAGATGTACTGTTGCGTACACATACCTCATCAGTGCAAGTGCGTTATATGGAAAACAATAAACCGCCAATTCGCACCATTTCGCCAGGAAGAGTTTTTCGTAACGAAGCCATTTCATCGCGTTCACATTGCATTTTTCACCAAGTAGAAGGATTGTATATAGACAAAGACGTTTCGTTTGCCGATTTAAAACAAACTCTTCTTTATTTCACCAAAGAAATGTTTGGAAAATCTAAAATTCGTTTGCGTCCAAGCTACTTTCCGTTTACAGAACCAAGCGCAGAAATAGATATTTATTGGGGTTTAAAAACAGAAACCGATTATAGAATTACAAAAGGAACAGGTTGGCTAGAAATTGGAGGTTGCGGAATGGTAGATCCAAACGTGCTTAAAAACTGCAACATAAACCCAGATGAATTCTCAGGATTCGCCTTCGGAATGGGAGTTGAACGCATCGCAATGCTACTTTATCAAATTGGCGATATCAGAATGTTCTATGAAAACGATGTTCGATTTTTAGAGCAATTTAAAGCACATATTTAAATATCTTTTCTAACAGGTTTCCAAAACCTGTTAAGTATATAAAAATATTTAAAGTCATTAGAACTTGTGCTGATGCATATCAGTAGCAAATGGCTTGGGCATTTTAGCAATCCATTTTCCTGCTTTACTTTCCAAGTCGCGATAAAAAATCGCGAGCTTTCCATTTCAATCAGGGCTAAATAATAATTGAATTGCATAAAATTAAATTACAAGAAACTTTGCGACTTAGCGTCTTAGTGGCAAAAAACTTAAATTTAAAAGATACTGAAACACTGAAATAAATTCAGCGTAAACAAGTTCAGCATATATGAAAACAGACATAACAATACCAGAAGTAGAAAACGTATTCCTAGCAGCAATTCACGAATGGAGTGACGATTTCATGGAAAAAATCTGGAATGTATATCTAGTAAACGATTCCGATTTTAAAATAGAATCCGTAATGGTAGTTTCACAAGCATTTGGAACCTTAGATGGCGAAATGAAAAAAACATCATTACTGCGTCACGCATTTATAGAAATCCCACCAGTTTCATCAGTAAAAGTTGAAATGATAGAAAAAAGTGTCGTGCAACTTAACAATGAGTTTATGGTAACTTACTTTATAGAAAACACTTTGTACGACAAGAAATTCATCTTTAAAAAACACTTTGACACCATTTTAGAAATTGAAGAAGTTCCTGTTTTGTTTGTTGATGGGTTTGTTGTGAGATAGATTATTTTTAATGTTTTCTAGATTAACTTTAAAATTTTAGCAAAGAAAGTTCTGATTATTATTGGGTGAGATTCTTCCTGCGTCAGAATGACAAACTGGGTAGAAAATTATGTTACTAGCAGGTTTTTGAAATTTATTAGTTTTTTAATGCATAAAATTGTCATTCTGACGAAGGAAGAATCTCAAGTTATATTGACTTTTATGTTATTATTTCAACTATTTTGAAATGACAAATTAAAAATCAATCCAGTTTATCAGTTAGTTTTTTAAATACTTTTTTAGCTTCTTTTCCTTCATACAAAATTTCATAAACCGCATCGATAATTGGAGTTTTTGCACCATAATTTTGGTTTAATTCCCAAGCACTTTTTGTGGCATAATAACCTTCGGCAACCATACTCATTTCCATCATGGCGCTTTTTACGGTGTATCCTTTTCCAATCATATTGCCAAACATTCTGTTTCTTGAAAAAACAGAATATCCTGTAACTAATAAATCGCCTAAGTAGGCAGAGTTATTAATGTTACGTTTCATTTTGTGTACTTTTCTAATGAATTTCTTCATTTCACGGATTCCGTTACTCATTAAAACCGATTGAAAATTATCGCCATAACCCAATCCATGTGCCATTCCTGCTGCAATTGCATAAATATTTTTTAACATTGCTGCATATTCTGTACCTATAATATCGTCAGAGATTTTGGCTTTTATATAATTTCCTGATAAACATTTGGCAACAATTCTAGCTTTCGCAGCATCGCCACAAGCAATTGTTAAATAGGAAAGTCTTTCTAAAGCAACTTCTTCGGCATGACATGGACCAGTTATTACACCAATGTCTTCAAATGGTATGTTATATATTTTATTAAAATGTTCGCCAACAATTAAACTAGTTTCAGGTACAATTCCTTTTATGGCAGAAAATATTACTTTTCCTTCTAAACTTTGAGTTAACTTTTTTAATTCACTACCAAGAAATGCTGACGGAATTGCAAAGATTATATAATCGGCATAAGCAACTGCTTCGTTGATGTTGCTTGTAAGTTTTAGTTTTTTAATATCAAACTCTACTGAGCTTAAGTAATTTGGATTGTGATGGTGTGTTTGTAAATGTTCTATTGCAGATTCGTTTCGCATGTACCAAGAAATTTCTGGTAGATTTACGCATAACATTTTGGCTATTGCTGTTGCCCAACTTCCGCCACCAATTACTGCAAATTTTGGATATTCTGTCATTACTATATCGTTTGATTGCTCAAAAATAACGATTTTTATTGGTTAGCCAATACTAAAAATTTGTTACTGAACTTTGTAGATGGTTTAGCCCAGACAGAAATGGAAAGCTTTACTACTATTGTGACTAATTTTTCTTGACAATAAACTGCGACTAAAGGAAGCACGTTTATTGTTTTAGAAAAATAGTTGCAATAGTAGTAAACTTGAAATGTATGGCTGGATTGGCTTCTAAAAAATATTATAAATCGAATCCTAAATTAACGCCTAATTTTGTAGCAATAATTTTGGTAATTCGTTGTTTAAGTTCTGGAATTTTAATGCTTTCAATAACTTCATTTGAAAAGGCATACATCAATAATGCTTTGGCTTCCTTCTTTGGAATTCCGCGTTGTTGCATATAAAACATTGCGGTTTCGTCTAGTTGACCAATGGTGCAACCGTGTGAACATTTTACATCGTCGGCAAAAATTTCTAATTGTGGCTTGGCATTTATTGTGGCTTTGTCGCTTAACAAAATGTTGTTGTTTTGCTGAAAAGCATCGGTTTTTTGAGCTTCTTTTTCTACAAAAATCTTTCCGTTAAAAACGCCTGTTGCACTGTCTGAAAGTATGGTTTTATAGTTTTGATGGCTTTCGCAATTGGGTGTTGCGTGTTGCACCAAAGTGTAATGATCTACGTGTTGCTTGTCGCCAATTATGGTAATTCCTTTCAATGTAGAATCGATGTGTTCGCCTTGATGATAGAAATTTAAATTGTTTCTAGTGATGTTTCCGCCAAATGTAAACGTATGAACTGAAACAAAACTATCGTCTTTTTGAGCAATATACGTATTGTCTATCAAGTTGGCAGTTAATAAATCATTCTGAATTTTGTAATAATCTACAATGGCTCTTTTTTGTGCAAAAATCTCTGTTACAGAATTGGTTAGCACTGGATTTTCGTTCAACGATTGATGTCTTTCAATAATTTGAACATGTGCATTTTCGCCAACAATTACTAGATTTCTTGGTTGAACCATTAACGCATCTTCAACTCCTGTTGAGAAATAAATAATTTCGATTGGTTTTTCTACAACTTTGCTTTTTGGAATGTTTATGTACGCACCTTCATTTGCAAATGCTGTGTTTAATGTGGTTAAACTTTCGTCTTTACTTGCAATTTTATTGAAATATTCGTCAATTGCTACTTTATATTTTGGCTTTGAAAGTGCTGATGATAGTAAACAAACGTCTAATCCATCGTGTGTTGTTGATGATAAAAACGAAGAGAATTTTCCGTCTACAAAAATTACTTTGTAAGTGTCAATTTCGTGTAGAAAATATTTTTTTACAGCAGCAAATTCTACCGCATTTTCGTGTTTTGGAAAAACAGAATAATCATTTTTTAATATAGCATTTAATGATGTGTATTTCCAAGCTTCTTCTTTCTTGGTTGGGAAACCTTTATTTTCGAAGTTTTTTAGGGCTAAAGTTCGCACATCATGAAGTTCTGAATGAACGTCAATTTGCTCTTCAAACGCCATAAAAGACGATACTAATTTTTCTTTTAAATCCATTATAATTTGTTGTTTATGGTTTATGGTTTGTTGTTTATAGTTACTGAAAACTATAAATTATAAACAATAAACAATTTTAAACTAATTCAGTTTTTATCCAATCGTAACCTTTTTCTTCTAACTCGTATGCCAATTCTTTTCCGCCAGATTTTACGATTTTTCCATCCATAAGTACGTGAACAAAATCTGGAATTATATAATCTAACAATCTTTGGTAATGCGTAATTACAAGTACTGCATTGTTTTCGTTTTTTAATTTATTAACACCATTGGCTACAATTCTAAGTGCGTCGATGTCTAAACCAGAATCGGTTTCGTCTAGAATTGCAATTTTTGGTTCTAGCATTGCCATTTGGAAAATTTCATTACGCTTTTTTTCTCCACCAGAAAATCCTTCATTTAATGATCTTGATAAAAATTTTCTATCAATTTCTAATAATTCAGATTTTTCACGGATTAATTTCAGCATTTCGTTGGCTGGCATATCTTCTTTTCCGTTTGCTTTTCTTGTTTCGTTAATGGCAGTTTTGATAAAATTAGTTACCGAAACTCCAGGAATTTCAACAGGATATTGAAACGACAAGAAAACGCCTTTATGTGCACGTTCTTCTGGCGCTAATTCTGAAATGTCTTCGCCTTCTAAAAGAATTTGACCATCAGTTACGTTGTAATTTTCGTTTCCTGCAACAATTGACGCTAAGGTACTTTTTCCTGCACCATTTGGACCCATAATTGCGTGAACTTCTCCAGCATTTATTTCAAGATTGATGCCTTTTAATATTTCTTTGTCTTCTATTGAAGCGTGTAAATTTTTTATTGATAACAT
>NZ_JAYUPK010000020.1:0-29402 GCF_043760115.1 Flavobacterium sp.
AATAATTTGCAATAGCAATCCAAATAAATAATCCTAAAAAAGACAAACAAACCATAAATTTCATAAAACTAGAAACCAAAAACCCTAAAAAAGCTCCTGTTGCAGCTTTTAGTGCTCCTTTTTTATCATTAAAATTATAAATTAATTCTCCAATAAAGGCACCAAGAAAAAGTCCAATAATAAAACCAACAGGTGGGAAAAATAACCCAATTAATAATCCAATATTTGTTCCCCAAACTCCATATTTTGTTCCGCCAAATTTTTTTGTGCCTTTAGCCGGAATTGTATAATCCAAAATCGAAATTGTAATGGTTACTACCAAAGTAATTCCTAAAATCCAATAATTCGCTTCGACAACTTTTGTTAAATATAAAAGTAATAATCCCAACCAACTAATTGGTGGTCCAGGTAAAATTGGTAAAAAACTTCCCAAAAGTCCAATAATACAACAAGTTAAACCTAGAATAATTAATATAAAATCCATAAAATAATTTTTAGTATTTTTGATGCGTAATAAAATAAAACGAATATGAGAAAAATAGTTCAAATAATTACATTAACTATCTTAATTTTTGCTTTTTCAGCTACTGTTTTTTCACAAGAAAAAATCAGTAATTTGATAGATGGACAACTTAAAGAATCACTTTATAACAAATATAAAAAAGAAGTTCAAGCTTACGATAAAAAACAATTTGATACTTTATTTTTCGATTTTTTTTCAAAACAAAGTGATAAAAAAATAACGCTTACCAAAGAAGAATATTACACCTTTACGGTAAAAATAGCAATTTATTCAGAAAAACTTGGGTTACTTTATAAAGAGCAAAAAGTAGAATCTTTAAAAGCCAAGCAAGATTGGTTAGAAAAAAATTATCAAGAATATTTAGATTCCAAGAAATAATAATAAACACTTTGAAAAAAATTACTGCAATTTTATTGTTTCTTTTATTACAATCTTGTCAATATTTTGAGAAGCAAATTCCATCTGAAAAAGAACTTCTTGATAAAAGATTAAAAGAAATTAATTGGAAAGAAGTAGACGAATATCCATCGGTTTTAGAATGCGAAAAACTAACAGATGAAGTTCAACGAAAACAATGTTTTTTTGAATTTTTAACTAGCACAATTCAGCAAAAATTAAATATTGACACTTTGTCTATAATGTATCCAGAACTAGACACTATTGAAGTAAAAGTCACAGTAAATACTGATGCAACAATGCTTTTTGAACCACAATTTCCTCAAGATTCTGTTGCATATGATAAAGTAAAAATTGATAGCATTCTGCGCGCAAGATTAATAGATTTACCTAAAATAAATCCTGCTTTAAAACGCGGAATTCCTGTAAAAACCCAATTTATTTTACCAGTAATTTTAAAAGTAGAGTAATTATTTATTGAACTTTCTGCCTTTCCAAGAAAAACTACCAAATAAAGAATAAATTCCAACACTGCTACAGAATATAGGATAAATTAAGCTACTTGCAATTGGAAGTAAAAATTTTCCATTTCTCAAATAAACATTCGATTTAAAAAGTAAAATATAATCAATAGCATATTTAATTAAAAATACTATTACCAAAGTTTCCCACTTTATTGTCACACTGAGTGCTGCTGAAGTGTCCAAAACTCGCATCCCAAAACCTAGAACTAAAGAAACATTCATCAACAACACAACAACAGCTAAAATTTTAGAATAAATACCAGAATAGGATGAGGTTTTACTTGCCCAACGAACGCGTTGCATAAACAATTTATACAAATCATTTTCAGGTTTTGTTGTAACAATTGTATCAATATTTTTTAAATAATGTACTTTATCTGAATGATTTTTTATAGCTTTTTGTAATAAAAAAACATCATCGCCACTTGCTATTTTATTATTTCCACCAAATCCTCCAATTTCATTAAATAGTTTTTTGGTGTAAGCAAAATTTGCTCCGTTGCAAATAAATGGTTTTCTAATTCCAAAACTGCCAATTGTTGTTCCTTGCAAACTCAACAAATCCAATTGTTGAAAATGATGAAACCAATTGTTTTTAGTTTTGTAAACCACTGCACCAACAACCATTTCTGCATTATTTTTTTGAATAAAATTATCTAAAGTCAATAGCCAATTTTTATTTACTGTACAATCAGCATCGGTTGTTACAATCCATTCGTGTTTAAGAATAGGAATTGCTCTAGAAATAGCATCTTTTTTGGGTGAATTTGATAACCGCAAATTTTCTAATAATGTAGTTTCAATTAAGCCGTTTTCCATTCTCCATTTCGTGTAAACTTTTTCAGAATTGTCTTTAGAAAAATCATCTACCATTATCAATTCAAATAATTCTTTAGGATAATTTAAATTGGAAATCGATTTTAAAAGCTTTTGCAAATTCTTCTCTTCATTCCGAAAAGGTACAATTATTGAGAATTTCGTTGTAGGTTTTTCTTCAGTTCTAACAAATGTTTTCACTTTGCCAAAACCAAAAATCAGTTGCAGAATAAACACAATATAAATTACTAAAACAATGTACATTATAATATCAATCATAAGTAAAGATTTTACACGAATTGCACGAATTTACACAAATTAAAAGATTTCACAAATAGTATTCTTAATGAAACTTAATATCTTAATGATTTAAAATTGCGACTTAGCATCTTTGCGAGATAAAATTAGAAAACTAATCAAGTTTAATTTTTAAAATCTTTGCGACTTAGCGTCTTCGTGGCAAAACCTTAAAAGTCATTACATAATAACTACCAAAAACCACTGGCATAACTACATTTAAAAACCACATCAACATAGTTACAAAAACCACAATCCATTCGTTAACGCCAAGCAAACCAAAGAAATAAATTGCCAAACTTCCTTTTAATGCAAAATCTAAAAACTGAAAACTTGGTACAATCGAAGCTAAAAAATAAACTGTTGTAATTGTTGCCATTAAAGTCGTGTAGGGCAAATTTACATCAAATGCCAAAAACAAAAAATAATATTGATGCGAAAAAATAAGGTATCTACAAAATCCTAAAATCAAATTCTTACGATGAATTTTCTTCGGAATTTCATTGATTTTTTCAATCAAATCTTCAATAGAATAACCTTTAATTTTTATTTTTTTAGTAAAATAGGACAACAAAAAAAATGATATTGTAATTATTATAATTCCGAAACTCCAAAAACCAATGTTTTTGTCACACTGAGCGCAGTTTAAGTGTAAAAGTATCATTCCTATAATTCCAAATATTCCTGTCGCAACAATTTGAATTCCGTTGCAAATTAAATTAAGAAAAATAATTTTTTTAGTATCTTTTTTCTCAAAATACAATGCTTTTCCGGCATATTCGCCTACACCAACTGGAGTAAAAACGCCCAATGTTAAAGCTGCAAGAACTTGTTTAGTAGCTTCATTTATAGTAATAGGTTTTACAACTTGTGCCAAGTTTTGCCATTTCAAAATTTCAAAAAAACGATTCAAAAAACTAAACAATAAGATAAACAAAATCCCAGCAAACGATTGATTTTTATAAAATAATATTAAAAATTTATCCCAATCTAGTTTGTCATTGTTAGCCAGTTGATTGTAAATAAAATAAAATGCACCAACAACAATCAAAAGTTTGACTGAAAAAACCAAGAATTGTTTAGCTTTGTGAGGAATTGTAATCATTGTTGCAAAGAAACAAAACTTTAAAAGAAGTAACTTATACTTTATTGGAGAAATCGGTTTATATTTATGGAAAGTATTGAAAAGAGTTTTATTAGTGATGTAATTGTAAAAGTTAGACAAGCACAATATGAAGCTTTAAAAGCAGTTAATATTCATTTAATAAATTTGTATTGGGAAATTGGAAAATCCATTTCTGAAAAACAAGTAGAAAGCTGGGGTAAATCAGTAGTTCCTAATTTGTCTAAAGAATTGCAAAAGGAGTTTCCAGAGGTAAGTGGGTTTTCTGTTACAAACTTATGGTTAATGGCTCAGTTTTACACTGAATATCATTTGCTTGAAAATCTCCAACCATTGGTTGGAGAAATTAGTTGGACTAAACATATTGTTATAATGACAAAATGTAAAGATAATACACAAAGACAGTTTTATACAGTTGCAACAAAAAAATTTGGTTGGACAAAAGACGTTTTGAGGCATCAAATAGAAAATAAAACCTACGAAAAGTATTTGCTCAATCAAACCAACTTTGACGAAACAGTTCCGGAGAAAATTAAAAATCAAGCAATTTTAGCTGTAAAAGACCATTATAATTTTGATTTTTTAGAACTAAATGATTTTCATTCAGAAAGAGAGTTGGAGTTAGAATTAATAAAAAATGTTAGAAAATTTCTAATAGAAATGGGACATCATTTTACATTTGTAGGAAGTCAATTTAATCTCAATGTAAACGAAAAAGAATATAAAATCGACTTATTATTATACCATAGATTACTTCAATGTTTGGTTGCTATAGATTTAAAAATAAACGATTTTGAACCTGAGCATAAGGGAAAAATGGAATTTTATTTAAATGTTTTAAACGACAAAGTAAAATTACCAAACGAAAATGATTCAATAGGAATTATAATTTGCAAATACAAAGATCGAACTGTTGTTGAGTATTCATTAAAGAACACGCAAAATCCTATTGGAGTTGCAACTTATTCCACATCATCAGTTTTACCAGAAAAATACAAAGATTTTTTACCAAACAAGCAGTTAATTGAAGAACGATTAAATGAATTTTTAAATTTAAAAACAGAAGATTAATTCTTCAACTAAACAATTGGCAAACGAAAGAATAATTTTAGGAATTGATCCAGGAACAACAATTATGGGTTTCGGATTGATAAAAGTAGTCAACAAGAAAATGGAATTCTTGCAGTTGAACGAGTTGATATTGAGTAAATACGATGATCATTATACCAAATTAAAAGTAATTTTTGAACGTACAATAGAGTTAATAGAAACCCATCATCCAGATGAAATTGCAATTGAAGCACCTTTTTTTGGTAAAAACGTACAATCAATGTTAAAATTAGGAAGAGCACAAGGCGTTGCAATGGCAGCAGGATTATCACGTCAAATTCCGATTACCGAATATGAACCCAAAAAAATAAAAATGGCGATTACTGGAAATGGAAACGCCAGTAAAGAACAAGTTGCCAAAATGTTACAACAATTATTAGGATTAAAAACATTACCAAAAAATCTCGATTCAACAGATGGATTAGCAGCAGCAGTTTGTCATTTTTTTAATTCAGGAAAAGTGGTTGGTGAAAAAAGTTATACAGGTTGGGATGCTTTTGTAAAGAATAATGAAAATAGAGTTAAGAAGTAGTGTTCAGTTGGCATTTCTGAGCAATGAACACTGAACACTGAATACTAAAACATGAGCGGAATCTACATCCACATACCTTTTTGCAAACAAGCGTGTCATTATTGCGACTTTCATTTTTCAACTTCAATGAAAAAGAAAGACGAGATGGTTTTGGCATTGGCTAAAGAAATTGAAATGCGTAAAAATGAGCTTTTCGACTGCGCTCGAAGTGACAACGAAATTATAGAAACCATTTATTTTGGTGGTGGAACGCCAAGTATTTTAGAAGTTTCAGATATAAAATTATTAATTGATACAGTTTATAAACATTTCAAAGTTGTAGAAAATCCAGAAATTACAATCGAAGCCAATCCTGATGATTTATCTCCAGATTTGTCATTTAAAGGAACGAGGAATCTTTTTGAAGAATTCAAAGCAATTGGAATAAACAGACTATCTATAGGAATTCAATCTTTCTTTGAAGACGATTTAAAGTTGATGAATCGTGCTCATAATTCGGCGGAAGCCAAAGAATGTTTAGAATTTGCTACAAAATATTTTGATAATATTTCCATTGATTTAATTTATGGAGTTCCAAATATGAGTAATGAAAAATGGCTTCAAAATATTGAAACTGCTTTGTCATTTAACATTCCGCATATTTCTAGTTACGCTTTAACGGTTGAACCAAAAACGGCTCTGCATACATTTATTCAAAAAGGAATTATTCCGCAACCAGATGATGAAGTGGCTCAAGAACATTTTCAAATTCTAGTAGATAAATTATCTGAAAATGATTTTATTCACTACGAATTATCCAACTTTGGGAAAGAAAATTATTTTTCTAAAAACAATTCTAGTTATTGGCTGGGTAAAAAATATATCGGAATTGGACCTTCGGCGCACAGTTATGATGGTGATTCTCGCAGTTGGAATGTGTCTAATAATTCGTTGTATTTAAAATCAATATCCGAAAATAAACTACCATCAGAAACTGAAAAACTCACTCAAACAGATAGATACAACGAATATGTTATGACAGGTTTGCGAACTATTTGGGGAATTTCATTGGACAGAATTGAAATTGAATTTGGCAAAAGTTATTTAGATTATCTCAATCAACAAGCCGAGAAATATATTGAAGATCATTTATTATTTGTAGATGAAAATATTTTAAGAACTACTAAAAAAGGAAAGTTTTTGAGTGATGGAATTGCTTCCGACCTATTTATGCTGAACTAGTTTCAGCATCTGTTGAATTTTAAGAAAAATGTGTGAACTAGTTTCAGCATCTGTTTAATCTGAATTCTTGAGCTGAATTAATTTCAGTTTATTTCAGATTCTCAATATTAAATTTAGTTGTTCTAAATTTATTTCAGAATTTCAAATTCTTGTATAAAATTTAATACTAAATATGATTAAAGGATACACATATATAATGACAAACAAAAACTTTTCCGTATTATATGTTGGAGCTACAAAAGACTTAAAATATAGAATTGAATGTCATAAAGATGGAACTGGAGCTGCTTTTACAAAAAAGTATAACGCTACTTTTTTAATATATTTTGAGGAGTTTGATGATTATAGAGATGCATTTGTAAGAGAAAAACAATTAAAGAATTGGCATAAAGATTGGAAATGGAATTTAGCAAAAGTTTCAAATCCTGAATTAAAAGATTTATATTTGGAGTTATAAATTAGTGTCTTTTTAACACGTTTACATAAAGTTGAAAAGATGCTGAAACAAGTTCAGCATAAATGAAAGCAACAATCAACAACTACCAAATCGACTTATCAAAACCAATTGATATTTCAATTCCTTTATCAAATACAGATAAAAACCCAATTGCGTGGTACATTGAAAAACCCGAAATGGAACCAGTTGTTTTTGGCGATTGGATAGGAAGTGTAAAAAAAGGAGCGTCAACAAATTTCAATAACATTTTCTTCAATCCACACGGACACGGAACGCACACCGAATGTCTCGGACACATAACACGAGAATTTTATTCTATAAATCAGTGTTTGAAACAGTTTTTCTTCACAGCAAAATTAATTTCTGTTGAGCCAGAACTTATTGACGGTGATTTGGTAATTACAAAACAACAAGTTCATCATTTTTTTGTCATTTCGACGCAGGAGAAATCACATAATCAAATCCATAATCCTCAAGCTATTATTATAAGAATGCTTCCAAATTTAGATTCGAAAAAACATAAAAATTATTCAAATACAAATCCACCATATTTATCTGAGGAAGCAGCAATTTACATTCGAGAAATCGGAATTCAACATTTATTAATAGATTTGCCAAGTGTTGATAGAGAAGAAGATGAAGGAAAATTATTGGCACACAAAGCGTTTTGGAATGTTAAAGACATAAATAATTTGAATAAAGATGCGCGAATGAATTGTACCATTACCGAAATGATTTTTGTAGAAAACGAAATTCTAGATGGAAGTTACATATTAAATCTGCAAATTGCTTCGTTTGAAAATGATGCAAGTCCAAGCAAACCAATTATTTATAGTTTGGAGTAAGGAGTTATTAGTTTGGAGTAAGGAGATATTAGTTTGGAGAAAGTGTAGTTATGAGAAAATAGTTTATTAAAATTGTATTATGGATTATAGAGATTTATTAGCTTATAAAAAGTCATTTACATTAGCAATGTTGATTTTTGAAGTTTCAAAGAATTTTCCCAAAGAAGAAAAGTATTCATTAACTGATCAAATTAGAAGAAGTTCAAGAAGTGTTACCGTAACAATAACTGAATCATACAGAAAAAGAGTTTATCCTAAGAATTTTTTTAGTAAACTTACTGATGCTGAGGCAGAAAATTCTGAAACTCAAGTATGGTTAGATTTTTCAAAGGCTTGCGGTTATTTGTTAGAATCAAAGTATAATGAACTCACTGGTTTAAATAATGAAGTTGGAAAAATACTATATTATATGATGAATAATCCGGATAAATTTGGTTCAAGTAAAATATAATAATTGCACTTTTATACTCCTAACTATCAACATAAATCTCCAAACTCTAAACTCCAACTGAAATGAACATTCAACAACTATACGAATTCTGTTTATCCAAAAAAGGAGTTACCGAACATTTTCCTTTTGATGAAGATACTTTAGTTTTTAAAGTTGGCGGAAAAATGTTTGCACTTTCATCGTTATCAGATTGGGAAAAAGGAACACCATCTTTAAATTTGAAATGCAATCCAGAACATGCAGAAGAACTTCGTGCCGAATATGTAGCCATAAATCCAGGTTATCATATGAGTAAAATTCATTGGAATACTGTTGATTTTAACAGTGATGTTTCAGTTAAAATGATGCGAGAATTAATTAATGATTCTTATGATTTGGTTTTTAAAAGTTTGACCAAAAAAATTCAAAATGAAATAAACGAAATAGAAAATTAGGCATTACTTTTGATGAAAGATTAAAAAAACATAGAATCGAAAGATGATAAAACAAGTTCAGCATAAATTAACAGATACTGAAACAAGTTCAGTATAAAAGTTCAGAATAAATGATAGAGAATTTAAAGAAAATATTAAACGAAGATCAAGATCCAAAAGCAATTGAAAAAATTACTGCAAAATTGAATAATCTTCTAATGTCTAATGAAGAAATAGGATATATTGCTGTGCAAAAAAAACCAGCAGTAACTATTTTTCCAGATAGTGTTGTGGTTACCAATAAACGAATTATTTTGTGCAAACCAAAAAACTTAGGTTTATCAATGGAATTTATTGATTATGATTGGGATGATATTGCAGGAAGTTTTGTAAAAGAAGGAATTCTTGGTGCTGAATTTACTTTTTCAACCAAATCAGATTTAACGCATACTATTGATTATTTGCCAAAAAATCAAGCTCGAAAACTATATACCTACGCTAAAGAACAACTTGATTTATTGAAGAATCCTTTTGTAAACACTTCTATTTCTCAAGACGTTAAAGTTACGGAAGATGAAAATCTGAATCAAGTTCAAATTGAAGAAATTCCTCTTGAAACTTATGAAGATGAGAATCTGAATCAAGTTCAGATTGAAGAAATTGAAGAAATGGAAACAGAAGAAGTGACGAGTTTTGCTGACATTATTCCAGTTTCTCAACCTGTTTTTAATGCAGAACCACAAAATCAATTTTCGCAAACAGAAATAAAAAATGAAAAATCATTAGCCAAATTATCACAAGACGAATTGTTTGAAAAATTGCAAAATTATAAGAAGTTATTAGATAACGGATTAATTATGCAAGGCGAATATGATACTTATAAAAAAGAGATTTTGAGTTTTATGTAATTGTAAAAAGTATAAAATAATTAAATAATTTTAAAATTATCAAATGTTCTTCCATTCAAATCAATACATTTAAGATATGTATCATTAGAAATCATATCTTCATAATTTTGATTAATATATTTAATTACAACGTCAAGATGATGAACTGCTTTTTTAAAATGTAGGCTATATGTCATACTTGCCTGTTGGATATCGTCTCCTTTTTTAAAATTCTCATTCAATAAATATCTTGACCGTCTTGATAATTGACATAATTTACTATAAGATAGAAAAGTATTCTCATCAAGTTTACCAATCGATAACGCATTGTAAGGATTTATTACCTCTTCAACTTGATTATGTGTGAGATAGTTTTTATTAGTTTTTTTAACAATATGAGCATTCATTAAATGAAGTGCAGTGTAAAAACAAATTGTTACTTGCCAATCCCAACTATCATCAACAGAGGAATTAACTTTTGATAAAAAATCTAAATTTTTCTTAGAATGGGCGATATGTTCATCAAATGTAGCCAAATATTATCTAGAAGGTATAGATACTTTTGTATAATGACTTGGAACATCTAATAAATCTCTTTCTTCGATTATAGTAGAAGATATGTGAAATCCAAATTTGGAATATCTTGAGTTTAATTTAGCTTGAGACAATATCAATACGTTTTCAGTTTCTTCATCATCATTATAAATTTCAGCCCAAACTAAAATTTTACTTTCTGACATTTCTAATCCTAATTGTTTTGGAAATTTTTTTGATACTAAGAGTTCCGCAACATAATCATTTAGCAAATTAGAAATAAAATAAGTTGTAGACAATTCTCTTGCCATTACACTCATTGTTTCTGCATTCCCATCTATCATTTTGTTGTAAAGTGCTTTTTTTTCAGCATCCATAATGTCATTATGAAATAATTGCTCATCAAACCGTAAGCTAGATACCATCTCATCAAACCATTTTGAAGCATCATTAACTATTGAAGTCTTACCTGTCAAAACGTTATTTTGCATATTTGATTTTATTTCTAAAGAATTAGTTTTCACAAAAATAGATTTTTTTCTTAAATAAAATAATTTATATCGATAAACTACTTAATTCACCAATCAATATAAAGAATAATCTTACATTGAATTCTTTTGCTTTTCAACAAATCCATCAGCTTGTAATTTCAATAATTCTATAGCGCCTTTTTTCTTGTAGTTGTAAAGTTCTTTGTCTTCTTTAATGTCTGCATATACTTTATCATATATTTCTGCATCGGTTTTTCTTTGCAAATCACTTTGATAACGATTTTGCGCTAACATATTTTTAATTCCCATTTCGGCATCTTCTTGTTTAAAATCGTATTCGCCTTTAGGTGAAAGTAATTTGGCAATAATTGGAGAAGTTTCTATTGCCAAAAACAACAGCATAATGAATATTGATGGCAACGAAGGTAGTTTGTTTAGTGCATTTATTCGTGCCATTAATCCGTCAAAACCATCAATAATTGGTTGAGTTTCGGTTACTTTTTTGTCTAAATCGGCTTGTAATGTCTTAGCTTTGGTTTCTTTTTCGGTAATTTTTACTGCGTTTGCGGTTTTTAACGAATCCAATTGTTTTAATTGAGCATCGTGTTTCAATCTTTTCTCGGCATAAACTGGACCTTTTCCTAGTTTTTTAGTTCCAGATGTTCCTTCGGCTTCAGTTATATAAGTTGCATATAAATCATTTACTTCTTTTTCTTTTTTACGAATGTCACTTTTTAAACTGTCAATTTCGGCTTTGTTTTTATCAACATCGGTTTGAAAATAATTGGTAACTTGCTTCTTGTTGGCCATTGCCATTTCGTTTTTTTCTTTTAGCAAAACGGTAGCAATTTCTTTCTCGAAAATCTTAATTTCCAATGGTTTTGAAATTACAATAGCAATGATAATCGCCAAAATAATTCTTGGTGTTGCCTGAATAAATTCGTCTAGAAAATTACCTCTTTTTTTTATGGTTGAAACAATAAATCTGTCAAGATTAAATATTAGTAAACCCCAGATTAATCCGAAGAAAACTGCTAAATAAACCGAATCAAAAACGGTAAAAAGCGCATAACTACTGGCAATAAAAGCCATAATTGCGGTAAAGAAAACTGTAGCTCCAATTCCGGCATATTTATTTTGTTCGCCGTTGGAACAACCATTCACAATGTCGGTATCAATACCAGAACAAAGAAGGAAGAATTTTTTTAACATGATTGATTGATTTTGATTTGATGATGTAATACAAATTTAACGCCAAAAATTATTGAATGTTGTATAATGTTGAAAGTTTATATTTACAGTTTTGAATATATACAAAGTTGTATATTTATAAAATGTAAAAATCCGCTTGATTAGAGCGGATTTAATTATTTGTTTTATGGGTAAGTATCCATCATACATTCTAAAAAAGGTTCATCTGTTAAATTATCTATTTGCCTACTAGTCATTTTTTTGTATTTCTCTCCTAGGCAATCAACGATGTCGTCTAAATGATGATCTGAAATTTTATTTATTTTATTTGATTCCATTTGTTTTAAAATCATTTTTTTAATTGACTCTTTTGTTCCTATAAACTCTCCATTTTTTGAATAAATATATTTTTTAGAGTATTTTTTTTCTCTTTGCTCTCTCAAGAATTTTCCGCATTTGTTTAAACTTCTATTTAAAAGTGAATCACTATCAATTGATTTTTTCAGTTCTTTAATAAAACAATCGCATATAAATTCTTTTTCATCATTAGTTAAAATATCGCTTTTATTTAAAACTCTATTATTTAATGAGTCTCTAATACTCTGGGTTGTACCAATTAATTTTCTATCAATAGTATAAACTTTTGGATTGGTTAAGTAATCTTTATTATACCCTTTTTCACTATTTTTCTGTATTGGACTTTGAGTTGAACTATTCTCTTTACATGCTAAAAAAAGAAAGAAACAAAAGAAAAATAATAATTTAATTTTGAATTTCATGATTTTATATTTATTTACTCATTTCAACAAAATACTTATAAAACAAAGGAATAGTTTCAATACCTTTTAAGTAGTTAAAAATTCCAAAATGTTCATTTGGTGAATGAATTGCATCAGAATCTAAACCAAATCCCATAAGTATAGTTTTAGATTTTAATTCTTTTTCGAACAAAGCTACGATAGGAATACTTCCTCCAGAACGTACTGGAATTGCAGGAACTCCAAAGGTTTCAGTATAAGCTTTGTTGGCAGCTTTGTAACCAATACTGTCAATTGGCGTTACATAACTTTGTCCGCCATGATGCGGTTTTACTTTTACTGTTACGCCACTTGGAGCAATGCTTTCAAAGTGTTTTGTGAATAATTCGGTAATTTGTTCCCAATCTTGATTTGGTACTAATCGCATAGAAATCTTGGCAAATGCCTGACTTGCAATTACTGTTTTTGCGCCTTCGCCAATATATCCACCCCAAATTCCGTTTACGTCTAATGTTGGTCTGATGGAATTTCTTTCGTTAGTTACATATCCTTTTTCGCCATAAATGTCGTTGAGCATCAATGCTTTTTTATAATTATCTAAATTGAAAGGCGCTTTTGCCATTTCGGCTCTTTCTTCTGTAGATAATTCTTCTACATTATCATAAAATCCAGGAATAGTAATATGATTGTTTTCGTCATGAAGCGAAGCAATCATTTTGGCTAAAACATTTATGGGATTGGCAACTGCGCCACCATAAAGTCCCGAATGTAAATCGCGATTTGGTCCTGTAACTTCAACTTCAACATAACTTAAACCACGTAAACCTGTTGTAATTGATGGTTGTTGGTTGGAAATCATTCCAGTATCTGAAATTAAAATTACATCGCAAGCTAATTTTTCTTGGTTTTCTTGAACAAATATGCTTAGGTTTTTAGAACCAACTTCTTCTTCGCCTTCAATCATGAATTTTACATTACAAGGCAAAGAATTACTTTGAATCATATATTCAAAAGCTTTTACATGCATATACATTTGACCTTTATCGTCGCAAGATCCACGAGCAAAAATGGCTCCTTCTGGATGAATTTCGGTAGTTTTTATTACAGGTTCAAATGGTGGCGAAGTCCAAAGTTCTAATGGATCTGGTGGTTGAACATCATAATGACCATATACTAAAACTGTTGGAAGACTTTTATCGATTATATGTTCGCCAAAAACTATTGGGTAACCTGCAGTTTCGCAAATTTCAACAAAATTACAACCTGCTTTTTCAAGACTTTCTTTAACAGCTGTTGCAGTTTTTATTATGTCTTTTTCATACGATTTGTCTGCACTTACTGATGGAATTTTAAGTAATTCGATTAGTTCCTTGATGAAGCGTTCTTTATTTTCTTGAACGTATTGTTTTATAGTGTCCATTTTAAATATAAAATTGATAATGTCAAATATACGAATTCAAAAATCAATTACAATTGCATTTTTAAAAATCAATTTCAATAAAAAATGAATTCTCGAAATTTATATAATTTGTCATCTTGAGTGCTTCCAAAATTTCTATAGAAGTATTGTAAACTGAATCAATTTTTTTTCAATAAGATTTACTTTTCTAAATTTAAATCAATACTATTTGCAATTTAAAAATAATGACTATATTTGCACTCACAAATTTCGCGGATATGGTGAAATTGGTAGACATGCCAGACTTAGGATCTGGTGCCGCGAGGCGTGTAGGTTCGAGTCCTATTATCCGCACTTTTTAAAATTATAAAACCCTTAAAATCAACATTTTAAGGGTTTTTTATTTTCTATTTTGCCGAAATTTTGCCGAAAGATTATTTGTTTTTACTTAATTTTCTGAATGTTTTGCCACCAGTTGCAATAATATGATTTCTTAAAATGGTAGTATATCTTAAATTATATAAAAGTGATGACTGATTTATTAATTGCTCGTAGTCCTCTTTATTTACGCATACTTTGTCGTTATGAATTGTACTATAATTGCTTTTTACATTGTAATAGAGTTCACTCAAATCATAAAAAAGAGTGTCGTCAATTTTTGAATTGCTATAATCTAAAATTGTTTCAGGTTCTTCATCTTGAGTATCGTAAAAATTAATATTTGCGCCTCTATCAATAAAATATTCAAATATTTCAACGTGTGGAGCGTATTTTATTACTATCTGTAAAAATGGAGTTTTAAAAATATCATCTGTAACGAAATTTAGGTTTAATCGCCTATCAATTAACAAATCAAAAATTAATTTATAAAATGCAAATTGTTTTTGATTATAACCATTTTCAAGAATTATAATTAATAAATTTTGCTTTTCCTTTTCGGACAAACTTTGTTTTAAAAATTCGGTTTTGAATAAGTCGTAATCAATTTTATTTACAGCATTTAAAAAATTTCCAGTATCCATAATTTCTTAATTTTCAAATTCTATTCCAAAAAAGGCAGTAAAATAAAAAACAAGTTAGATGTCTAAATTTACTATGTTAATTATAACGTGGTAAATTTACATTACATTTTTACCATGTAATTGATTATGTGGTAAAAAAATGTTCTTTTTTTACCACGTTATTCATTCATCAATATTTTTATAAGGCGACTATTTATGTAATAATTTGATTTTCCAACTTTAATTTTCTCTACAAAACCAAATTCTGCAATTTTATCTAAATAATTTTGAGCAGTTCTTTTATTAATTCTCAACTCTTTTTCTAAAAACTCAATTTTGGTGTAAGGATTTCTAAATAAATTATTAATTAAATCTTGACTGTAAATTTTAGGTAATTGGTTTTGAATGTCAATTTTGTAATTATACATCAAATCGTTTATTTCAGTTATCAGATTAATGGTTTGCTTTGCTGTAACTTCGATACTTTTTAGAAAATATAAAATTAAATGCTCCCAGTCATTTTTAGTTCTAACATCTTGCAAAACTTGATAATATTTGGCTTTGTTTTGGGTAATGTAACGACTCAAATACAAAATCGGAATATCCAATAATCCTTGCAATACCAAGTATAAAATATTGATTATACGACCAGTTCGACCATTGCCATCATAAAATGGGTGTATGCTTTCAAATTGGTAATGAATAATTGCCATTTTTATCAGAGGATCCAGGTTAGAAAATTCATTATCATTTATAAATTTTTCTAGGTTACTCATTAAGTCCAAAACTTCGTTTGCGCTTTGTGGTGGTGTGTAAACAGTTTGACCTTTTGAATTGACTAATTTTGTTCCTGCTTGTGTTCTAAATCCAGCATTGTTTTCTAATAACTCTTTTTGAATTGCTAGAATATGTTTGTTTAATAAAAGTTGTTCGTTCCTTACAATTTCAAAACCAAGTTTTAAACCTCGTGCATAATTAAACACTTCTTTTGAAGCTGGATTTTTACTATCAATGAAAATATTTTCTTTGTATAAGTCGTCGTGAGTAGTGATGATATTTTCTATTTCGCTACTATCTTTTGCTTCCTGCAATGTCAACGTATTGATTAAAATACTTTCGTTTGGAATTGTTTTAGAAGTTCCTTTAAGTTCGGCTAAATAGCGATGCGACAATGATAGTTGCTTTAGTATTGCAATGGTTTCAATTTCTTGAACTGGTGGTAATGGTTGTAGTATAAAATTTTCGTTTATCATAATTCAAATGTAATAAAAAGTTACGTTGCAATGCAATTGCAATTTTTAAATTTATTGGTTTTTAGCAGTAAAAAATAAAGTTTTATTTTTTTTCTTGGAAAACAACTTACACTACTTACACTACTTACACTTTGTCAACGTTTATAGTATCTAACAAATGGTTTTACAACTTACACTAACTTACACTTTTAAGAACCAACTTACACTAATCTGTTTTTAAGTTTTATTTTTAGTGTAAGTTAGTGTAAGTTAGTGTAAGTTGTTGTTTTCAAAAATAGCACTTGTTAAGTATTGATTTTATTGATTTAGTGTAAGTAGTGTAAGTAGTGTAAGTTGTTTTAGAACATTTTAAATTTATTGCAATTAGTCAATATTATCTTTATATTTTACTGCATATTTTGTAGTGGTTGCACCTCTTATTTTTCTGTACTTTAAACTTGTTAATGCCTTACCAATAGTGAAGTTATTTAGTTTTATACTTGGAGCAAAACCAGCTAAATAATGTTGAATTTCTGTACTTGTTAAGATTTTTGTTTCTTCAGTTGTAGTTGGAATTTCTAAAAATCTACATATCAAATCTTTTTCAGGCGATTGCATTTGAAATTTTGCATTTCTCAATTCGTTTATACTCATATCTTGAGATGTAATTGTTTCATCAAAATTTTTATCATTTGACAAATAAAATGCCTGTGCCCATAAATTATTTATATCAAAAGTTGTTTTATAACTAAAATCAATTTTATCAGCTACAAAACATAACCAACGAACTGAACCAGTTTCATCGTGTAAAAAATTAGTCAAATTAGTTGAACCAATGAAATTGGCTACACGTCTAACAACAATTTCTTTTTTGTCATAAGGAAACCTAACTTTTATTTTATCAGCACTAAATAATGATTTCAAAGTATTTATTTCTTGCCTTGATAAAGATGCTAATTCGTCAAGATTAATAATGAAATTTTGGGTTAGAGCAATTTTTGCGTCTTTTTCATCTTTTGGCAAATCGTCTTTTAGGTAATTTGATAATATCTGAGGACATAAAAATCTAATCCAAGTTGTTTTACCTATGTTTTGTCCTTTGCCTTCATCAGAAATTACAAAAGCATTTTTATTGAAGTAATTATCGTTTGTTGCGCATTTTACAGCACGAACACACCATTTTTTAAAGTGGTAGTTGTATTGTTCTTTGTCTTCTTCAGGAGCTAGTTTTATAAAGTCTGCATATAGTGTTATGTAATCAGTTTTTTGATCCCAAACTGGCAAATTTTCAAAATAATTAATTAGCGGATTAAATTTTGGGACAAAATCACTTTTTAAAATTTTTTCTAGTGTTGAAGCTGGAACTTTAATACTCTTTTTTTGCATTTCAATCCAAAGAGAATTTTCGTTTATTTCAGTCCATTCTTTTAAATCTTTTTTACTTACTTCAATTTCATTTGCAATAATATTGTGTCTTATATTATAATGTTCATTTAAGTAATCTTCAGTAATATGAATTATTGTAGTGATTTGATTTTCTTTGGTTGGTTCTACAACATTTTTATTTTTTACTGCTAAATCAATAATTTTTTGAAAATCTTGGGCGGAATGCTCTTGGAAATAATCGGTAATGTCGTACCCTTTTATGTTTTCGTTTTTTGGTAACTGTAATTGTAAAATTTTTGGATACAATTTTGTTAAGTTTTGCATTCCGATAGTTCCTGTATCATCTGCATCAAAACATACAAATAAATTATTGCAACGTAATTGCAATAGTTCTATATTTTCTTTTTTAGAGTGTATAGAACCACTACCAAAAGTAATTGTATTAAACCCTCTTGAATGTGCAATAATTGTATCTTTTTCGCCTTCACAAATTATAAGATTTTCTACTTTTTCTGATAATTGCTCTAGTCCGAAAATTAAATTTTTTGGAAATGGTGGGAGTACGTTTTTTTTAATTCCTACTTCAAGTTGATTTGGTATGTACAATTTAAAATTTTTATCCAATTCAAAAGCAAAAGCCAAACTCTCTTTTTTTGTATAAATTGGTTTTTTGCCAGTCCAACAATAATTTGATATTGAATGTACTGTGTATTTTTCTAAAATAGTCTTATCAACTCCTAGCTTATTCCAGTATTCTAAGTCTAAAGGAGTAAAATCACGAATTGCAATACTTAATTTTTTTGCTACTGGTTCTATTGCAATGTTATTATTATTTTGTTGCAATGGTATTTCAATAGAAGTTGTTTCAATATTTAGATCTGATACAGTTACTTTTGGCTTTACTTCAGTAATAGAATAATCATTAATTAAATTTGTTGCAACGGTATTGCAATTTTGTTGCAACGTTTTCTTTTTTACTGTACTTGAGCTTTCGGAATTTATTAAATATTCAATATTCATTTCTTTTGCAATAATTTGTAATACTTCAATAAATTGTGTGTTGTTATCCAAATTATTTAAGTAAGCAACAAACTGCCAAACGTCGCCTTGTTTCGTAGAACTGTTGCACTTAAAAGTACCATTTGCATAAACTTTAAATGATGGTTTTTTATCCTCGCTAAACGGACTTGAAATGTTACCTTTAAGAAAACTATCACTTCCTATAAATTTTGTATAAATAGCATTAATATTTGTATGCTTTAATATTATATCTTTGCTTAGTGTATTGCTTTTCATAGCATAAATTTTTATTAACCGTTGCAATGGTGTTGCAACGGTTTTTTTATTAGTAATAATTATTTTATGTTAATTTAATTTGTAACCTTTTGGTAAACCATACGTTTCTACATATTCCATAAATTCGTTATGCTCTATTCTCTTACTAAGAATTGAAAATCCTTTTTCTATAAGTATTTCATTTATTTGTTTTCTAATTGTTTTTTTTGACATTTGATTTACGTACATAGTTACTAATTCACTTTTAGTTGCACTATACGGAAGTGGTTTTTTTTCGTTATCCATTTTTGTTTAATTTTAATTATATTTGAAAATTCAATTGGCATTGAATTTTGAATACTTTAAACCATTGCAACACCATTGCAATGGTTTTTTATTATAATTACTTTTTTTTAACGTGAATAATTTAAAACTGGAATGAAGCGCTGCCAAATTTTCACGTTATTTTGTCTACAATCATAAATTGTTCGGTGGCGGAACCGAAAAATACTCACGTTAAACTTTTACAATTATTTAGCTTTACTCCAGAAAAAAAACAATCAACCTGAACTGTTTTATTTTTTACTGCAATTATTCATTGCAATGTTTTTAAATTTTAATTGCAATTTAATTGCAATGGTATTTCAATTGTGTTATGCACTAATTTACCATTTTATTATTTTTTAAACCTAGTGTTTACAGGCGTTGCAATTCATTGCAATTCTATTGCAATGAAATTGCAATAGAATTGCAATGAATTGCAATGATTTATTGTAACAATTGCAATGGTATTTCAATTGCTTTTTAACTAGAACTTAAACTTTGTTGTTTAGCAAGTTGAATTTTAAAATTGTTTGCTTCTATTGACATTTGTTTATTCATTATTTTAAAATACTTAGAATTAACACGTCGTTGTTTATTTAAAATTCCTTCGGTTGTAATAACTTTTACTTTAGATGTATTTTTTTTCATTGCAATGTTTTTTAATTTTTATTGCAATGTTTTTATAAAATCATTGCAATAGTGGTTTATACTAATTTAGTGTTTTGGTAATTTTGTAACCTAGTGTTTACAGGCGTTGCAATAGTATTGCAATGTTTTTTACAAATCATTGCAATGATATTGCAATGATATTGCAATGTTTTTATCAATTCATTGCAATAGCATTGCAACACTATTTTAATGGATTATTAATTGTGTTGGATTGTTTTTTCTAAATGGTGTGTTTGTACCAATAGTTTGCCTTTATTACTTGTAAAGCAAGAAAAATGCTTTTTAATTTTAAAAATGTGTTTAAAATAATTTTTGAGTGCATCAACTTTATAAAGTACATCGGTTCTAATTTCGTTATCATTAGATGTTGTACTTTCTAAAAAATACTTTAAAGTTTGGTTAAATGTTTTCTTAGCAACCTTATAACAGGTTACACTTTTACAATTCATAGTTTCGTTGAAAAAATTAATTGTAAACACGTGGTTCTGGTTATCTCTTACGTGAGTTTCAATTTCTTTGTAATATTCTAATGAATTGGTAAAAAACTCAAAAATAGTACCTCTATTAGAAGTATCTCTAAGTTCAAAATAATCGGAAGTTAACCAACCTAATAATAAGTTATCGATACACGGTTTTAAGTCCTTGTAAGCGAATTTATCTACTAAATTGTGTGTTGCAATGTTAAATTGTTCTTGCAGTTCCTGTGCAGTTAAAACGCATTGCGTTTCGTTGTTTTTTGTGTTTCGCATTTGAAAATTTATTTAAAAAAGATTTAAAAAATAGGGTAATCACTGCGAAACACATTAATTTAATAACTGCTTTTCGGACTTGCACCGATATGTTACCCCAAGAAGTTTTTTTGGAAATGAAAAGAAAGTTTTTCATAGCAGTTAATTTGTAATTAAAATGTTTCGCACGACAAAAGTAAAAATAATTTTGAATTAAAATGAATTAAGACGAAAATTTATTCATTTGTTGCAATGCTAGTAAAATTTCTTGTTTTTTGTAACGCACTTTGTTGCCAATTTTATAAGCAGGAAGTAAGTCTTTTTTAGTCCAGTCCCAAAGTGTAACAAGCGAAATAGATAGCATTTCGCAAGTTTCTTGGCGTGTAAGTAGTTTATCAATTTCAGGATTTTGCAAAGTTTCTGCATATCCTTTAAGTGCGTTGGTTACGTCTTTTACAATTTCGTTTTTAAAATCGTTGGCGTTGGTGTTTTCTAATTGTAGAATTTCTTTGCTCATAATAATTTGTATTAATTATGATGCAAACTTAATTGGGTTTAATTCGTGGGTGTACACCCATTGATACGCCCTATTTAATTTCATTCAATTTTTTCCTCATTTCTTCTAAATGAGTATTTGACGTATATCTAGCACGATTTTCATTAGAATAATCAGTTAAAACACTTACATTTCCTTTAATTGAACGAATGTTTTGATTACCAGTTATAATTGATATAATTTCATATTGAGAAGTTAAAGAAAGATTTTTTACTTTATCTAAATTAAAAAATCCTATTTCGTGAAGCATTGCTATTGCCTTAGGAAAACTTGCTTTTTCAAAGTCAATTTTATCATTCTCTTGAAGTTCAAAATCAGTTATTTCAAAGTCACTTTTTGGATATAATTTATTAGCCAAAGATTTATAAGTTTCGGTATCTTCAATAGAAATTGACTTGTAATATTTTATTTCAAAATCTTTGAAATCATTTAATTTAAACATCATTACAAAAAACATTGAATTATTGGTAAGAAGTCTTGAAATTTCGTTTATTGCTTCAAACAACGCTAAGTCTATTATATATTTCTCATAAGAATAATTTAAAGTTAAATCTAAATTCATTTTGTGAAATTCAGTTTTTAATTCATTTTTTAATATTTCTTCTGTTTCATCTGTTCCATAAATAGTGTAACGTGAATTATATAATGAATGCAAATTTTTAAAGCTATCATTTGGAAATATTTTTTCTTTATAATCAAAAAAATATTTTGAAATTAAGTTAACTGTAAAATGATATGCTTTTTTTTCATTTTTGTATTTAATTAAAAAGTTCTTCACCAAAATTTCTATTTTGCTATAGTACTTTGAGTAGAAGTAATCATATTTTTTTATATGTTCCATTTATTCTATATTTTCTTTGTCCCAATGATTTTTTAATTTTTGTGCGTTTTCTTTGGGAGAAATTTTAATGTATTTTAAAAATTGACTTTCTGTTTTATGTCCAGTTATTGCCATAATGGTCATATTGGGTAAGTTTCCGTAAAGATTTGATGCAAAGGAACGCCTACAGGTGTGCGAGGTAATTAATTCGTGTTTTGGGTAGGTTCCGAACTCCTTTCGGTTCTTATTTTTTGAAATAATTGCAATATTTGGAAAAAAATCTTTGTCATCTTTTTTATTAATCATTTTTGCACCTTCAACCATTTCTATAAATCCAGCTTCTTTGCAAACTTCTTTTACATATTCGTTAAATTTTGCATCAGATATTTGATTTGGTAAGTTTCCGTTTCTTTTTTGTAGAATTTCTTTAATTTGTTGGTGTAATGGTATTACAACTGGATAAGAAGTTTTAGCCGTTTCAATTTCAATATTTCCATCAATGATATTGATTTTCTTTAACTGCATAAAATCTGAAATTCGTAATCCAGTACGCAATCCAATTATAAAATTATCTCTTACGTTTTCCAATCTTTCGGAATAACTAAAATCGTGGTTAAAAACCGTGTTTATTTCGCTTTCGGTAATGTAAACATCTTTAGTTTTGTTAGATATTGTAGAAAATTCGGAATGTCGATATTGTTGATTTATTGGTAATCCTTCAATATCAATAATTTTGCACCACTTTTTTAAATTGGTAACATAGCCACCAATAGTATTATTGTTGATTTTTTCGATATTTTGGCAGTAAAATAAAAAGTTTCGATAAAATTCAAGTCCAATATCTTGGAATCGCAACTTTGTATTAAAATGTTTTTCGTAGTTATCTAGTTTGTATTTTGTAGTTACATAGTGTTGAATAGTTCTTTTTTTTACTGGTACGCCTTGATATAATCGCATTGGACTTTCATTAATAAATTTTTGAATCCAATCAATAAAATAAATGGTGTGAAGTTCTTTTTTGTCAGCTCGACCAAAGAAATTTTTTATTTGTTCATTAAGCCAGGTACTACTAAAATATTTTTGCTCAATTGTATCTGTATTAAATTGTTCTACAAGATAATTTTCAATTTTTCTTAGTGTAGAATTTATTTTATCTCGTTCTGGAGTATCAATATTATTTTTTACTTGCTGTTTTATTTTGCTCCAGTTATCAAACTTTACAAATAAATCTGTTTTAGTTTTTTGGTCAATTCTTTTACTATCAGTAAACCGAACATAAATATTAGAATTTTCGGATTTTGATTTTATGATAAAAAAATTGACTTTCATTTTAGCAAATTAAAGTACGAATATAAAGATTTTGTCGAAATATTGCCGAAAACTTGTTAATTTATCTTAATTCTACTTAATTGTAGTTAATTTATTTTGTAAGATTAAAATTTGTAAAGCATTAATTTTATTGAGTTAATAACGTTTTTATTGATTTTAAAAAATCTTACAAATTAAGAAAGTCGTAAAACTATTATCCGCACAAAAAGTCCAAATGAAAGTTTGGACTTTTTTTGTGGATAAAAAAGGACGAGAAGTTTATGCTGAGCGAAGCCGAAGTAAGTCCTATTATTTGCACAGAAAAAGTCTGAAATTTTTATTTCAGACTTTTTTTATGAGTTAAATCAAGTATTAATATTCAATTTATCTATTCAACCACCAAATACTTCCATTTAATAACATTGCAAAACTTACCCATGCAATGTAAGGTATGAATAAATATCCTGCAACTTTATCTATTTTTTTAAACTGATTATAAGTTTCCAATATAAACAACCAAAGAATTATAATTTCTATAAATGCCAATAAAGGATTGTGTAATCCAAAAAATAAATAAGACCAAAGCGCATTTAATGCCAATTGAATTATAAAAAATAAAAATGCTTTTCTAACAAGCTCTTTGTTGGTTTCTAGATGATTCCAAACCATTCCGCCAGCAACACCTATTAGTATGTAAAGTATTGTCCATACTGGGAAAAACACCCAACTTGGCGGATTAAAAACTGGTTTTACTAATGTTGGAAACCAAGTTTTAACACTTTCTTGTGTTACCATTCCAGATAAATATCCAACCAATAAACAAGTGGAAACAACCAACGCAATTCTTACAATTTTTTGCATAATATTTATAATTTATACAAATGTAATAAAGAAACAAGATGCATTTTTATAAAATAAGTATCTTTGCCAAAATTATATTTTATGCTTGTAGAGAAGGATTTTATTGCAAACCAATTATTGAATGAAGTTACTAATTGTAGTTTTGAATTTAGCGCACCAAGTAACATAGCATTGGTTAAATATTGGGGTAAAAAAGTAGATCAAATTCCGGCAAATCCATCTATAAGCTTTACTTTAAATACTTGTAAGACCATTACTAAAACCTCTTTTGTAAAAAATAATTCTACATCATCTTTTTCATTTGATTTATTATTTGAAGGAAAACCAAAAGAAGAATTTAAACCAAAAATTCTTAAATTTTTTGAAAGAATTGAAGTTTATTGTCCGTTTTTAAAACAATATCATATTATTATTGATACATTAAATACGTTTCCTCATAGTTCTGGAATTGCATCATCAGCATCTGGAATGGCAGCTTTGGCAATGAATATTATGAGTTTAGAGAAAATGTTAAATCCAGAATTGGCTGAAGATTATTTCTATAAAAAAGCATCTTTTTTAGCAAGATTAGGTTCTGGAAGTGCTTGCAGAAGTATAAAAGGAAGTATTGTAGTTTGGGGAAAACATAATGATTTCTCTAATTCATCAGATTTATTTGGTGTAGAATTTACAGATGGTATTCATATAAATTTTTTAAATTATCAAGATACTATTTTGCTTGTGGACAAAGGAGAAAAACAAGTTTCTAGCACTGTTGGTCACGAATTAATGCACAATCATCCATTTGCAGAACAACGATTTTTACAAGCGCACCATAATTTAAGTAGTATAAAAAACGTTTTAGAGAATGGAGATTTAAACCAGTTTATAAAAATTGTAGAAAGTGAAGCATTGACCTTGCATGCTATGATGATGACATCGATGCCTTATTTTATATTGATGAAACCAAATACATTGGAAATTATAAATAAAATTTGGAAATTTAGAAACGAGACTAAAATTCCGCTTTGTTTTACACTTGATGCAGGAGCAAATGTTCATATTTTATATCCCGAAAACGTTAGAGTTGAAACTTTGCAATTTATTAAAGACGAATTAGTTGGCTATTGTCAAAATGGTCAGTATATTTGTGACGAAATTGGTTTTGGAGCTCAAAAATTATAATTTTAATTCCACAATTCAAACTATGAAAGGACCATTATTTTACTCAAAAATATTACTCTTTGGAGAATACGGAATTATTAAAGATTCTAAAGGATTATCAATTCCGTATAATTTTTACAACGGAGCATTAAAAGTTGATGAAAATCCAACTCCAGAAGCTATAAAATCTAATTTAAGTTTAAGAAAGTTTGTCACTTATCTTGAAGATTTGCAAACTATCCAATCAGACTTAGTAACATTTAAAATAGCAACTTTAAAAGAAGATGTAGAAAGAGGAATGTACTTTGATTCTAGTATTCCGCAAGGATATGGAGTAGGAAGTAGTGGCGCACTTGTGGCAGCGATTTATGACAAATATGCCAATGATAAAATTACAGTTTTAGAGAATTTGACTAGAGAAAAATTATTAAAATTAAAAAATGTATTTTCTCAAATGGAATCTTTTTTTCACGGAAAAAGTTCTGGTTTAGATCCTTTAAACAGTTATTTAAGCATTCCAATTTTAATAAATTCTAAAGACAATATTGAAGCTACCGGAATTCCTACTCAAAGTTTTGACGGAAAAGGAGCAGTTTTTTTACTAGATTCTGGAATTATTGGCGAAACTGCACCAATGGTAACTATTTTTATGGAAAACTTGAAAGATCAAGGTTTTAGAAAAATGTTAAAAAATCAATTTATAAAACATACCGATTCTTGTGTAGAAAATTTTCTTGGTGGCGATATGAAATCTTTATTTGCTAACACTAAAAAACTTTCTAAAGTAGTTTTAAATAATTTTAAACCAATGATTCCTGAGCAGTTTCATAGCGTTTGGCAAAAAGGAATTGACACTAACGATTACTATTTAAAACTTTGTGGTTCTGGTGGTGGTGGTTATATTTTAGGTTTTACTCAAGATTTAGAAAAAGCTAAAAAGTCCTTAAAAGATTATAAGCTTGAAGTAGTTTACCAATTTTAATGACATGCCTATTTGGTATTCTTCATTATAAAAAGGAGAAACATAATTATAATGCTAAGTAGAAAAACCAAAATTACTTTTCTCAAAATAATTAGTATGTTTTCTGTAATTCGTGGTTACAACATACCAGTTATTGCATTGGCACAATACCTTTCGGCTATATTTATTCTTGCCAAAAATGAAAGAGCTTTACATATAATTTTAGATTTTAATCTTTTTTTTCTTGTCGTTGCTTCAAGTCTTACTATTGCGTCTGGTTATATTATAAATAATTTTTACGACAGTAAAAAAGATTTAATAAATCGTCCAAATAAATCTATGTTAGACAGATTAGTTAGTCAGAAAACCAAACTGCAATTTTATTTTACACTCAATTTTATTGTTGCTTTGCTTGCTTATTTTGTATCTGTTAGAGCATTATTATTTTTCTCAGGATACATTTTTATGATATGGTTTTACTCTCATAAATTAAAAAAATACCCAATTATTGGAAATTTACTTGCTTCTGTTCTTGCGGTAACTCCATTTTTTGCCATATTACTTTATTACAAAAATTGGTATCCAGAAATAATTGCGCATGCCACATTTTTGTTTTTATTACTTTTAATTAGAGAAATAATTAAAGATTTAGAAAATATAAAAGGAGATGTTGCCAATAATTATTTAACAATTCCTGTAAAATATGGCGAAGAGTTTGCCAAAAAAACAATTACTTTTCTTGTAATTTTAACCTTGCTTCCTATTTATTTTTTAATAGAAATTTACGAAGTTGGTTACATGGATATTTACTTCTATGTAAGTTTACTGATTTTGTTGTTTTTCACCTTATTTCTATGGAAATCAGTTGCCAAAACTGATTATTTAAAACTACATAACATACTTAAATTTATTATTGTTTCTGGTGTTTTATGTATAGTTCTTATCAATCCAGAGGTTTTAATTCACGGAAGAAATTATTTAAAAATTTAGTATTTTTAGAATTTATGCTGATGTATATCAGTAGCGAATGGCTTGGGTTTTTTCTATCTACCATTTTCCTACTGTACATTCCAATCTTTCTTGTCTTGAACTTCTTTCAAGATCTTGAAACAAGTTGAAGACAAGAAAGGATTTCCATTCCCATCAGGGCTAAAAGATTTAGGTTTTAGAACTTTAATTTAGGTTAGTCCCAATTTTATTTAATAAATTTCCCTAATAAGTATTTAAAACATCTTCCAGTAAAATCTTTTATGTTGCGGTTTGCCAAAGGCAAACCGCAACATAAAAGATTGAAACAAAAAGAACAAAAATTAGAAAATTTTAAAAACCATAATCAAATTAGCTACAATTCATCTTTAAACCAGCCAGAATACATAACATAATTATTAGAAATACGTTCTATCTCACCTGCAAAATCAGATTGGTCAATGTCTTTTACTTTCTTAGCAGGAACGCCAGCATAAATACTACCAGATTCAACTACTGTATTTTGAGTTACAACTGCTCCAGCAGCAATAATAGAATTGCTTTCTACTACACAATTATCCATAACAATTGCACCCATTCCTATTAAAACATTATCTTTAATTGTACAACCATGAACAATTGCATTGTGACCAATAGAAACATTATTGCCAATTATTGTAGCGTGTTTTTGATAAGTACAATGTATAATTGCTCCATCTTGAATGTTAACTTTATTTCCAATCTTAATAAAATTAACATCACCACGAATTACAGCGTTAAACCACACACTACAATTTACACCAAAACTTACATCGCCAACAATTGTTGCATTTTCTGCGACGTAACATTCATTTGGAATTTGTGGAGATTTTCCGTTTACAGTTTTTATAATCATATTATTTTTAAAAAAAATCCCGATATGTATCGGGATTAAGTTATTATTAATTAACTGCAGGACAGTTACAGCTGTATTTTTCTGGTTTGCAAAATAAATTCAATCCTAATGTTAGTTGATGAAATCCACCAGTATCAAATTTTACATTACCCAATATTTGTGAGTAGGTGTAAGCAAATACAAAGTTTTTATAATTTACACCAATAATAGGAGTAAAATATTGAAGTTTTTGTTTGGCAATTGCGTTTCCTTCTACAAACTCAGCACCATCTAAACTTCTTCTATAAGATAATCCACCCCAAAGTTTACCAAAATCTAATGATTTATAGACTTTTAAGTTTAAATCAACAATAGATTCTTTAGATTCAAAAACGTGTTGAAACATCATAGAAGGTTCCCAAATTAATTTTTCAGAATCTCCAAAAGTGTAACCCATATTATATATTAATCTTTTTAAATTTACAGGTTCTTTATCGGTATATAAATTTCTATTACTTGCTAATGCATTTTTTACAGTAAAATGAGCATAAAATTCTAAATAATTATAAGAAGCACCAATGTCCACATTAAAATAAGATGCTTTTTGAACTATTGTTCCGTTAATAATTGGATCAAATCCGGGATCATTTATTGGGAAACTAGTTTCGTCTAACAAACTTTGGGCTAAACCTATATTCATACCAAATGACAATTGATTTAAATCTACTTGATCTCTAGAAAATTGTAAATGATGCGCATAGGCAAACTTTACTCCTTTTTGAGAATGGTATCCATTTTTATCATTAATCAAAACTATTCCTAATCCATCTTTTTCTCCAACTGCTCCATTAAAACTTAAAGTTTGCAGCGATGGTGCATCATCTTGACCAAACCATTGTTGTCTCGCGGTTAGTCTTAATTTTGAACAATTTGCTGCGCCAGCCATTGAAGGATGCAGTAAAAAATAATTATCTGATAAATAATCAGAGTACACTGGCAATACTTCCTGAGAAAATGCTTGTTTGGCAAATAATAAAACTACTACTAAATAAAGGTGTTTAAAATTCATTATAATCTATCTTTTTAATGAGAAATGGGCTTTAAATTGTTTTTCGATTGTTTGTTCTAGGTAATTTACAGAGAACCAATAATCTGTTGCTGGCAGTTGTTGACCGTTAAATGTTCCATCCCAACCATCGCCGTTTGAACTGATTTGTTTTATTAATTTTCCGAATCGGTCAAATATATAAATTTTTGCGTTAGGTTGATTTGCTAATCCTACAATATTCCAAGAATCGTGATAACCATCGCCATTTGGTGTAAAATAATG
>NZ_JAYUPK010000021.1:0-67899 GCF_043760115.1 Flavobacterium sp.
TATAAGGTATATTTCGCCAACACAAATTAAAGTAAAATTATATCGTGACGGCAAATCATTTTACATTGATGGCAATTTTGATGTGCCAGAAGTACCAACGGTTCCATTTTTTGAATATATAATGAATAAAATTTAAAGAGTAATATTTCTACAGCTATATTTATACTAAAAGCGTCAATCTTTCGATTGACGCTTTTTTTATGAAATAATATTTCTTAATTATCTATGCAGCAATTTTTTCAAAAGCTATAAAATTAGTAAGTACACCTTTTTTATTAAAAATAGGATAACCTTTAATATGGCATTTATATAACGAACCATCTTTACAATAATTCATTATAGTTTTTTCAAATGATTGTTGCGTTTTAACTGCTATGCTTATCTCTCTAGAAATCGTATCATCAGTTAAATCTCCTTGAAACATTTTAGGAGAATTTCCTATAACTTCGTTTGGAACATAACCGTTCATTTTTATCATGTTTTTAGAAGCAAAAACAATATTAAGAGTTGCATCTGTAACAACAATAACAGTTTCATCATTCAGTTCTTCTTGAAAACTCCAATTGGTATTCCAATTATTATTGGTAACTATTGCATCTAACAAAGTAGTATCTGACAAAGAAGTTTTTAATTTTTCGAAATAATTTCCATAAAAACTCCAACACTTTAAAGGCGATTTATTAATCTTTAATGTCTTGAAATATTTCTCGATTGCGTTTTCGTATTCTTTAAATTCCATTGTATTACATTCTTAAATTTCGCCAAATATATATGATTTATAATTGGTTACATATTACTAATTAAAGTTTAACTTTTGTTGAATGTTAGAAATCAAATCGCAATTGCACTACAACCGATTTTTTAAGGTCTGTATTCAAGTTATTGACAGATATTCCTAATAATCTAACCGATTCTTTCATTCGTTCTTGAAACAATAATTCGGTTGCTGTTTCTGCCAACAATCCTTTATCAGAAATGAAATAAGGCAAGGTTTTACTGCGAGTTTGGGTTGTAAAATCGCTATACTTAATTTTCAAAGTAATGGTTTTTCCAGATAATTTATACTTTTTTAAACGTTTTTCAAGTTCGCCAGCAATTTGTACCAACTTTTCTTGCATAAAAATTTCTGAAGTCAAATTTTCGTTAAACGTATGTTCTGCTGCAACAGATTTAGAAACTCTATTAGGTTTTACTTCGCTGTTGTGAATTCCTCTAACAATATTGTAGTAAAACGAACCACTTTTTCCAAAATGTTCTTCAAGATATTCTTGCGATTTAGTTTTTAAATCTTTACCTGTAAAAATACCATGTTGGTACATTTTTTCTTTGGTAACTTTCCCAATTCCGTAGAATTTTTTTATTTCTAATTGTTCTAAAAAGTCAATAACCTCATCAGGATTTACTGTTTTTTGTCCGTTGGGTTTATTGTAATCCGACGCAATTTTGGCAACAAATTTATTTACAGAAATTCCTGCCGAAGCTGTAAGTCCAACTTCTTCTTGAATTCGTTTTCTAATTTCTTGTGCTAGTAAAGTGGCGCTTGGATTTCCTTTTTTATTATGAGTTACATCAAGATAAGCTTCGTCAAGCGAAAGTGGTTCAACCAAATCGGTATAATCAAAAAATATTTTTCTAATTTGCTGAGAGATTTCTTTATAACGATCAAATCTTGGTCTAACAAAAATTAAATCTGGACAATTTCTTGCTGCTTGAACACCACTCATTGCGCTTCTTACTCCAAATTTTCGTGCTTCATAACTTGCCGCAGAAACTACACCACGAGTTTCGCTTCCACCAACGGCAAGAGGTTTTCCTTTTAATTCAGGAAAATCCATTTGTTCTACAGAAGCATAAAAAGCATCCATATCTACGTGAATTATTTTGCGGTATTTTATTTCTTCAGTCACATTACAAATTTAGTTTTTTTATTTTCTGATTTTGAAAATGATTTGACACATTATAACTTTTGAAATCGTATTTTTGATGAAAAGTAATTATTTATGATTGAAATAGAACGAAAATATTTGGTGAATTCATTAGATTTTAAAGAACAATACTTCAAGAAAAGTGAGATTGCTCAAGGTTATATTTCATCGAATCCAGAACGAACTGTACGAATAAGAATTAAAGCAGAAAAAGGATTTCTAACCATAAAAGGAAAAGGAAATGAAAGCGGAGCAACACGACTAGAATGGGAAAAAGAAATTCCTGTTGATGAAGCCAAAGAATTATTAAAACTATGCGAAAAAGGAATTATAAAAAAAACTCGTTACGAAATACAATCTGGCAAACACATTGTAGAAGTTGATGTTTTTTATGGTGAAAACGAAGGATTAATTATTGCAGAAATAGAATTAGAAAACGAAAATGAAACCATTGTAAAACCAAATTGGCTTGGAGAAGAAGTTACAAATGATGAACGTTATTATAACGCTTTTTTAAGCAAAAATCCTTTTAAAAGTTGGTAATTATTTTTGCAAAGTTTCTAATGTTACAACAGCTTTTCCTCCAGCAGTGCTTCCGCAGATTGATATAAATGCTTTTTTAGACAAATCTATTTCTCTACCTTTTACAAATGGTCCACGATCGGTAATTTCTACTACAACTGATTTTCCGTTTTTTTCGTTGGTTACTTTAACTTTGGTTCCAAAAGGTAATTTCTTGTGCGCTGCAGTTAACTTATTCATATCATAAATCTTACCGCTTGCGGTTCTTTTTCCGTGAAAACGTTCGGCATAATAAGATGCGTGTGCCTTAGTTTTAAAAGGTTTAAACTTTCCTTTATAGACAATAACAGAATCTGTTTTTACAACTTCAACTTTATCTTTTTTAAGTGTATCTTGCTTTACTTTTTTTATTTCTTCTTGTTCTATTGTCTTCGGCTTGAAGGTAAAACCACTTAACAATAGAAAAAAAGATAAAATAACAATTAGTATGTAGGTGTATTTTTTCATTTTATAGATATTAAATTAAACTTACAAAAACAGTGCCTTTGTAGAAATTATAATGTAAAAAAGCGTTTTATACACTGATAAAAAGTATAATTTTAGAACTTGAATGTCTTTATTTAATCCATAAAGACCAAGGAATTTTAGAAAGGATTAAAAGTAATCCTAATCCAAAAAATATAAATATAAACTTAAATTTAGATTCACTAGAAAGAGCTTTTTTATGTTTAGACCAACCTATTGTAATTAAAGTAATTGCAATTATATTAGTTAATGGATGTTCTAATGAAGTTAATCTTGCAGTTTTTTCCATATTTCCTAAAAGTGCAAAACCTACAGGCGAAACAAAATATAAAATTAACCCAACAACAAGTTGAATATGTGTTACGATTAATCCGAAAAGTGCAATTTTTTTATCTTTGGATGTAAATTCTTTTTTAGAAACGAAGCCAATTAATGAATTTAAAACAACAACAACAAGTAATAAAAGTGCTAAGTAAGCCCAACCTGAGTGAAATTTTTGAATAAAAGTATACATAAGTAAATTTTTGGTTGAAACAAATATAAAGAAAAAAAGACGAAAAAAAAAGGCATTCTTGGTTAAGAATGCCTTTTTAGAATTATAATATTTAAAGTATTAGTTAAAAGTATATCTAACTCCAACTTGCATTTGCCATCTTGAAGATTGTAAACCTGCATCGTCAACTTGATTTAAAGTTTCTCCTGCTGCTGGTTTAAAGTTAAAGGTTGGTGTTGTGTTATCTGCTAAGAAACCTACCTGATTTATTAATAAAACTTGGTCATTTGTAGCAAAATATCTTCTTCCCCAATCTTTATTGATAAGGTTTGTAAAGTTAAATATGTCTGCAGAAATTTCTAAAGCATGTTTAGATTTTCCAACATTTATTGAAAATTCTTGAGCAAATTTAAAATCAACAATATGACTCCAATTTAATCTACTTCCATTTCTTTCTGCATATTGACCTCTTCTACTGCTTAAATATTCATTACTTTCTATATAACTATTTAATGCATCCCATTGTTGTTGAGGAGTTAATCCAGTAGAAGCATCTGCAACTAAAACAATATCACTTTGCTTTGCTGGTACATAAATTAATGCTGAATTAGAGAAAGTATCTCTTAAAATATTTCCAAAATCGTTATAAACATAACTTACTGGAGTACCCTGAGCTCCTTCGTAAAAGAAACCAAATTTAGATTTAGTATTTTTTGTCCATTTTAATGTTACAAATGAATTTCCTAAAACTCTATGTCCTTGTGAAAAATCTGACATTGAAGTTCCTGAAACTTTATTTGATCCGTTTACTGTTTCTATATTGTTCCATTGAGAAGCATTTACAGATGAAGTTGCATCATATAACACTGTTGAATTTCCATAGGCATACGTACCAGAAAGATTTAAATCTGCAAAACTTGATTTAAAGTTTTTAGATAATGTAAAAGAGGTATTCCAAGCTTCACCTTCACTAGTATTACTTGCTAAGAAAATCCCTAAATATTTAGAATCTACTCTTGTTGTACTGTATCTTGGTCTTACATCAGCTCCAGTTGTAAAAACAGTTGGTTCGCTTAAGTTTAAGTTTTCATATCTAATACCGCTAATGTTATCATTATAGGTAATATCCGCAGAAAATAATATTCCGTATGGTAATTTTTGATCTACTGCGAAACTTGCTTTAAAAACTTGTGGTAATCTAAAGTCTTTGGCAAAAATATCAATATTTCCTCCAGTTGCACCAGAACCAGGAACTGGCGCAATTGTTGCAGGTAATGTACTAATTTGACTTTGTACACTTGGATTAGGATTAAATGTTGGCATATTAACATTAGTAGTTCCAGTAATTTGAACTGCACCTTGAGTTAAACCATTATTGTTATAAGTTCCACCTGGCCATACTAAAGGTAATCTAGAAGTAAAAATTCCTAATCCACCTCTAAACTGAGTTTTTCTATTACCGTTTAAATCGTAATTAAATCCTAATCTTGGAGAAAGGTGTGCATAATTATCAATTTTTTGTCCCACTTTAGCACCTTGTAATTTTTTTCCTGCCGCTTCTAATAAACCAATTGTTCTATTATTAAAATCGTCATTTACTAAACCATCTTCCCATACTGGTACATCTACTCTAATACCGAAAGTTAGTTTTAAGTTGTTAGCAACTTTAAATTCGTCTTGAATGTAACCTCCAAATTGCATCACGTCAAACTCTGCTGCACCAAGAGATTCATCACCTGTTCCTCCAATTAATGAGTAATTAATTCTAAATCTGTTTGGCTTTCCGTTTGTTAAAAACGAATTGAAATTAGAATATCTATATTCTCCATAATTTCTTTGGAAAAATACATTTTTAGCACTTGAAAACTCATTATGTGTTCCAATTGTAATATTGTGTCTTCCTGTATTTATTTCAAAATTATCTGTAAGAGTTAGGATGTCTTGCTCTAATAAATTGGCCGTTGAATTAGATTCTGATCCTATAAAAATTGATCCTGCACCATCTTGTATTGAGATACTAGGAAATGGATCTCCATTAGCATCTCTATCATCAACAACATTAGTGTAACCTAAAACTAGGTTATTAGAATATTTATTGTTAAATCTAGTATTTAATTCTAAAGAAGTTGAATTTGTTGTAGATTTAAAATCTTGAGCACCGTTTTCAAAGTTTATAGAACTTCTAGTTGAACCAAAAGGTGATACGTTTCTTGCGGATACATAACTATGTTTAACAGCAAGTTTGTTTTTATCATTTATGTTCCAGTCAATTTTAGCTATTAATTTATCACTTACTAAAGTTGATAAGTTGTTTCTATAATCGCCTGTTTTATAACCAAAAGCAGTAGATAAATAATCTTGCAATTGTTGTATTTTAGTTGCAGCAAGAGCACCATCATATACTGTAGAACCAGTTGCAAAACCAATACCTCCAACGTAATTGTTAATATCAAAAGGTTGAGGAGTTTCATTATCTTGTCTTTCGTAGTTGATAAAATAAAATAATTTATCTTTTTTTATTGCTCCACCAGCTCTAACTCCGTAAGTTCTTGCAGTAAAATCTCCTAATTTTTTTCTTTCTCCACCATTAGCAATACTAACAGGAGTTTTTCCAGCTAAAGTTTCATCTCTATTAAAGAAATATGCTGATCCTTCAAATTTATTTGTTCCAGATTTGGTTATTGCACTTATTGCTCCACCAGCAAAACCTGATAATTTAACATCAAATGGTGCAACACTTACTTGAACTTGATCAATTGCATCTAATGAAATTGGGCTTACACCAGTTTGTCCACCATTTGTACCATTTGAAGCTAATCCAAATACGTCATTATTAACAGCTCCATCAATATAAATTGCATTGTATCTATTATTTTGACCACCAATAGATATTACATCATCGCCTCTTATTTGAACTTGAGGTGTTAATCTTGCAAAATCGGCAATGTTTCTAGAAAGAGATGGTAATGCATTTAATTTTCTTGAATCAATAATTGTTTGAGCTCCAGTTTTTTTAGAGTTAAAAGCATTATCTTGAACAATTACAACTTCTTCTAACTGATTTAATTCAGTTTCTAATGCAATTGATAAATTTTGAGATTCTCCTAATTGTAGAAAAACATCTGAAATTACTTTAGTTTTAAAACCAATATAACTTGCTGTTATTTCATATGGTCCACCAACTCTCATGTTAGATATTCTAAAAAAACCATCTACATCTGTAGAAGCAGAATATTTTGTTCCTGATGGTGTGTGAACTGCAACTAAAGAAGCTCCAATTAAAGATTCTCCTTTTGCTTCAGAAATTTTTCCATTAATGGATGAGTTAGTACTTCCTTGAGAAAATACTGTAGATACTACAATAAGCAGTAATCCAGTGAATGCCCATTTCTTAAAATTCTTCATTTTATAATTTGTTAAAATTTTAATGCAAAATTCCGATATTATATCCTATTTAATGTTAAGTTAATGTTAACAAAGATTGAAACTTTGATTAATTATCAATAGATTAAAGTAAACTTATAATTTTTTTAAAAATTCTATACATATTAACATATTTAAACTAAAAACCTCGATTTATTGTTAAATTGAGGTTTAAAAAGTGAGTGTTTCACATTTTTAACAATATTATTTCAAATAATGTTTTAAAAGAAAATTAGTTGAACTATCGTGTTTATTGACAGATTTACTTTCAATTTCTGCAAGTATTGAATTTGCTAATTGCTTGCCCAATTCTACACCCATTTGATCGTAACTAAAAATGTTCCAAATAATTCCTTGTACAAAAATTTTATGTTCATACATTGATACAAGTGAACCCAAAGATTCTGGTGTTAATTTTTGAATTAACAATGTATTTGTTGGCTTGTTTCCTTTAAAAACTTTAAAGGGTTTTAAATAATCTGATTTAGATTTTTCTAGGTTTTGTTCATCAAATTCTGATTGCACTTGTTCGGCATTTTTTCCGTTTAATAATGCTTCTGTTTGAGCGAAAAAATTGGACATTAATTTATTGTGATGGTCTTGATTGCCATAAAGTGGTTTTACAAATCCAATAAAATCGGTAGGAATTAATTTTGTGCCTTGATGTATTAGTTGAAAAAATGCGTGTTGCGAATTGGTTCCTGGTTCGCCCCAAATTATAGTTCCAGTTTGATAATTTACTGGTTTTCCGTCACGACCAATGCTTTTTCCGTTGCTCTCCATAATTCCTTGTTGCAAGTATGGCGCTAATTTTTGTAAATATTGTGTATATGGAATTAAAGCTTCGCTTTCTGCACCAAAAAAATTATTGTACCAAACGCTAATTAATGCAAGAATGACAGGAATGTTTTTATTAAATGATTCGTTTTTAAAATGGTTGTCCATTTGGTTAGCGCCTTTTAATAATTTGTTGAAATTATCAAATCCCACTGCTAAACTTATTGATAAACCAACGGCTGACCAAAGTGAAAATCGTCCTCCAACCCAATCCCACATTGGGAAAATATTGTTTTTGTCAATGCCAAACTCAGTTACTTTTTGAATATTAGTTGAAACCGCAACAAAATGTTTAGCAACATCTTGTTGTGTTGCTGATTGCAAAAACCAAGTTCTAATAGTTTGTGAATTGGTTAATGTTTCTTGTGTTGTAAAGGTTTTAGACACAATTACAAAAAGTGTTGTTTCTGGATTTAATTTCTTGATTATTTCGTTTACGTGATCGCCATCTACATTGGAAACGAAATGCAGGTTTAAATGATTTTTATAGAATTGTAATGCTTCTACAACCATTGCTGGACCTAAATCTGAACCGCCAATTCCTATGTTTACAACATCGGTAAATGGTTTATTTGTATATCCTTTTCTTTCGCCAGAAAGTATTTGATTGGTAAAAATTTCTATTTCTTTTTTTACTTGATAAATTTCGGGAATTATGTTTTTATTGTCTACTAAAACAGTTGCTGTTTCTGGAGCTCGTAATGCTGTATGAAGTACTGCTCTTTCTTCTGTTTGATTAATTGATTCTCCAGAAAATTGTTGAAAAATTGCTTCTTTTAAATGAACTTCTTCTGCTAGTTTTAATAATAAATCTAAAGTAGTTTGATTGATGTTATTTTTAGAATAATCTACTAAAAAATCGTTCCATTGTATGTGAAATTTTTCGGCTCTTGTTGCATCATTTTGAAACATTTCTTTAATAGAATTGTTTTGCATTGATAGGTAATGATTTTGTAATTCTTGCCAAGATTTGGTTTGCGTTGGGTTTATTTTTTTTAATGCCATTTTATGATTTTTTAGAAATGCAAATTTAGTTAAAATTTGTAGATTTTGGATTTGATGATTTTTAGATACAAATCCTCCAGAAAGGCGGACAGTTTCACGAATTATCACGAATTTTTTGAGGTTTGGATTTCACTAATTTTATCCTTCGGATTGTTTTTGAAACAAATTTTTAATAAATAGACACGAATTCTAAAAAAGATAAACACGAATTTTCACGAATTTTTTGAGATTTGGATTTCACTAATTTAATTCTTTGGATTGTTTTTTTGTAACAAATTTTTAATAAATAGACACGAATTTCACGAATTATCACGAATTTTTTGAGGTTTGGATTTCACTAATTTAATCCTTCGGATTGTTTTTTTGCAACAAATTTTTAAAAAAGCAAACACGAATTTCACGAATTATCACGAATTTTTTGAGGTTTGGATTTCACTAATTTTATCCTTTGGATTGTTTTTTTGCAACAAATTTTTAATAAATAGACACGAATTCTACAAAAGATAAACACGAATTTCACGAATTATCACGATTTTTTTGTGATTTTGATTTCACTAATTTTATCCTTCGGATTTTTGTTTTGAAACAAGTTTTTAAAAAAGTAAACACGAATTATCACGAATTATCACGAATTTTTTTAGTTTGGATTTTACTAATTTAATTCTTTGGATTGTTTTTTTTATAAGTAAATTGTAAAAGTTTCGTTTTTAAATTATACCTAACAGGTTAAAAAAAACCTGTTAGGATATTAAAAATAGTACTGTTTGGTTTTATGAGTTTGGAAAATACTTATGAAAAATTACTTGATTTTTAGCCCAGAATGCAATGAAAATCTTTGTGAAAAGAAATGCTAATTTTTCCTTGCTGTAAAAAAGCGACTGCAAGAAGCTCTTTTTATGGCTTAGAAAAATAGCAGTTATTGAACAAAATTGTAATGGAATGCTGGAAGTTGCTTCTAATTAAAGTGAGTTGAATTTTATGCTGAGAACACTGTCTAATTCTTGTTTTAATGGTCGTATTTGGTCTTTAAATCTTGGTAAGTCATAGTATTCCATTGGTTGCGAGTTTGGCAATTTAAGTTTTAATGCGTCTACTTGAACTCCGTTTTTCCAGAATCGATAGCATACATGTGGTCCGGTTGCTAAACCTGTACTGCCTACTTTTCCTAAAACGTCGCCTTGTTTTACTCGTTGTCCGCGTTTTACAAGTATTTTAGACATGTGTAAATATTGTGTGGAATAGGTATTGTCGTGTTTTACTTTTACAAAATTTCCGTTTCCTGCTGTGTAACCTGCTTGTTCTACTATGCCAGTTGCGGTTGTCATAATTGGCGTTCCTGTTGGCGCTGCATAATCTGTTCCGTTGTGTGGTTTAAATTTTAATTGTACAGGATGAAAACGGTTTTTAGAAAATTTGGATGTAATGTGGATGAATTTTAATGGCGCTTTTAGAAAAAAGTTTTTTAGGGCTTTTCCTTCTTCGTCATAATAATCTGTCTTGCCGTTGGTTTCTTGTTGAAATGGAAAGGCATAAATTTTTTCGTCTTTGTATTCAAAATAGGCAGCGCGAAGACTATCTATTCCATCGTAAAGTGTATCGTTTATATATCTTTCGGTAAAACTTAGCGCAAATTTATCTCCTTTTTTAAGTTTGAAAAAATCTATTGACCAAGCATAGACTTTCATTAATTTTTTAGATAATGATGCGTCGATTTTTTCTTTTTTAAGAGTTGATGCTAATGAACCACTAAGTTGTCCTGCAATGGTTCTTATTTTAAATGTTAATGGTCTTGATTTTTTAAATCCTATTACTGAATCTGTTAAATCGACCAAATAATAGTCTAATCTATTGGGTTGATAGATTAAATAGTGCAATTTATTGTATTTATTTTTAGATCGTAAAGCTACATAAGGTCTTTTAAATCTAACATCTGTTGGAAAAGAATCTTTAATGATTTTTAGTATTTCTGATGCTTTTCTTCCATTAAGATTTTGCTTTTTTAAGATTCTTTCAAAAGTGTCTTGCGCTTGAATTGTGTCGTAATGTACATTGTAATCGTCATATTTAAAACCGAAATCTACAATGGGTTTTTGAGGTTCAATGTCTTCAATAATGTATTCTTCTTGTTCTTTTTTACAAGAAAAGAGAGTTGTTATTACTAGTAAGATTAAAAATATTTTTCTCAAATTGAGTTGTTGTATTTTAATTTTCTTCGCCCCAATTTTTTAGTTCTTCTTCGCTCCAAAGTTCGGGAAAAAATATTCGACGTTGGTATTTTGGATGCATGTATTTTTTCCAATCGCTTCCGCCAGTTGCTTCTGCAATGCCTTGTCCGCTTTCTATATATTTTTTGGCTGTATTTAAATGTTGCATTACCCAAGTTATATTTACAGTTTTGTCATAATGACGCATTGCTGCAATTAAATCTTGATTTTGTTGATCTTGTTGTGGTAATTGCTTAAATTTTTGCCAAATATTTGTGGTGTTGTATTCTTCCATATTGCGAAGAAACTCTGCTTTATATTTTCTTTCAAATTCTAAAATTAAGAAACTTTTTTCTCCAGTTTTATAATCTTTTCCTGCAGCTTGCCAGTATAAATGTTCAAAGGCGTGCGAATATGGAGTATTTCTATCTATTGTTGCACGAAATCTATAATCTATAAGGTTTATTAAATCTGTAGAAGCAAATTCTATTAATCTGTATTGTGCACTTTGAAAACCACTTGCTGGTGTTAGTGTATTTCTAAATTTCATATATTGCTCTACTTCCATTCCGTCGCCCATAATATCGAAAGATGTGGTTAGCATATCAAAATATCTAGAAACTCGCATTACTCTTTCTGTAAAAAACTTGGTAGAAGGATTTTGGCAAGTTGTTACTTGATTTATTTCCCACAGAATCATTTTAAACAATAACTCATTGACTTGATGGTACATAATAAAAACCATTTCGTCTGGCAAAATGGTTCTTTGAGTTTGTAAATTTAGTAAAGCATCTGTTTGAATATAATCCCAATAGGTTATAGGTTTAGACCATAAAAGACCTTCAAGATGTGTTTGGGTTTTTTGGTTTATTGCTTCAAACTTTTTTTCTAAATTTTCAAGTATTTCTTGTGATATTTTTTCACTCATTATTTAATCTACTTTTACCATAAATGGATTTTTTAATCCTTTAAAAGATTCTAAATCTGCTTTAATAGAACCAACGGCTAGCTCTGCCTTGATTCTAACAGGAAGTTTATTATCGTCATTGGTAATCCAAACGGTTAAACTTTCTTCTTCTTTAAAAACTCGACCAGATTGTACAAGTGGTCTAAACATTAATGTAGAAGTGGTACCAAATTTAGTTTTTATATCTTCTTTACCTATGAATTTTAACTTAAATTTTGTTGTTTCATCATCAAAAAACATATCAACAGCTATTGCTTCGCCAACTTTTAACTTATCAACGTTGGGATGATTTCTTAAAAAATAGAATGTTGAGATAATATCTTGAACATTTTCTGATACAGAATATGACTTTTCAGTTTTATCTTTATAATTTTTTACTAGAACTTTATTGGTAGCTTGATTAAAAAAACCTTCTTGATCTTTTTTATATCCGCCTTCGTTAATTTTTCTAACAAATTGGTACGGTTGATTGGTTTCTTTATCAAAATAACTTTCATAATTATCGTCTACTTTAAAAAAGAAACGAGACATTCCAGTGGTATAACCTTTGCCAATTGCGTGAAACACTTTTTTATTATTTTTTACTGCTTCTTTAACTTCTAGAGTTGCATAACCAGCATTTATAAGACCATAATGAATTCTAAATTTAAACCATTCGCCAACTTGAAAGGCATCTTCTTTTTGGGTATCAAAACTAACTGTTAAAAAAAGTAGGGCTAAAGCAATAATTTTTTTCATAAAATTTTTAAATAGATTTAGTAACTATAATGCAAATTTTGTTCCAAATGTATAAAAACAAAAAAACCCAGTCAACAAATGACTGAGTTTTTATGCTATTAACCAACCAAAAAACTATAAATTATGAAATTTATATAAAAATTGAAGGAAACCACTCCTTCTCTTTTTGATGGTACAAAGATACTATGATCTTTGAATTATTCTTATAAAAAAATTGACTTTAACATATTTTTATCAATAGCAATGTCACTACAACGTTGTATTCTGTTAATTCTTTAATAAATTTAGATATTTTTAAATGAATGCTTTAATTGTTTAAGAAGTGAAACATATTGATTATTGAATTTTAATGTTATTTTATTTCCAAATTTCGTCATAATCAAAGTTGATTTCACAGTCTTTATCAATGTGAAAAACATTTTTATCTACCTGTTTATAATAATTATCAACTAATTCAAAAACCTCAACTGTTTTTTTATTATAATCTGCTAAAAGATAATATTTTACACCTTGTTCTCTGTATAGTTCAAATTTAATAACGCGATCTTTTTTTATTGATGATGGAGAAATTATTTCTAAAACCAAAACTGGTGGAAATTCTAGATATTCATTAGTTGTACTGCCACAAATAATCATCATATCTGGTCGAACAACTGTTTCTTCACTAATTTTCCAATCTAATTCTGAAAATAGCAAGCAGTCACAATCTTTATTTTTTTTTAGCGCATCTTTTCCTTGATATATAAAATTCATAATTGCCAAATTATGTCTAGGTGTTGGTGATGGCAACATTTGAAATGGATAACCATCAACTAGCTCCCAATCTTCTTTCCAGTTTTTATAATCGTTGTAGGTATATCTTGGTACTTGAAATCGTGATTCCATAATAATTAAATTTAAACAAAGTTACAGTTAACTATTTAATTTATATTATTTTGCAATAAAATAGTTTCTTATACATTTTACTTGTTTTTCAACTTTTATTTTACTTTTTTCTAACTTTGTTAAAGTTTAGAACTTTGACAAAGTTTAATAAATATTTGTTTTACAACGTTCCTCTCAAAGCTTGTTCACGTTCTATAGATTCAAAAAGTGCTTTAAAATTTCCTGCTCCAAAACCTTTTGCTCCCATTCTTTGAATAATTTCAAAAAATAATGTTGGTCTGTCTTGAACTGGTTTTGTAAATATTTGAAGTAAATAACCATCTTCATCAGCATCAACCATTATGGCTAATTTTTCTATTTCGTTTATGTCTTCTTTCATCATATCCATGTGTACGCCCAAACGTTCAGGAATAGCTTGATAGTACGTATGCGGTGGCGCAGAAAGAAAATCAACTCCTCGAGAACGCAACTCGGAAACCGTTTTTATTATATCGTCTGTTGCAATGGCAATGTGTTGAATTCCTGGTCCGCCATAAAAATCTAAATATTCTTCTATTTGCGATTTTTTCTTTCCTTCTGCTGGTTCGTTTATTGGAAATTTAATTCTTCCGTTTCCGTTACTCATTACTTTACTCATTAATGCTGAATATTCAGTATTAATTTGTTTATCATCAAACGATAAAAAATTTACAAATCCCATTACGTCTTCGTAGAATTTTACCCAAGTATTCATTTCGTTCCAACCTACGTTTCCAACCATGTGATCTATATATTTTAAACCAGTTGTTGTTGGATTGTAGTCTGATTTCCATTCTTTATAACCAGGAAGAAAAATGCCTTTATAGTTTTTTCTTTCTACAAATATGTGAACGGTTTCGCCATAAGTATAAATTCCAGATCTAACAACTTCGCCAAACTCATCTTTCTCAGTGGTTGGTTCCATAAACGATCTTGCACCACGTTTCATAGTTTCTACATAGGCAGAAGTTGCATCTTCTACCCAAAGTGCAGCAACTTTTACGCCATCACCATGTTTTTTTAAATGCTCGTGAATTGGTGAATCTTGCGTTAATGGTGTTGTTAAAACTAATCTTATTTTGTCTTGTTTTAACACATAACTTGTTCTGTCGCGAACTCCAGTTTCTAAACCAGCGTATGCCAAGGATTGATAACCAAATGCTGTTTTGTAATAATGCGCCGATTGTTTAGCGTTTCCAACATAAAACTCTACATAATCTGTTCCTAAAAGCGGAAGAAAATCTTGTGCGCCTTCAAATATTTTTTCTAAGCCGTATTCGACTGATTTTACTTCTTTTGACATTTTTTATTTATTTTCTTATTTGGTTAATCTTTTTTTTGATTAACTAAAAAATTTATTATTTAACGAAATTGCCTAGCCCAGATTGAAACGAAAATCCTTTTTTCAATTGCTTGGGTTAAAACCCAAAGCAATTGAAAAAAGATTGTAGTGTAAAGCTGGAAATAGCTCCTGAAAAAATTATTCTAACCAAGATTTATAATATTTTCCATCGTCAATTCCCATTGCTTCTTCGGTAACCATTAATGGACGAAATGTATCTACCATAACTGCCAATTCTTGTGTTTCTGTATGTCCAATGCTACGTTCCATTGCACCTGGAGCTGGACCATGAGGTATTCCTTTTGGATGTAATGTAATATGACCTTGTTCTATATTATTTCTTGACATAAAATCGCCATCTACATAATACAAAACCTCATCGCTATCAATATTACTGTGATTGTATGGCGCAGGAATTGATTTGGGATGATAATCATAAAGTCTTGGACAGAAGGAACATACTACAAATGTTGCTGTTTCAAATGTTTGATGAACTGGTGGCGGTTGATGAACTCGTCCTGTTATTGGTTCGAAATTGTGAATTGAAAATCCGTAAGGAAAATTATATCCATCCCAACCAACAACATCGAATGGATGTGTTGCATAAATAACTTCGTGCATCATTCCTTCTTTTTTAATTTTGATAAGAAAATTTCCTTTTTCGTCGTAAGTTTCTAACTCGGTTGGTAGTTTAAAATCTCTTTCGCAAAATGGTGAATGTTCTAAGTGTTGACCAGATTCGTTTTTATATCTTTTTGGAGTATAAAATGGTGCAAAACTTTCTACATAAAACAATCTATTTTCTTCGGTGTCAAATTGAATTTGATAAATCATTCCACGAGGAATAATTAAATAATCTCCATATTCAAATGAAATATTTCCCATCATTGTTCTTAACTTTCCTTTTCCTTTATGGATGAAAATTAGTTCGTCTGCATCGGCATTTTTATAGAAATATTCTGTTAAAGATTTTCTTGGCGCAGCTAGTCCAATTGTGCAATCTTTGTTGACCAACATTGCTTTTCTTGCATCTAAAAAATCATCTTCCGGTTTTAGTTCAAATCCTTTTAATAATAATGATTTGATGTTTTTTCCAATTGCAATTTTGGGCTCTACAGAATATGATTTTACAATTTCTTTTACTTGTGTAGGACGATGAACGTGATAAAGTAATGATGAATGTCCATGAAAACCTTCGGTACCAAACAATTGTTCGTAGTACAAACCTCCGTTTGGTTTTTCAAATTGAGTGTGACGCTTTTGAGGAAAATTTCCTAGTTTATGATATAACATCAGATTTAAGATATTAGATTTCGGATATTAGATTTCAGATTTATTAAAAAAATCTTAATTTATAACGTTGTAGCAAATATCGGAAAAAATTAATTTTGATAGTGATTTGTTGTGAATAATTTATAAAAAGAAAAAGTCTAAAATATTAATTACTATTTTAGACTTTTAATTATAAAAACTAATTATTTATTTATCTGGATTATTTAATTTACTATTTTTCTTCCCATAAATAAAATAAAATGCAACACCAATTGCCATCCATATGACTAATCTTAGCCAACTTTCATATGGTAAAGAATACATTAAATATAAACAAATTAAAACTCCCATTATTGGAACGAATGGAACAAGCGGTGTTCTAAAAGATCTTGGTGCGTCTGGTAATTTTTTTCTCATTACTAAAACTCCTATACAAACTAAAACAAAAGCTAATAGAGTTCCAATACTTACCATATGTCCTAAATCACTTACAGGTACAAATCCTGCAAAAAGACTAACAAAAACCATAAAAAATAAATTTGTTTTCCATGGTGTTCTAAATTTTGAATGTATTTCTCCAAAAAACGAAGGCAATAATCCATCTTTACTCATAGTATAAAAAACTCTGCTTTGTCCCATTAACATAACTAACATAACAGAAGTGTAACCTGCTAAAATAGCAACAATTAAACCAGTTTGTAAAAAAGTATAACCAGTTTTAGCAAATGCTGTTGCTGCAGGTTTTGCATCTCCAGCAAACTCATAATATGGAACTAAACCAGTCATTACGTGAGCAAACAAAACATACAATATAGTACATACAACTAATGAACCTAAGATTCCAATAGGCATTCCTTTTTGTGGGTTTTTTGCTTCTTGAGCTGCTGTAGAAACTGCATCAAAACCAATAAATGCGAAAAATACTGTTCCTGCTCCAGCGGCAATTCCTGACCAACCAAATTGACCTTTTATTCCTGTGTTTTCTGGTATATATGGTATATAATTTGCAGGTTCAATAAAATTCCAACCTAAAACAATAAATAAAATTACTACAGTAACTTTTAAAACTACTAAAAAATTATTAATCGATGCAGATTCTTTTGTGCCTCTAATTAATAATAAAGATAATACAGAAACTATAAATATTGCTGGTAAATTTATTATTCCACCATTTATTACAGTTCCATCACTAAGTTTTAAAGTTTCCCATGGAGAACATATAAAGTCTGGAGGTAAATGAATACCATATTTATTTAATAATTCTAATAAATATCTAGACCAACTAACTCCAACAGTTGCTGCGCCTAATGCATATTCTAAAACTAAATCCCATCCAATAATCCAAGCCATAAATTCACCCATTGTAGCATATGAATAAGTATATGCGCTTCCGGCAACAGGTATCATTGAAGCAAATTCCGCATAACACAATCCGGCAAATGCACATCCAACAGATGCTAATATAAATGATAGAGTTACTGCTGGTCCAGCATTTTCTGCTGCTGCAATTCCAGTTAAAGAAAATAATCCTGCTCCAATAATTGCACCTATTCCAAGTGCAACAAGAGATCTTGAAGATAAAGTTCTCTTTAATCCTTTTTCAGATTCTGAAGCTTCGTTTAATAATAAAGCAAGTGGTTTGGTTTTCCAAATAGACATAATGTATCTTTTTTTAATAATCTGTTCAAATATACTTTTTTTGTTTAATATTTCACAAATTTTTGCAAATTCTGTGTTTTAAAACCAAAATCCTACTCCGAACCATAGAAAACCTTTGGGCTGTTCTGGCGACCAAGAATATTTTATTTCTATTGGACCAATTCTAGATTCTAAACCATAACCTGCTGCATAACCCGAATATTGTGGCGTAGCAATCCAATTTCCTGTTGAAAATAAATTCTCTTCGACATTGGCAAAATTGGCTGAAAAATTTAAGTGATTTTTTTTATAAAACTCAACATCAACTGTTCCGCAAGCTTTTATATAACTGTTGGCGGCAATGGAAACAAAGTCGTAGCCATAAAATGGTTTAAAATTGTTTATTGCATTGTAGCCGTAACCACCAAGTACAAAGTCTTGAAAGGAAACGCTTTTTTCTCCAAAGGCAAATCCTGCATCTGTTTGTAATTTAATTGTGAATTTTTTGTAGATTGTTTTTGCAATTCCAATATCGCCTTTTACTATTGAATATCTATTAAAGTCACCAGAAAAATTAGTTGAATACAAGTACGATTGCAAATCGCCATTAAAAAACCATCCTTTTTTGGGAAAATATTTATTGTCAAACGAATCGTATTTTAAATATCCAAAAACGCTTGCGTAATCACTGTCTTCAAATTTTGATGAAACATCGCCAAGAGTTTTAGAAACTATTTTAATGTGTTTTAATTCGACTCCAGCGCCAATTAGAAATTTTTGTTTAAAAATAGTTTGTACATAAGCTTGGTTTGTAAAATCGGAAAAATCTATATTTAATGTATTAATTCCTAATTGTGTAAATAGTTCTCCATCACTAAAATCTGTTGCAACGTTTCTATTAAATTGATTATATCTTGACTTAAAACCAAAACTAAAATAAAATCCGTTATCGATGTAATAATCTAAATTGTATCTAAAATTATCCCCTAAAATTAAATCTAATGATAAAACATCGTTTTTAAACAGTGACTTTTTTTGAGTAAGATTAGTTAAAACTGCACTTTTATACAATCCATCATAGTGCAAAGAAAATTTTAAAAAGGTTTTATTATTACTTTCTGTTAAATTTAAATTTAGTTCATCTGATGCGTTAGATTTATTTAATTGAAAACCAATTGCGCTAAAGTTACCAGATGCATTTAATTTATTTATTCCTTTTTCTAGTTGATCATAACCTATTTTAGTATTAGGTTTAAATCCTAATTGACCTATAACATAAGCTCTTGTGTAATTATTTAAATCGTTAATTTCTATTCTATTTATTTGAATGCTGTCTTTTATGCATTTTAAGTTTGGCTTAATGTATTTATTGTCTTTAACTACTAGCTTTTTTAAATCTTCATAAACTATAAACGAAGCTTCTTCGCCTTTTTTTATAATTTCTTTACCTTTATCAAATGATATTACTGAATATTTTTGAACGTCTGGTTTTATGTAAATATCGGTTCGTTTTATTTTTTCATTCATTCCGTTTATCATTTGCAAGTTGGAAATTTGAACCAATATTCGTGTTGCTTCTTTTAAAGAATTTCTGTCTTTTAAATCGTCTTGAACATCTACACCTATTATAATATCTGCGCCAAGTTTTTTTACTTCGTCTATTGGATAATTATTTATAACACCACCATCAACTAGTACTTTTCCGTCTATTTCTACAGGTGAAAAAAGTGTTGGAAAAGAAGAACTTGCCAATAGTGCTTGTGGTAAATAACCTTTGTTTAAAAGTACTTCTTTACCAGTTTCAATGTCTGTTGCTATGCAAAGAAATGGTATTGGAAGTTTATTAAAATCTCTTACATGGCGCACATTATGTGTGAGTTTAGCAATTAAATTATAATTGTACAATCCTTTAGATAATGCAATTGGAACTCCAATACTAAACTTATTAAATGGTAATGAAATGGCATACATTTCGTCGTTTCGTTTTTCATAAAAACTTTTGGATGTTCTTGGAATATAATCTTGCAGAAGTTCGTCAAAGTTGGTTACAGAAAATATTGAATCTAGTTGTTTTGCATTATAACCAGATGCGTATAAACCGCCAACAATTGCACCCATACTTGTGCCACCAATATAATCTATTTTTATTCCTGCTTCTTCTAGAACTTTTAAAACACCAATGTGTGCAAATCCTTTTGCGCCTCCACCAGTTAATACTAATCCAATTTTTTTTCTAGCAATTGTGTCTTGTGAATAAGAATTTTGAGAGTATAGAAAAAAGAATATAGAAAATAGAATTGTTGTTGTGAGTTGTGGGTTGTGAGTTGTGAGTTTTTGCAAAAGACTAAAATTATTTAGCCCTGATTGCAATGAAAATCTTTTTTCTTTCTTTTTTGGAAAGAAAAAAATTGTAATGGAAAGCAGGAATATGGTAGATAAAAGTGCCCAAGCCATTCGCTTCTAATTTATAGTATTGATTTTATGGTAAAAGTCGGTAATTTTTTTGGCTTTTGATACTCCAACAACGTCAGAAATTTCTTTTTCTGTTGCTAATTTTAATCTTTTAACACTTTTAAACTGTTTTATGAGTGTCAACATTGTTTTTTCGCCTATTCCTGGAATTTCTTCAACTGATGAATTTAGTGCGGCTTTGCTGCGTTTATCACGATGATGTGTGATTCCAAATCGGTGTGCTTCGTTACGCAACATTTGAATTACTTTGAGCGTTTCTGATTTTTTATCGAGGTAAAGTGGCGCAGAATCTCCTGGATAATAGAGTTCTTCGAGACGTTTTGCAATACCAATTATGGCTATTTTTCCGCGCAAACCTAAGTCGTCTATGCTTTTTAGTGCCGATGAAAGTTGTCCTTTTCCACCATCGATAATAATTAATTGTGGTAAGGATTGATTTTCGTCAAGCATTCGTTTGTATCTTCGGTAAACTACTTCTTCCATTGAGGCAAAATCGTCTGGACCAACTACGGTTTTTATATTGAAATGTCGGTAGTCTTTTTTGGCTGGTTTTCCGTCTTTAAAAACCACGCAAGCCGCAACAGGATTGGTTCCTTGTATGTTAGAGTTGTCGAAACATTCTATATGTCGTGGTTCTACTGTGAGGCGTAAATCTTTTTGCATTTGCGCCATAATTCTGTTGGTATGACGTTCTGGATCTACAATTTGTATTTGTTTTAATTGGTCAATTCGGTAATATTTGGCGTTTCTAATTGATAATTCTAGAATTTGTTTTTTATCGCCAAGTTGTGGTACTGTTACTTTTATTTTATCGCCAAAGTCTAATGGAAAAGGCAACACTATTTCTCTGGTGAGTAAATTAAATCGTTCGCGAAGTTCTACTACTGCAAGTTCTAGTAATTCTTCGTCGGTTTCTTCAAGTTTCTTTTTTAATTCTAGAGTATAGGAACGAATTATTGCTCCATGTGCTATTTGAAGAAAATTTACATAGGCAACGGCTTCATCTGAAACAATTGAAAAAACATCAATATTGGAAATTTTTGGGTTTAAAACTGTTGATCTTGATTGATAATTTTGAAGATTTTCGATTTTATTTTTAATTTTTTGTGCTTCTTCAAATTGCATTTCGCTTGCAAAATAATTCATTTTTATTTTAAAATCTTTCAAACTTTCTTTAAAATTTCCTTTTAATATTTCGCGAATTGCATCAACATTTTTTTGATAATTTTCTAGTGTTTCATAACCTTCACAACCGCCTTTGCAATTGCCAATATGGTATTCTAAACATACTTTAAATTTTCCAGATTCTATATTGTTCTGGGTTAAATCGTAATTGCAGGTTCTAATTTGGTATAAGTCTTTTATTAAATCTAAAATGGTGCTGATTATTTTAAAATTAGAGTAAGGTCCAAAATATTCTGAACCATCTTTAACCATTCTACGTGTTGGAAATATTCTTGAAAAAGATTCTTTTTTTATGCAAATCCAAGGATAACTTTTATCATCTTTTAGATTGATATTGTACTTTGGTTGTAGCGTTTTTATTAAATTGTTTTCTAGTAAAAGTGCGTCTTGTTCGTTAAAAACTACAATGTGTTTTATGGTTGCAATTTTTTTAACCAACATTCTGGTTTTTCCGTATTCTTGTGTTTTATTGAAATAGGAAGCTACACGTTTTTTTAAATTTTTAGCTTTTCCAACGTATAAAATTTTTCCTTCTTTGTCATAATACTGATATACACCAGGATTATCTGGTAAGGTTTGTATTTGTAATTCTAGAGAAGGATTGGACATTTAGATTTGTGATTGCTGATTAACGATTTTTGATTTTTGATTTTTTTGAAGTGAGATTTATGTTTGCGTAAAGTTTGTCATTCCGTAGGAATCTCAGAATATTAAAATTAGCCACGGATTTTACGGATTAAACGGATTTTCACTGATTGTTTTTTTCTTTTTCTGTTTTTGTTCTATGAATTTTTTAATTATTTTTAGATTTTAGATCTTTTATTTTTAATTCTAATTCTTTTATTTTATTTGAAATCTCATCCTCTTCAATATCTTCGCCATTTGCTCCAGCAATCATAATTTCTAGAGAACGATTTAAATTTATTGCAATATAATTTATAAATGGTTCAATATTTCCTGCATCTGCGAGTTGTAAAGCTGCGAAATAATTGGCTTTATCTTCAGTTTTTATAATTACTGGTGGAAAACCAAATTGCATTAAAATAAAATTCATTAAAATTCTTGCAGTTCTTCCGTTTCCATCGTCAAATGGATGAATTCTTATAAATTTATAATGAAATTCTGCTGCAACCAATAACGGATTTACTTCTTTATCTTTTGTTTTTTCTTTGTACCAATTTAGTAAATCGTACATTTTAGAAGGTGTTTCTTCTGGCGATGCAAAATAAAAAATTTCTCCTGTAACAGTTTCAACGTGGTTTGGTGTAGATTTATATTTGCCAGAAGTTATTTTTCTTGGCACTATTTTTCCAGTTGCATTTTTAGAATCTTTGTATGAATCTTTTAATAATAGCGAATGCAATTCTCTTATAAAATTTTCAGTTAAAGGTCTTTCGCCTTGAGTCATTTCTAATACCCAATTTATTGCTTCGTTATGTCCTGTAATTTCTAAAGTGTCTTTTAATGGTTTTCCTTGTGCGGTTACTCCAAATAATAATAAAGCTTTTGTTTCGCTATAAGTTAAAGAATTTCCTTCCAAATGGTTAGAATGATAGTTCCAATCCAATCGAAATTTTTGCATTATTCTAGCTTCTTGTTCTTTATCAATTGGACGAAGTGCGTCTAATTGTGCTTTAAGATTTAGTGCTTGCTGAATTTCTTCCATTTATTAAAAATTTTATCCAAACAAATTTAACTCTAAATTCTACAGAAAACAAATTGAAATTATCTTACTTTTACCTTATGAATAAGCAAGAACTTAGAAAAAAATATAAAAATTTACGTGCTTCACTTTCTGATATTGAAATTGAGGAAAATAGTTTGCTCATTGCTAACAATCTATTAAAATTAGCTATTTGGGATAAAACCTACTATCATTTGTTTCTAACAATTGAAGAATTAAAAGAAGTTAATACTGAATTTGTTCTTCATATTCTGCAAGGAAAAGATAAAGAAATTGTGGTTTCTAAAAGTGATTTTGAAACCAAAGAAATGACCAATTATCTTTTAACAGATGCGACAAAATTCAAGAAAAACCAATATAATATTACTGAACCTGTTGACGGAATTATTGTTCCAACAGAAAAAATTGAAGTCGTTTTTGTTCCGCTATTAGCATTTGATACCAAAGGAAATCGTATTGGTTATGGAAAAGGTTTTTACGATAAATTTTTATCTAAATGCAAACCCGAAACTATAAAAATTGGGTTGAGTTTTTTTGAACCAGAAAAGGTATTTACAGATTTTTATGAAAATGATATTTCATTGAATTATTGTATTACAACAACTACTATTTTTACCTTTTAATTATATAATCGTCTGGGTTTATACTACTAGAATAACTAACATGAGGTGGAGTTGGCGCTGGACCAAATGCTTTTTTATTGAATACAATTAATATTCCAACTCCTATGGAAATTGATAAATCTGCAATGTTAAAAACTGCGTTAAAAAAACTAGCTTCTTCACCACCAAAATAAGGAATCCAAGTTGGTAGATTTCCTTTCCAAATAGGAAAATAAAACATATCTACAACTTTTCCGTGAAATAAAGTACCATAAGGTTGATCTGAAAAATAAGACGCTAAGTGTGTTGGTGTACTTTCGTCAAAAAAAACTCCATAAAAAACAGAATCTATAATATTTCCTAATGCACCAGCGAAAATAAATGCAATTGCAATACTTAAAAGAATATGTTTTCTTTTATTAGAAACATCATACATCCAATATCCAATACCACAAATAGCAATTAATCTAAAAACTGTTAAAATTAATTTTCCATATTCTCCAGGTATAACTGTTCCCCAAGCCATTCCTTCGTTTTCGATAAAATTAAGTTTGAACCAATTTAATCCAAAAACTGGAATTTCTTCGCCATAATATAAGTTGGTCTTAATTAAGATTTTAGAAAACTGATCTACTAGTAGAATAATGGCTATTAAAAATATAGAGTTAAATAATTTCATTATTTTTTTATTTATTGCGTGCAAAAATAGTATAAATTATAAAAAAAACGCTCTAAAAAGAGCGTTAATTATATTATTTATAACAGGTTATCGTTGTAAATTCTTAGCTTCAATACTCATTGTAGCGTGAGGAACAATTTTTAATCTTTCTTTACCAATAAGTTTTCCTGTTACTTTACAAACTCCGTACGTTTTATTTTCTACACGGAAAAGTGCATTTTTTAAATCACGAATAAACTTTTCTTGACGAATTGCCAATTGCGAATTCGCTTCTTTACTCATTGTTTCACTTCCTTCTTCAAATGCTTTAAATGTTGGCGAAGTATCGTCTGTACCATTGTTTAAATCATTCATATAAGCACTTTTAATCAATTCTAAATCGGATTGTGCTTTGTAAATTTTGTTTAAAATTATTTCTTTGAACTCAGCTAAATCAGCATCAGAGTATCTTGCAATTTCATCTACCATCATTATTGTACTTATTTTGTTATTACTATTTTTGTTTTTATCTCGTCAAATTCAATTTCTATGCCATTTTCAACAGTATCAAGAAAATTTAATTCTTCTGTTAACGTTTCAGACATAATATATGCTTTATTATTTTGTATTGCTTGTTCTAATTCTCCACTTCTTTGCACTTGAACTTTTATTTTATCGGTAACTTCAAATCCTGACTCTTTTCTAATGTTTTGAATTCTATTTACCAATTCTCTTGCAATTCCTTCTTGCTTCAATTCTTGTGATATTGTAATGTCTAATGCTACTGTAATTCCGTTGGCATTTGCAACCAACCAACCCGGAATATCTTGAGTTGCTATTTCTACATCTTCAGAAGTTAAAATTATACTATTTCCTGAAATAACAAGCGATAGTTCACCTTTAGCATCTAATTCATTTATTTGATCAGCCGATAATGATTGTATCTCTTTGGAAATCAATCCCATATCTTTACCAAATCGTGGTCCAAGTGCTTTAAAATTGGGTTTTATTTGCTTCACTAAAACGCCTGATGCATCGTCAAGAAGTTGTATTTCTTTCACGTTTACTTCGGCTTTTATAAGGTCAGAAACTGCTTCAATTTCAGCACGTTGATTCTCGTCAAGTATAGGAATCATTATCCTTTGCAAAGGTTGGCGTACTTTTATCATTTCCTTTTTTCGAAGCGATAAAACTAGTGATGAAACGGTTTGTGCTTTCATCATTCTGCTTTCCAACGATTTATCAACAAAGTTTTCAACCGAAACTGGGAACAAAGCCAAGTGAACACTGGTAAAATCTTCGGTTTTAGTTGTTCTAACTAAATCGCGGTACAATTGATCCATAAAAAACGGAGCGATTGGAGCAGAAAGTTTGGCAACATTTAACAAACAAGTATATAAGGTTTGATAAGCTGCAATTTTATCAGTTTCATATTCGCCTTTCCAAAATCTTCTTCTGCACAAACGAACATACCAATTACTCAAATTTTCTTGAACAAAATCAGATATTGCTCTAGCTGCTTTTGTTGGTTCATAATCTGCATAATAATCATCAACATTTTTTATCAAAGTATTTAATTCTGATAATATCCAACGGTCAATTTCTGGTCGTTCGTTCAACGGAATTTCAGCTTGGGCATAAGTGAAATTATCGATGTTTGCATATAATGTAAAGAACGAATACGTGTTGTAAAGTGTTCCAAAAAACTTTCTTCTAACCTCAGCAATTCCTTCTAAATCAAATTTTAAATTATCCCACGGATTGGCGTTCGAAATCATATACCATCGTGTTGCATCTGCACCATATTCTGCTAAAGTTGTAAATGGATCGGCAGCATTCCCTAAACGTTTAGACATTTTTTGTCCGTTTTTGTCTAAAACTAATCCATTAGAAACTACATTTTTATAAGCAATTTTATCAAAAACTAATGTTCCAATTGCGTGTAACGTATAAAACCATCCACGAGTTTGATCTACACCTTCGGCAATAAAATCGGCAGGAAAAGCATTACTTTGAATTTTATTCAAAGTTTCGCTTTTAGATTCTGAACCAAGTTCAGAATGACAAATACCATCAATTTTATCTTTATTTTCAAATGGATAATGCCATTGCGCATAAGGCATTGCGCCAGAATCGAACCAAACATCAATTAAGTCACTTTCGCGTTTCATTGGTTTTCCTGACGGAGAAACTAAGGTGATTTTATCGACAACATTTTTATGTAAATCAACTAAATCGTAGTTTTCTTCGCTCATATTTCCAACTTCAAAACCTTGAAATGGATTTACAGTTTCTAAACCAGCAGCGATTGATTTTTCAATTTCTGAATATAATTCGGCTACAGAACCAACTAATAATTCTTCGGTTCCATCTTCTGTTCTCCAAATCGGTAATGGAATTCCCCAATATCTTGAACGAGATAAATTCCAATCATTAGCATTTTTTAACCAATTTCCAAAACGACCTTCGCCAGTTGCTTTTGGTTTCCAGTTAATGGTTTCGTTTAGGTCGAACATTCTATCTTTGATTTCGGTTACTTTTATGAACCAAGAATCTAATGGATAATATAAAATTGGTTTGTCAGTTCGCCAACAATGTGGATAACTGTGAACGTATTTTTCTACTTTGAACGCTTTATTTTCTTCTTTTAATTGGATAGCAATTTCTACATCAGACGAACGTTCTGGTGCTTCGCCATCATTGTAATATTCGTTTTTAACGTATTTTCCAGAATAATTTCCTAAACCTTGAATAAATTTACCTTGTAAATCTACCAACGGAACAGGATTTCCGTTTTCGTCAAGAACCAACATTGGTGGTATTTCTGGCGTTGCTTCTTTTGCGACTTTGGCATCATCGGCACCAAAAGTTGGCGCTGTATGTACAATTCCAGTTCCATCTTCGGTAGTAACAAAATCTCCTGCAATTACTCTGAATGCATTTTCTTGATTTTGAAATGGTAAAGCCAATTTCATTAATTGTTCGTAACGAATTCCAACTAAATCTGAACCTTTACATTCGGCAAGAATTTGATATGGAATATTTTTATCGCCTTCTTTAAAATTTTCAAAATCTGATGGTTCTGTTGAAGCAAAAAATCCTTTTCCGAATTGTTTTCCGACAAGGTTTTTAGCTAAAATTACTTTTGATGGATGAAACGTATATTGATTGAAAGTTTCCACTAAAACATAATCTATTTTTGGACCAACTGTTAAAGCTGTATTTGATGGCAAAGTCCAAGGTGTTGTAGTCCAAGCTAAAATGTGAACATCGCCAAAACCTTGTAAAAAGCTTGGTAACGTTTCTGTTTTTGCTAGAAATTGTGCAACAACTGTTGTGTCAGTAACATCTCTATAACTTCCTGGTTGGTTAACTTCGTGAGATGATAATCCGGTTCCAGCTTTAGGCGAATACGGTTGAATTGTGTATCCTTTATATAGTAAATTTTTATTGTAAATTTGTTTTAACAACCACCAAACGGTTTCCATATATTTGGATTTGTATGTTATATATGGATCTTCCATATCTACCCAATATCCCATTTTTTCGGTCAAGTCGTTCCACACATCTGTGTAACGCATTACGGTTTTTTTACACGCTTCGTTGTATTGTTCTACCGAAATGGTTTTTCCTATGTCTTCTTTGGTAATTCCTAATTCTTTTTCAGTTCCCAATTCTACTGGTAAACCGTGCGTATCCCAACCTGCTTTTCGTTTTACTTGAAAACCTTTTTGAGTTTTATAGCGACAAAAAATATCTTTAATGGCACGAGACATTACATGGTGAATTCCAGGCAAACCATTGGCTGATGGTGGACCTTCAAAAAACACAAATGGTGTGTTTCCTTCACGTGAAGTTACAGATTGTTCAAAAATGTTATTTTCTTTCCAAAATTCTAAGGTTTCTGATGCTACTTTTGGTAAGTCAAGTCCTTTATATTCAGTAAATTTTGTGCTCATTTAGTTGTATTCTAATTTCAGTTTGCAAAAGTAATAAATTGTTGTGAGTTATGTGTTATGTGTTGTGGGTTTTTGTTAGCCACAAAGTCGCAAAGTCACAAAGATTATTAAAGTAGTTTGAAATATTATTTTTAATATATTAAGAAAACCTTTGTGTATGTTAATGAATTATTTTTAAAACATCCTTTGATAAATATAATTTTATGTAAGTTTGTATGTAACAAAATTTTAAAAAAATGAAATTATGAAAAAAACTATTATATTATTTTATTTATTTTTAAGTTTGGCTCAATCTGCTTTTTCTCAAAATACTTTTTTTCAAGTAAAATTAAATCCAAATTTTTATCAAGTTGTTGGCGATAGTGATGTGTACTTTAATGAAATTAATGATGCTGGGTTTAATCAAATTATAAATAATAATGGTGGTTATATTCAACCTATTCAAATTACATTTAAGTTTTCTGATGAATATTTAATGTCATTTATTAGTGTTAGGTCAATTCCAAGTATGGCTTCTTACGCAACAACTCTTTATAATCAATTGTTAGCATACTCTATTGTTGTAAACTCCATTTCCTATAACACAACACAGTCTGATTTTGGAAATTCTATAGAAGGTTTTGCATCGGATAGATTGAAAATGAATTTAGTTAATTCTGGCAATGGTTCTTATTTAACTACTGATAATAATATTGTTCAAACAAATAATAGCCAGTTAAACACTATTTTTCAAAACTTTAATGTTGATAAATACGAGAATAATTATATTCGTTGTAATTGTATTATCAATGACTTAAAAATTGCTTTACAAAATATTCCTGAAGTTGTTGCAAATACTTTAAATGTTCCAATAACTGGAGCTTATTTAAACAATTATGAATTTAAAACTAATAAAACTTCTGTTTATCCAAATCCATTTTATACTAGTTTGACTATTGAAACTAATAAACCAATTATAAATTATTTCATATATGATAGTTTAGGAAATGAAGTTGTTACATCCTCATCAAAAAATGATTTAGATATTAAATTAAAAGAATTATCTTCTGGATTTTACTTATTAAATTTATTATTTGATAACGGTCAAAGTGAAATTAAAAAAATAATTAAAAAATAATTTTACTTAACTAAAAACCTCTTTTAACACATTTAAAGATTTTGGTTATTTATTTGCAATTTTCCAAGATAGATAATGCCCAATCATTTGTAGTTGAATAAAACTTTTCGAGTTTACCATTTTTGGTTCTATAAAGAAGTTTTGGTATTTCATAATCAATAGAATTATCATAAATATAAAGTCTATCTACTATTTTTGAAAGCACTAAACAATTTGCAATAGATTTAGAAAAACGACTAATTATTTTTGTAATTGGTACATCATGTCCTCCTTCTAAAACCCTGTGCGCAATTCTGCTTGCATTAATTGAAGGATGATTAGTACCAACAAAAAAAAGTCTTACAAAATATCCGTTAGTGATAGCTTTTTCTACAAAATCTACTTTATCGGATGCGGAAAGTACTGTTTCAAAAATCAAACTTTTCTTATTTACAATGCAATCTTCTCTTAATTTACTTGCAAATTCAGCAGCTTTTAATACTGCATCTAAATTATTCCATCCGCCAAATTTTTCTTCTGCAATGTTATCTGGATTTATATAAATACAATCTTCAATCCATTCGTGTTTTAAAATTTGTGAAGTTAATGAAGTTTTTCCAGAACCATTTGGACCAGCAATAATGATAAGTTTAGGTTTAAACTCTTCCATTTTTGATTTGTATTTGTCTTTCTATGGCTTGATTAATTTGAAGTTTTTGAAGTTTTTTAAACTTTAAATTAGCTTTTTTGGCACGCTCTTTTACATCAATAATAACATCTTTCATAAGCAATTCAAGCTCATTCTCAGTTGGTTCAACATCAGATATAAATCTATAAGAAGTGTTCATAAACGTAATATATTAAACAAATATAATGAAAATAAATTTATGAAAAAACCTCCTTTAAAACATCGAGCGATTTTGGCTTTTTAAATCCGTCGAGGTGAATGGTGTAAAAATCTAGTAGAATTTTTAAAAGTATTTGACGTTCTATTGCTGCAAAAACTTTTTGATTGCTGTCAAATTTTAAATTGATGAGTTTCTTGAACAAATGTGTTTCGTGTTCTGACAAAGAATTTATTCCGTGAAATGGTGTAAAAATTCCTTCGTTTATATCGAAAAAGTTTAGTTCTATATCAGAATCATCTGGATAAAAGCCAAGAAATTTTGTCATTTCTAACATTAATATTAGATGAAAATTTGCAATTTCTTCGTTATTGTCTAACCAAAGTAAAGCAGTTTCGAGAAAGGTAAATAAATCTTGATTTTTTTCTTCTTCGTGAATGGAATGATGAATGATTTCTGACAAGAAAATGACAATGGTGCTTTTATAAATATTGGTGTTTATAGAGTGAAAAGCGGTTGCAAGTTTTATTTCTTTAAAATGTTCTAAAGTTCCTTTATTTTTATGATTAGCTTCTATTTCTAGAATGGTTAATGGTTGAAAATAAGCAATCTTTTGGTTAGACTTTTTACTAGAAAAAGCACTTTGAACAAAGTAGGATTTTAATCCATCAGATTCAGTGAAGCATTTTACAATCAAGCTTTTTTCTTGGTATTTTAAAGTAGAAATTACAATTGCTTTGGTTTTTACCAACATTTTTTATTTGTTGTTTACTGTTTTTGGTTTATAGATTATAGTTTTAAAACAACAAACCATTAACTATAAATCACAAAATTTTTATCTAATTATCATTACTTTTTTTACAATAGTATCTATTCCATCTTGTGCAGCAACTAAAATCATATACACACCAGATGCAACTTTATATTTTCCAAAGGCAGTTGTGTCCCATTCTATTGTTCCACCTTCGGAAGTTGTTTCATACACCAAACTTCCTTCAATATCGGTAATTTTTATATTGGCTCGGTTTGTTAATCCTGATATTTTTACTGTTCCTGTAAACTCTGGTCGCACAGGATTTGGATATGCATAAACGTTTTCTAAATTTTCACTTGATCTTGTTGCTGTGCCTTTAAATGAAACTAAACCTTTATCTGTAGCAAAAAAAACTTCGCCTGTAACGCCATCTATTTCTATATCATTAACAGTATTACTTGGCAATGGCGAATCGTCTTTAGTAAAATGATGAATGGTTTCTTGACCATTTGGTGAAACTAAAAACACGCCAGAATCGGCAATTGAAACCCATTTTCTATTTGCGCCATCAACTGCAATATCGATTATAAATTGTTCAAAAAATAATTCTTGAGCTAAGGTTTCACCATTAAATACTTCATTAATAATTATTGGTTTGGTTTGAATTTCTGTTTCAGACAAGAAAGAATCTACGCTTGAAATTATCCTTAAACCTCTTCCTGTTCCTATCCACATTTGGTTTCTATTATCAATTGCAACACATCTTACTTCTTTTACCGGAAGATTACCTTCAGTTCCAGTTTTTATAACAATTGATTTATTGTTTAATGTTTCATTATATCCTATTAATCCGTTTCTTAAAGTTGGTAACCATTTAGTATTGTTTTTATCTATTGCTAAAATGGCATACGCTTCTGATGTAGTTTCTGGAATTACATCAGACAAATCGAACGATTGCCATTGTCCGTTAGCTCTTAAAACTTTTAATCCTTTATTTACTCTGTTGTTTGTCATCCAAATATTTCCTTGTTTGTCAAATACTGGACCATTAATTCTAACATCAATATAATTTGGATCTGGTGGACTTAATGCTAATGATTCTAATCCGTTAGAACCAGTATTAGTTGTGTTGTATAATAGCGTTGGAACATCGTTTTCTACTTTTAAAAGTCCAGAAAAATAAGAACTTACATAAAATTGATTTTCATTATTTGGATTAAAAGCGATACTTGATAATGATTTAGCTCCAAATAAAGTGGTGTACGGAATTAAACTCCAACCAACATTAGCTTGAAATTTACTTATTGGAAATTCGGCAAGACCAAATGGAACGTATGGATTATATTCTCTATCATAAGTACCGTATAAGGCAAATAGTGAAGATGGAGATTTTCTTACTCTAAAAATATAATTTCTAATTGGTCCGTTTGGCATTAAAAACTGAGTTGTATTTGGAGAACTTAATGCAGATGTAACTAATCCGTTTTCGTTTGTGCCTATATAAATTGTATTGTCTAGAACTGTTGCGCAAGTAAAAGAAACAGCAATTGTTGGTATTTGACTACTAAGAATGTGAGCCACTTGTTGTAATGCTAAATTGTAAATATAAACATGATTATGGGTTGTAATGGTAAGATAATTAGAATCTGATCGAATATCTATATTACTTTGCGGACTTTGAGAAAATTGAACAAAATTAGTTCCGTTGTATTTAAATACTAAATTGTCTGTTCTAATGGCTAAAATTTCTGTTCCAAAAGCTGTAATTCCGTTCCATTCGCTTCCGTTTGAAACATCTGTCCATTGATTGAAATCGTCTAGAAATGGATTGGATAAATTAGCTCTTCTTATACCACTTCCTAAATTATTTGCTTTAGTAGAAGCATAAATAAATCCGTTGCTAATACAAGTTTGAGTTACATTAGAAAAAGAACCTTGCGGACCAATATAATAAGTTTGTTGAAATTCTAATGTTGTTAAATCAAAAACTGAAATTCCGTAATCGCAAGAAATATAAATTTTACCATCATATTCATTAAAATGATTAATTTTTTTAATCAATGGCGAAACTGGAACTTCTGTTAAAATTCCGTTTTTAAATAAAATTGAGTTGTCATCATTAATTACTAGTAATAATCCGTTGCTGTTTCCAACAAACGTTTTTTTAACGCTTTCACTGTAATATAATGCCGAAATGGTTTCTGCTTTTAATCCATCAACCGAATTAAATGTTTTTATTTCATCAGTTGTTATGTCTTTAGAAAACAAAGCGTTTTCTGATGCCGCAAAAATCTCATTACTAGATTGCGAAATATCTTTTATTTGATTGTATGAAAAATATCCTTGCCACAACGATTTGTTTTGAGAAAAACCCAATACAACTAGTAAATGAAATATTATAAATACTATTTTTTTTATCATTTTTAAATCTAAATAACGTTACAAAGATATAAACGAAATTATTTACTATTTAATATATTTTAAAAGAAAAACCTTCTTTCAATTGTTGAAAAAATTTACAAAGATTATTCCTTCGTCAGAAAGACAAATAATTCGATGGGTTTTGAGTTTGGAAATTACAATTATAGTATTTCAAAAAATAATTATCAATAAGTAATTCAATTTTTCTAGCGACAACTTTCCATTCTTACAAAGGAAGAATCTCCATAAAATGCTCAAGCAAACAAAGTTAAATTTGCCAAGTTCGCAGAGATTCTTCCTTCGTCAGAATGACAAATAGTGCGATGACTTTTGTCTTAGATTATTACAATTATAGTATTTAAAAAAATAATTGTAAATAATTATTAGGCATAAAAAAAACCGAGCATAAACTCGGTTTTATATATTTTGAAAGTGAATTTTTTAAACTATTCCTTGAGCAAGCATTGCATCGGCAACTTTTACGAAACCTGCAATATTGGCACCTTTTACATAGTCAACATATCCGTTTTCTTCTGAACCATATTTTACACAAGATGCATGAATGTTTAACATAATATTTTTAAGTCGTTCGTCAACTTCTTCTGATGTCCAACTTAAACGTAAGGAGTTTTGAGACATTTCTAATCCAGATGTTGCAACTCCACCAGCGTTAGATGCTTTTCCTGGTGCAAATAATATTTTAGCATTTTGAAAAACGGTAACTGCTTCAGGTGTAGATGGCATGTTTGCTCCTTCGGCAACACACATACAACCGTTTGCAACTAATGCTTTTGCTTCTTCTTCGTTTAACTCGTTTTGAGTGGCACAAGGTAATGCAATATCACATTTTACTTCCCAAGGTCTTTTATTTGCAACAAATTTTGCACTTGGATATTTAGTTACATAATCTGAAATTCTGCTGTAATTTACGTTTTTAATTTCCATAACGTATGCTAACTTTTCTGCATCAATTCCAGCTTCGTCATAAATATATCCAGATGAATCTGACATTGCAACTACTTTTCCACCAAGTTGCGTAGCTTTTTGAGCTGCATATTGCGCCACATTTCCTGATCCAGAAACGACTACTGTTTTACCAGAAAAACTATCTCCTTTAGTTTGAAGCATGCTTTGAGCAAAATATACATCGCCATAACCAGTTGCTTCTGGACGAATTAATGAACCTCCAAAAGAAATTCCTTTTCCAGTTAAAACTCCTGTAAATTCGTTTCTTAATCTTTTATATTGACCAAACATATAACCTACTTCTCTTCCACCAACTCCAATATCTCCAGCTGGAACATCAGTATCTGCGCCAATATGTTTAGATAATTCAGTCATAAAACTTTGACAAAATTTCATTATCTCATTGTCCGATTTTCCTTTTGGATCAAAATCAGATCCACCTTTTCCTCCACCCATTGGTAAAGTTGTTAAACTATTTTTAAACGTTTGCTCAAAAGCTAAAAATTTTAAAATACTTAAATTTACTGATGGATGAAAACGCAAACCGCCTTTGTATGGTCCAATTGCAGAGTTCATTTGAATTCTATAACCACGATTTACTTGTGTGTTTGATGCATCGTCTACCCAAGTTACCCGAAACATAATTACGCGTTCTGGCTCGACCATTCTTTCCAAAAGCATCTTGCCTTCGTATTTTTTATTTTTTTCAATAAATGGAATTACAGTTTCTGCAACTTCCTTAACAGCTTGCAAAAATTCAGGTTCGTTTGGATTTTTTTTAGCTACTGCTTCAATAAAATTGTTTATACTTTGTGACATAAATTATTATTTAAGAAAACGTTTTCGTTAATTTGGCACAAAGATACATTTTATAAAAATAATGCGTTACAATTTTTAATTTTCTGATTTATTTTTATTTTAAAGTCAAGAAAACAGAAATATAATTGCTTTTTTTACGTTATTTTAAAAGTTTTTCTGATTTATTTCATTCTTATATAAGTATTTTTTCATTTTATTTTATAAGTGAATGATGTTTTTATATATTTGTCGAGAATTGAATAGTTTATAATATGCAAATATCCAAATCTTTTATCGTAACCTTATTATTCTTAGTTGGTTTAACTAGTAATGTAAATGCCCAGTTTGGCTTTTCACATGAAATAGGAGGAATAGTTGGTCCAGTAGCTTTTCAATCAGATTATGGAGAAAGATATGATTTTTCTACTAATGCAGGTAATACTGGTTTTGGTATTGGAATCATTCATTATCTAAATTTCTCTTACAAAGCAGAGTGTAATTGTTACACACCTGAAACTTATTTTAACGATCACTTTAAATTAAGAAGTGAGTTATCATATAATAAAACCAAATTGCAACATTTTGGAGAATGGGTTGATACCAAAAGAACTTCTTTAACTGCTCAACAGTTAAGAGCAATGAGAGGAAGTACTGCTGTAACTAATATTGGTATGCAATTGGAATTTTTTCCATACAGTATAAGAGATTTTACTGCAAGAGTTGGAAGTTATGCGCCATTTATAAGTCTTGGTGGACAATTTAGTTATTTTAAACCAACAGCAGAATCTAGTCTTGGTCCAGGTTTAGGACAATTACCAACAGTTACTCCAATAAAATACATTGATGCTTTTGATGTAAAAGGAGGAACAACTTGGTCTGTAGTTACTAGTGTTGGAACAAGATATAAATTAACTGAACTATCAGATTTAATGGTAGATTTAAGATTTCAATATTACTTTTCTAATTGGGTTGATGGTTTAAGTCCAGATCCAAGAATTTATACAGAAAACAAAGCCAATGACTGGAATGTATGGTTAAATTTTGGATATATTTATTACCTGAATTAGTAAATTAAAGACATAAAAAATGCCAAATCTAGATTTAGATTTGGCATTTTTTTTTTATAAATATTGATTATTTAAAAGCTTGTTCCAAATCGGCAAGTAAGTCTTCTATATCTTCAACACCTGTACTAAGACGAACTAAATCATCTGAAATTCCTATTTCTTTTCTTTTATCTTCTGGAATTGATGCGTGTGTCATTAATGCAGGATGATTGGCCAAACTTTCAACTCCACCAAGAGATTCTGCTAAAGTAAATACTTTTAAATTTTCTAAAAATTTAATTGCATCTGCTTTTAAACCAGATTTGAATGTGAATGAAACCATTCCGCCAAAACCATTTTGCATTTGCTTTTTTGCAATTTCGTGAAACGGATGATTAGGTAATCCTGGATAAAAAACTTTTGCTACAGCAGAATGATTGCTTAAAAATTCGGCAACTTTGGCACCGTTTTCACAATGTCTTTGTACTCTTAAATGCAATGTTTTTATTCCTCTTAAAACTAAGAACGAATCCATTGGTCCAAGTGTTGCGCCTGTTGCAAATTGTTGAAAATGTAATTGGTTTCCAAGCTCTTCATCTTTTACAATTAATGCTCCAGCAATAACGTCTGAATGTCCGCCAAGATATTTTGTAGCCGAATGCATTACAACATCTGCGCCTAAATCTAAAGGTTTTTGTAAATAAGGCGTTGCAAATGTATTATCTACTGCAAAAAGAATTTTGTGTGCTTTGGTGATTTTGGCAATTTCTTGAATGTCTGCCAATTTCATTAAAGGATTGGTTGGCGTTTCTACCCAAACCAACTTTGTGTTTTCGTTTATTAATGATTGGAATTTTTCAATATCATTCATATCTACAAAGTGAAATTTTATGCCACTATCTTTATAAATACGAGTAAACATTCTGTAAGTTCCACCATATAAATCGTCCATTGCAATGATTTCGTCACCAGCTTTGAACGAACGAAGTAAACAATCTGTAGCTGCTAATCCAGATGAAAAAGCCAATCCGCGAGTTCCGTTTTCTATACTTGCTAATGCGTTTTCAAGCGCTGAACGTGTTGGGTTTGCTGCACGAGAATATTCGTAATCGGGATTTACTGGTTGTCCTGGACTATTTTGTACAAAAGTAGAGGTTTGATAAACTGGTGGCATAACTGCTCCTGTACTTGGATCGTGATGTTGTCCGCCGTGTATAACTTTAGTATTGAATTTCATTATTTAAATATTTATTTTGCAAAGATAGTGAGTTTGTTTTTTGCCACGAAGACACTGAGCCACAAAATTGATTTAAAATTTAATCAAAGTAAAAATGCCAAATGCTGCGATTATTTTAGCCCAGATAGCAGTGAAATCCTCGTAGCTTTTGCGAAGAGATTGGAACGGATAGCTGGAAAATGCTTCAAGAAAAAAATTAAAAAAAAAATATTTTATACAGTTTAAATGAATTTTCTTTGCAAAAAATTAATTCTTATGACCGATACAATATATTACTTGGCAAGTTGCGATACGTGCAGAAAAATTATAAAATCGTTGCCTAAAAGCGCTAATTTGGTTTACAGAGATATAAAACAAGATACTATTTCTATTGAAGAATTAGAATTTATGTATTCAATTTCTGGAAGTTATGAAGCGTTGTTTAGCAAAAAAGCGCAGTTGTATAAATCGATGGATTTAAAAAATAAAAACTTGACCGAAGATGATTACAAGAAATATATTTTAGAACATTACACCTTTTTAAGCCGACCTGTTTTTATAATTAATGATAAAATTTATATTGGAAACACGCAACAAAATATGTTGCAAGTGAACAAAGCGTTGGGTAATGTCTAGAAGAAACTTAGCTCTAGTTGGAGCAACTTTAGTCTCTATAATTTACGGATTAACTTTTACAATTGCTAAAGATGTAATGCCAAAATATATTGAACCGTTTGGGTTTATAGTTTTGAGAGTTTTTGGTGCAGCGGTTTTGTTTTGGATGGTTTCTATGTTTATGAAATTGTTTAATAAAGTTTCAAACGAAATTAAAATTGAACTTAAAGATTTTCCTAGAATTGCAGCCGCAGCATTGTTTGGTGTTGCCATAAATATGCTCACGTTTTTTAAAGGATTGAGTTTGACTTCTCCTATTTCGGCATCGGTAATTATGGTTTCTACACCAATTATTGTTTTGATATTATCGGCAATAATTATGAAAGAAAAAATGTTGAAACGCAAAGTTTTTTGGAATAATTTTGGGTTCAATTGGAACTGTTTTTTTAATTGTTTACGGAAAATCTATTGGCAATGCAAGCAATGCTAGTTTGGGAAATTTTTTGGTTTTGGTAAATGCAATTTCGTATGGATTTTACCTGATAATTGTTAAGAAATTAATGGATAAATACAATGCATTTACTTTTGTAAAATGGATTTATACTTTCGGATTTCTGATGGTTTTGCCATTTGGATGGAATGAATTTGAAGTTATAAATTGGACAATAATTCCGATTTCTATTTATTGGAAGATTGGTTTTGTGATTCTTTTTTCTACTTTTTTTACTTATTTGCTAAACTTACTTTCAATGCGTGAATTAAAACCAACAACAGTTGCTGTTTTTATTTATTTACAACCACTTTTTGCAACAATATTTGCCATTAGTTTAGGAAAAGATGAACTGACTTGGGTTAAAATTAGTTCGGCAATTTTAATATTTATTGGCGTTTATCTTGTTACTCAGAAGAAAAGTGGTCAGTGATCAGTTTTCAGTTTTCAGTTTTCAGTTTTCAGTTTTCAGTAATCAGTTTTCAGTTTTCAGTTTTCAGTAATCAGTTTTCAGTAATCAGTGTTCAGTAATTTGTAATAATATTAAAAATTGTAGAACAATTGTAAAAATAAATGAAAAATTTTAAATTCTGAAACTGAATACTTATTACTGAACACTCATAGCTAAACACTCATAACTGAATACTCATAACTGAACACTGAATACTTATTACTGAACACTCATAGCTAAACACTCATAAATAAACACTCATAACTGAATACTGATTACTGAAAACTGAAAACTGAACACTGATCACTGAACACTGATTACTGATTAATGAAAACTGAACACCGAACACTGAACACTGAATACTGAACACTTTTTTATTATCTTTGAATTCTTATAAAAAAATATGATACAATCAATGACTGGTTTTGGAAAAGCATCTTTGCAATTACCAACCAAAAAAATTACCGTAGAAATAAAATCGCTAAACAGTAAAGGTTTAGATTTAAATACAAGAATGCCATCGGTTTTTAGAGAAATGGAATTGGGTTTGCGTAATCAATTATCACAACGATTGGAACGCGGAAAAATTGATTTTTCACTATATGTAGAAGTTACTGGAGAAGAAACATCATCTAAAATTAATGTACCAATTGTACAAGCTTACATTAATCAAATGAAAGCGGTTTTACCAAATGCTGACGAAACTGAACTAATGAAAATGGCCGTAAGAATGCCAGATGTATTAAAAACAGAACGTGACGAAATTGACGAAAACGAGTGGAAACAAATTCAAACAGTTATTGACGAAGCATTAAATAACATTCAGAATTTTAGAAAAGACGAAGGTTTATCTCTTGAAAAAGAATTTGTATTGCGAACTTCAAATATAAATTCGCTAATGAACGAAGCAGTATCGTTTGACACAGAACGAATAGAAACTGTAAAAACCAGATTAAGAACAGCACTTGATGAACTAAAAGTAAACGTAGATGAAAATCGATTTGAGCAAGAATTGATATTTTATCTTGAAAAATATGATATTACCGAAGAAAAAGTGCGACTAGAAAATCATTTGAATTATTTTGTAGAAACACTTTCTGGAACCGAAGCTAACGGTAGAAAACTAGGTTTTATTTCGCAAGAAATTGGTAGAGAAATTAATACAATGGGTTCAAAATCTAATCATTCTGGAATGCAAAAAATTGTGGTTATGATGAAAGATGAATTGGAGAAAATTAAAGAGCAGGTTTTGAATGTTCTTTAAAGAAAATAGAGATTAGTCCTTCGACAAGCTCAGGATGACAAAAAATAAAGAGAATAGATTAAATAAATATAGATTATGACTTCAAAACTAAATTCTAAATTATTTAGTGATAGATTAAATTACACAACAAGAATTGGAAATCCATTTTTTATGGGACCAATTTTATTTTTCAATTTATTCCTCAACCAAACTAAAAATACTTTTTTTGGACGTTTTGATTCTTCATCATTCAAATTAACAAACAACTCTTATTTAAGAACACCGTTCATTATTGTAGGAACATATGACAAAAATGATTCGCAAACTCTTGTAAATTACACTATTAAAACAAATTATTACACTTTTTTTTGGATACATCTTATTACCGTTTTTATAGTTTTAATAAATCTTCCATTCATTTTATTGAACGAAATAAGTTTAGAAACATTTATTCGTATAGTGATTATTGCCATATTTTTTATCCGATATATTAACATATACCAAAAGAGAAAAGAACTTAATGAGAGTTTTATTGAAATTTTCGAGTTATAAATAAAAAAACTATATTAAATAATTGAGGAATAAATTATTTTATATCTCGCTAATGAATGAAGTATGAACAAAGGAAAATTATTAGTATTCTCAGCGCCATCAGGTTCAGGAAAAACAACTATAGTTAGGCATTTGCTTAAGCAAGAAGATTTGAATTTAGAGTTTTCTATTTCCTCTACAACTCGTGAAGCTCGTGGCGAAGAAGTGAACGGAAAAGATTATTATTTTATTTCGCTTCAAGAGTTTAAAAAGCACATAAAAGCCGAAGAATTTCTAGAATGGGAAGAAGTATACAGAGATAATTTTTACGGAACTTTAAAAAGCGAAGTAGAACGCATTTGGGCAAAAGGTAAAAACGTAATTTTTGACATTGATGTTTCTGGTGGATTGCGAATAAAATCTAAATACAAACAAGAAACACTAGCTGTTTTTGTAAAACCACCAAGCATTGACGAGTTAAAAATTAGATTAAAAAAACGTTCTACAGAAAGTGACGACAAAATAAATATGCGAATTGCAAAAGCATCGGTAGAATTGGCAACTGCGCCACAATTTGACAAAATTATAAAAAATTATGATTTGGATGTGGCAAAGGAAGAAGCATATCAGTTGGTAAAAACTTTTATTCACACGAATTCCACGTATTAACGCAAATTTGGTGAAATTAATTGAACTCAATAAATTAGTGTTAATTCGTGTAATTCGTGTGAAAAATTTAATTTAGATTTAAAAATATGAAAATAGGATTATACTTTGGCACGTTCAACCCAATTCATGTTGGTCATTTAATTATTGCCAATCACATGGCAGAACATTCTGTTTTAGAACAAATTTGGATGGTTGTAACGCCACACAATCCGCACAAAGAAAAAAATACTTTGCTTGATGATAGACAGCGTTTTCATATGGTTTCATTGGCAACAGAAGACTATCCTAAAATAAAACCATCTGATATTGAATTTAAATTACCACAACCCAATTATACGGTAAATACGCTTGCACATTTAAAAGATAAATTTCCGCATCACGAGTTTTCTTTGATTATGGGAGAAGACAATTTGAAATCACTTCACAAGTGGAAAAACTATGAATATATTCTTGAAAATCATGATATTTATGTTTATCCAAGAATTTCTGAATCTACAGATACTGAAACAAGTTCAATATTAAACCATTTGCGAGTTCATAAAATCAACGCACCAATTGTAGAAATATCATCAACTTTTATTCGAGAAAACATCAAGAATAAAAAGAATATTCAACCGTTACTTTCTGAAAAGGTTTGGAAAGAAATTGATCATAATAATTATTACAGAAAATAAATGTCAGCTATTCTTGGTTAAAAATAGAAAAAACACCTTCGTCATAAGATTATTTCTTTAATAATCTATTTAATTTATTTTTTACTCCTTCACAAACTTCCCATTCCAATCTCCATTATTAGTTTTTAATTGTAAAATATAGATGCCTTTTTGTAAACTACTTACATCAATATTTTTAGTATTTTTTATCTCGCCAATAACATTTTGACCAAGTAAGTTTACAATAGAAATATCTTGAACTTCATAGTTGCCACTTTCTGGTAAATAAATTGAAATTGAGCTTTTTGTTGGATTTGGGTACAGTGAAATAGTATTTTTATCAGCAATAACTTCTTGAACATCAAGGCAATTTACATTAATATTTAAGTTCATTGTTGTGGTTGTACCACATTCGTTTGTCATGGTGCAAGTATAAATACCTGTATCTGATGCTATAAGATTGTTAATAGTTAATATTCCTGTGGTTTGTAACGGTACAATTACACCATCTTTTTTCCATACATAACTTGTGGCGTTGGTGTTGTTAATGTCATAAGTAAATGGTGTGTTTACACAAGGAGTAAATGTGTTAGGAATGAATTCTTGGTAAGATGGTTTGCGACAAATTTCTATGAGGTTTTCTGTTTTAGGTGAAGTACCCATTGAACAAGTATTAGTTACTGGGTTATATTTAAATATTACTCCAAAATCATTACCTACAGTTCCAAAATAATCTCCTGTTGACGATTTCATTAGCGAACTTGGATTTGCAATTAAATTACCACCACAACCAAAGGTTTTTAAAACAGTTAAAGCATTAGTAATTGGATTAAATTCAAATAAAGTTCCAGAACCTTCTGTTGACGATGATGTACAAGTACCAAAACCCACACAAGCACCATAAAGATTACCGTTTAATCCTTTTATTAACGGACTTGGGCGACTACCAGTTATATCTTTATCAAAATCAAATTTTTTGGTGTAAGTATTTGTTAAAAAATTATATTCGAATATTACACCATAATTAGAAACAGCACTATTTGGTAATATACCACCTTCAAGAGTGGTGCCATACAATTTACCCGGACTAACCTCTACTAATTCTCCTGATGGTTTTGCGCCCATTGCCCAATTGCAACTTAAAGAATAATTAATATTTATAGTATTACTAGAAGGAACAATTTTTATTATGGAGCCATTATAAGGTAAACTTGATGAAGAAGAATTTGGACAGTTTTGTGGTTCAAAAATTACCGTTCCATATAAGTTTCCATCTGATGCTTTAACTAATTCGCTATTAATAGAATATTCTAATCCACCATTAAATGTAGTAATATCAGTATTTAAATCATGTCTAATTAATTTAAATCTGGTTGCACCATAAAGTATTCCTGGCAGTGGTTCAATAAACCCTATATATGGTGTAAAATTACTTTGGTAATCTAAATAACGAAAGACTCTGTATTTATTTAATATTAAATCATATTCATATAAAACGCCATAACCTTGAGACATACTAGTATTACCTTCGCCTGTTACACCTCCTTGTGAACATGTACCGTACAATTTACCATTAGATGCTAAAAATAATTTACCTAATGGTGTTTTACCGTTGGCTTCATCAAACTGATGCATTATTATTGGATTTTCTCCATTATTATCATACCTTATAATACTACCAAAATTTGCTGGAACAACTACATCATTTGCAACTGTATAATTAGGATAACCTTTATAAACACCCCAAAGTTCTTTTTGAGAATAAACGTTATTTAATAGCATAATAAAACATATAAAAAGAATTTTTTTCATTGAATTATATATTAAAATAACCTTTGTCAAAGTTTATAACTTTGACAAAGGTATTTGTTAGAATAAAATTTACTTAATAATGATTTTTTTAGATTGACTTACACCATCTATGTTTATTGAAAGTATGTAACTTCCTTTAGCTAAACCTTCATTTTCAATTTTGGTTTCTCCTTTTTTCAATAGATAAACTGCAAGTTGTTTTCCATTTAAATCACTTAATGTTGCTATTGCCGATTGTTTTACATTTTCTAAAGCAATTGTAAAACTTTCAGTACTTGGATTAGGATAAACTACAATACCATCTAAATTTTTAGTAATTTTAATTGGTGGAGTTTGTTTTAATCCATGCGTTGCACCAGATGGTGAAATTAATCTAGTAATCGTAGAACAAGCACCTAATGTTGCAGGTTGAGGCGTAACATCTACCGTAACTCTACCAGATAAACCGTTATTTCCTGCCAATACAATAGTATTATTATTTGCACCTAAAAGAACAACACCACCAATTCGCCAAACAAAAGTATATGTAGTTGGAGAAACTCCATTTACAAAATAACTATCAGAACCAAATGCACCAGGCGAATAATTTACACCCAAAGTAGCTGCATTAGCTGGTGGAATAGTAATTTGTATTTTTGTAGATGCAGTAGATGCACAAGTACCACCAGAAGTTTGTGTATTAAATGTTATCCAAAGATCATATACACCTGGTGGTGGGGAAACCACTGTAGGATTAGAAATTAAATTAGCTAATGTATCAGTAGTATTAAAAGTTATTGTAGGTGTTGGTGTACTTGTAAAAGCTACACTTGATCCTACTGCATAGTTTGGCAATGATGCTGGTGTAGTTGATGTGCCAGTTGGAGTTAAAGTAACCGTATAAGCACCAAAGAAAGGACTTGGCGCATTAGTAACATTTAAAGTTACTAAACTTGACATATTTACATTATAACAACTTGGCTTTTCTGTAAATGCTGGTGCAACAACAGAATAATTTATAGTTAAAGTTGGACTACTTGCACTATTACACCCAGAACCTGCAAAACCTAATGCAACAACACTTACTGTTCCAGATGCTGTATTACCATTAGGTGTAATTGTAACTGTTGGAGTTGCTGTAGTAACTGTAGCATTACCTGTTACCCAACCAGATGGAAACGACCATAAGTAATCTGTTGCGCCTGTTACAGCACCACATGTATAAGTTTGCGCACTTCCGCCATTACGTACTACACAAGTGGCACCACTAGGAATGCTTGGCGCTACTGGTTTTACATAAATTTTAGTAGTAATGCTTCCACCACAAGTTAAATAAGTTCCACTTGTGTTACCATTGGCAGTTACTGTATATTCACCAACAGCTGTTGTTGTTGGTAAAAATAATGTCATTGTAGAACCTACAGTTGAAGGTGTAATAATTGCACCAGATACTGCTGGAGATAATCCCCAATTTGTTCCGTTAGCCAAACCATTGGTTGTAAAAGAAGTAGTTGAACCTGCCAATACACAAGCATTAGCTGGTGTAATTGCCATAGATGGAGCAACAAAACTGCGGTTTATTTGATATAAAAAATCGGTTGGTGTACAACCATTATTAACAGTTAATTTAAGTTGTCCAGGATTATTATCAATTCCAGATACTGTTATTGATGTTGCAGTTTGTGTTAAATTCCAACCCACACCACTTACAATTGACCAAACATAACTCACGCCTGATAAAGGAGAAAAATTAATAGTAAATGTGTTTTGACTTGTTGGCAAACAATTCGTTCCAGGTATTGCGGTTAATCCGCTTCCTGTTAGTGTTGTGGAATATGGTGTTGGTTGTGTTGCAGCAGGTCTTAATAATATAGACACACAAGTATCGTGATTTTGGATAGTTGAACCATTAGGAACAGAATTTGAAACGCCACCATCCCAAGCTGGATTTACTCTACCATAACAACATTTTAATATACTTTGAGGTGGAATAGCTAAAGAACTTGTTGTAAATGTTATCGAACTAAAATCGGCAGAATAATAATCTACAGTTGCGCCTGTAGGAAGTCCGCTCCAATAGTAACTATCAAACCCTATGGCATCATTAGCATTATCACTTGCAATTTGATCAACAGAAAAAGTATATTGCCTGCTTGGTAATAAACAGGTTGTGTTTCCAACAATTTTAGGAACGTTTCTAGGTTGAGCTGGTAATATTGCATTTGGTGGATATACTTTAAAAACTTCAAATGTAATAGCACCACCACATGTTGCAGAATAAGTAACTCTTACTCTTCCTTTGCTTCTTCCCCAAATTGGGTCTAAATCAGGAAGTTGATTTTCTGAAATTCGCAATGTTTTATTATAAGATTGAATGGAAACTTGAAGACCAGTTGATGAAACAATTGGAGTATTGTATAATGGCAATGTTACATTTTTTACAGATAAATCACCTAATAAAGTCCAAGTTCCAACTGTAACTCCTGTTGCAGGATTAGCAGTAAAAACATTAAATGGAAATGGGTCAGGCATACTTACAACTCCACCATCACCAACTTTTCCTGCTAATCCTGCTATTCCACCAAATCCAGGCACAACAACTCTACAACCTGCTGGTACAGTAACCGTTAATTGTTGTGCAAATCCAAAGCTTGCACTCAATAACACAACCGCCAAAATCAGTTGTATTTTAAAATTTTTATATAAAATATTCATATTTATGATTTTTGTTAAATTAAAATAAAGTTTTTAGGTTAGAAGAAATTTAGAGCCAGTTCCTTTTCTGCATGGTGCGAACTGAACACAAATGGTCTTCTTCTTTACTCGTTTAACAAAATATATTTTTTTTACTACGCACATATACAGAAGGTATTTGTGCGTGATTGCGTGATTGCGTGACTGCATAACTGCGTAACTGCGTGACTGCGTGACTGCGTAACTGCGTGACTGCGTGACTGCGTGACTGCGTAACTGCGTAACTGCGTAACTGGTTCATACAATATATTTTACCCAAAGTTAAAAAATATTTTCTTACAAAAAAATTTATAATGTTAAATTTTTATGGTGTTTATTTTAATTTAATAGTATTGTTATGAATATAGCATTATCATAATACAATTCTAGATAGTGTGTTTAAAAATTGCTTAAATCAGTTTTTTAAGTAATATAAAAAATCATTATACCTTGAGCCGATTAAATTCTTCTAAATAATGTGATAATTGTCACACAAAATTTGTGAGTTTCGTCCTTCTTTATATTTGACAAACAAAGTAATTTTGTAACAAATAACAGAAAGTATGAAATAGTTGAAACTCTTACTAGCAGTACCTTTGCTTTTCTTTGGTTGCAAAAATCAATCAAAAGAAAACAACACATCACAAATTAAAAATCAAAAAGAAAAAGTTATGAAAAAAGTATTATTTGTAGTTACTAGTCACGACAAACTAGGAAATACAGGCGAAAAGACAGGATTTTGGACAGAAGAATTTGCTGCACCATATTATGAATTATCAGATAAAGGAATTACTATTGATGTTGCAACTCCACTTGGTGGACAACCACCAATTGATCCTAAAAGTGAAGAACCAGATGCTGTTACAGAAGCTTCAACACGTTACCACAACGATAAAGAACTTTTGGAAAAAATGAAAAATACACATAAATTAGCCGATGTAAATCAAGCAGATTATGATGCCGTTTTTTATCCTAGTGGACACGGACCATTATGGGATTTAGCCGAAGATAAAAATTCAATTGCTTTAATAGAAGCATTTTACACTAATAATAAACCTGTAGCGTTTGTATGTCATTCGCCAGCAGCTTTAAAAAATGTAAAAGTTAACGGAGCGTATTTAGTAAATGGAAAAAAAGTTACAGGATTTTCTAATACTGAGGAAGATGCAGTTGGTTTAACTAAAGTTGTTCCTTTTTTATTAGAAGATAAATTAAAAGAAAACGGTGCAACTTATTCTAAAGTTGGCGATTGGCAACCTTATGCAGTAGAAGATGGATTATTAATTACAGGACAAAATCCGGCTTCATCTATTCTTGTAGCACAAAAATTAGTACAACAATTAAAATAATATAAAAAATGTTAAATTTTGAACTTTATAATCCTACAAATTACATTTTTGGAAAAGGACAAACTGAAAAATTATCTAAATTAATTCCTGCAAATGCTAAAGTTTTATTGGCTTATGGTGGCGGAAGTATTTTTAAAAATGGCGTTCATGAAGCGGTTACAAAAGCTTTAAAAGATTTTCAGATAATTGAATTTGGCGGAATTGAACCCAATCCAAGATTTGAAACCTTACTAAAAGCAGTAGAAATTGTAAAAAAAGAAAACATTACATTTATTCTTGCGGTTGGTGGCGGAAGTGTAATTGATGGCGTAAAATTTATTTCTGGCGCAACACATTACGAAGGAAATCCAATTGATATTTTAAAAAACAAAGTCTTATTTACAGATTTGTCTAAAGTAATTCCTTTTGGAACCGTTTTAACCTTGCCAGCAACAGGAAGCGAAATGAATTCTGGCGCAGTTGTTACCATTGAAGCAACGCAAGAAAAATTGGTACTTGGCGGAAGTGCTTTGTTTCCTAAATTTTCAATTTGCGATCCAACTGTGGTTTCATCGTTGCCAAAACGTCAAATTGAAAACGGAATTATCGATGCATTTACCCACGTTATGGAACAATATTTAACGTATCCAACTGATGCACTTTTACAAGATAGAATTGCCGAAGGAATTTTGCAAACACTTGTAGAAATTGGACCTAGTGTTGTAGAAAATCCAAGTAATTATAAATTGGCGTCTAATTTTATGTGGTGTGCAACAATGGCATTGAATGGATTAATTCAAAAAGGTGTTCCTAGTGATTGGGCAACACACATGATTGGTCACGAATTAACCGCACTTTACGAAATAGACCATGCAAGAACTTTGGCAATTATTGCACCCAATTTATACCGAGTTATGTTTGAAACCAAAAAAGACAAACTAGCACAATATGGAGAAAGAGTTTTTAATGTTACAGGAAATTCTGTAGATGAAAAAGCGAATCAAGCAATAGAAAAAACGGTAGAATTTTTCCACAAAATGGGAATGAAAACCAAGCTTTCGCAAAACACAGATGATTACTCAAAAACTGCCGATTTTATAGTAAATCGTTTCAATGAAAGAGGTTGGAAAGCTCTTGGCGAAAAGCAAAATATTACTTTGGAAAAAATAAAGGAAATTGTTGAAATGAGTTATTAATTAAATTTATAATGTCACACTAAGAAGTTTATACTGAGCATAGTCGAAGTGTCATATTAAAAAAAGATACTGAATCAAGTTCAGTATAAAAAATCAAAAGCCATTCAAGATACAATCCTGAATGGCTTTTTTTCAACCCCAAAACAAAAATTTAACTAAATTTATTTTTTAACTAACTTTATAAATAACGGTCTATTATTTTCTTTATTGTGTTGGAAATCATAAAATTAAGTTAATTTTTTTTAAGAGCTAATCCAGCTTTTCATTTCAAGTTTTTTCTATTTTAATCTAGGCTAGTAATTAGTATAACATTCAAATTTACTTTTTCAATACATTAATAAAAAAATAAATGAAACCAAAAAACATTAAACCTAATCCACAAAGTAAACAAATTGTACTTATAGGATGTCCTAAAGTTGTTACAAATGCAAAGCCATTAAAAATAAAACCAATACAAAAAATTAGTATCGATAAAAGTATTTTCTTATTCATAAATTTACTTCTCAAAACTACCTATAATCTCTTTCAAAAACCCATTAAAATCAAAATCTTCACTCAATCCCATTCTTACAATTACTAAATCTAAAGATGGAATTATAAAAATTCGTTGTCCTTGAAAGCCATTGCAAGAATATAAATCTTTTGGTGCATCTGGGTATTTTCCACCTGCATTTAACCAAAAATGTCCACCATATTGTCCATCAGAATTGTTGGTTGGTGTTGTTATAAAAGTTATCCAACTTTCGTCAAATAGTTGTTCGCCGTTCCAATTTCCTTTATTTAAATATAGTAATCCAAATTTTGCCCAATCTCTCGTAGTTGCCCAACCATATGACGAACCTACAAAGTTTCCTGTCATGTCACTTTCTACAATCATAGAATTCATTCCAATTTTATCTATTAATGACACGTACCAAAAATCTAAGTATTCTTGATGGTTTTTAAATTGACTTCTAAGTATTTTAGACAATAAATTGGTAGTTCCAGATGAATAATTCCAATGATAATTTGGTTTAAATTTCAATGGCTTGTCTAGTTGAACTTTTCCCATATCTTCTTCTTGAAAAAGCATTTTGGTTGCATCGCAAATTTTTTCATAGCTTTCTTCCCATTCCAATCCAGAGTTCATGTGCAATAAATCGTTTATTGTTATATTTTTTCTATCATCCTTTTGCCATTCTATAATTGGTGCTGGTTTGTATATATCAATTTTTCCTTGCTTTTGCAAAATTCCAAAATAAGTTGCGGTTAGACTTTTAGTCATTGACCAACCCAAAATTTTAGAATTTTTATCGAAACCTTTTAAATATTTTTCAGCAATAATTTTGTTTTTATAAAGTACTAAAACTGATCTTGTTTTCTTTACATTTTGTCCGTTTTTATCAAATGCATTTGCTACAGTTTTTTTTAATCTTTCATAATCAATAGTAGAGAAAATAGTGTCTTTTGGCTCTAAATTTCCATAAGGAAAAGGCAAATTATTTACTATCTTGTTTCTTTTTGGTATATTATAAGGTTTAGAAACATCAAAATCATCATTAATTAATGTTGCGCCAAGTCCTTCTCTATAAATAGCTTTTCGTTCTTTTAATCCGTAAACAGATGCTGTTGCAAATTTTCCTGAAGCATCAATTTTATTTTTTGCCAAAGTTATCATTTCAATATTGTTGTCACTTTTTTCAATAACTTCTAGAGTTCTATTGTCATTAAAATGAGCAGAAGCTACACTTTTAGCCGAAAATCCTGAAATCAAATCAAGTTTAGGATAGGTTACAAATCCATAATAAATGATAAATCCAAAGACGATTAACCCAATTACTTTTACAATTTTTTTCATAAAATATGTTATTAAAATTTTCATTATCAATTAATTATACAATATTTAAAATTATACGTGTAAATAATTAAAACCAAATCTAATCTAATTTCGTAACTCATATTAATTAATCATTAAAAAATTTTTACAATGAAAAAAACAAAAATGTTTTTAGGTCTGTCGCTGGTTGCGATTTCAGGTCTAATTTTAGTAGCAGCAGATCACGCAGATGCTCCAGCTGTTACAGGAAATGCTAATGACATTACAGATGTCTATGCTTTTCAAGGTTCTAACTCTAGTAATTTAGTATTTGTAGTAAATACACAAGGATTACTTTCTCCAACAGCTACTGCTGCTGCAACGTTTAAAGAAAATGTTATGACAGAAATTAACATTGATAATAACGGCGATAATGTGGAAGATTTAGTTATTCAAGCTATTAAAAGAGGAAACAAAATGTACTTTTTTGGACCAGTTGCTCCAGGAACAGCAGGAACATCTAGTACAGTAAAAGTTGGTTCTGCAGCTGGAAGTGTAGATATTTCTGCATACGGAAGTACTGCAATTACTTCTACCAATAATGGAATGACGTTTTTTGCTGGACCAAGAGATGATCCATTTTTCTTTGATTTAAACCGTTTTAAAGCAATTCTTGCGAGTCCAACTCCAATTGGATTTAACAATCCTGGAACCGACTCATTTGCTGGAACTAATGTTTTAGCTACAATTGTTGAAGTACCAAAATCTATGTTAGGAAATTCTGCAACTATCAATGTTTGGGCAGAAACTAAACAAAAACAATAATTTATTAAATTTTAAAACAACGAATTATGAAAACAAATAATTTCAAAATTATAGCATTATCTTTAGTAGCAACAGCTTTTTTTGCAAGTTGTAATAATGATGATGAAGATACAACGCAACAAGTTGAATTTTCTGGAACTTATGTACAAACAGATCAAATGGCTCGTCCTGCAATAAATACAGTTTTTATTGCTCCTGGAACTCCAAAAGATGCTTTTAATACTACAACACCATCAGCAATGGGCGCAGCATATCAATCGGTTTTTCAATCTAGATTGCTAGCTTTAAATCCTGCTTACACAACAAATGCTTTGGGTCAAAGTGCTGCTCAATTAACAGGATTATTGGCTACAGACGTTTTGGGAGTTTCTAAAACAGGAACAACTACTTTCTTTGATGGAACTAATGTTTTAACAGGTCGTGCTCTTGCAGATGATGTTATTGATACTGAACTTTTATTAATATTTGGTGGAACAAACGGAATGGCAAACGCTACTTTAACTTCAGACAATGTTGATGCTAATGATAAAGCATTTTCAACTACTTTTCCTTACCTAGCAACTTCTTGGTAATATAGTATAATCAGAGCATATAAATTTATATGCTCTGATTTTTCTAAACAAAAAAACAAAAAACTTACTTTATGAATACTCTAAAAATAACATTTGTAATTTTTATTACTTCGCTATGTCTTTTAAGCAGTTGCGGTAATAAATCTGAAATAATAAATCCAAAAGATTATAATTCTTTTTTAGAAAATAAAGAAAATAAATCGCTAGAAAACGCAAATAAAGAAATTGATTTTTGGCAAAATAAATTTAATGCTGCACCAGATCAATATTCGTTTTTATCTCAAATTTCTAGTAATTATTCTAAACTATTTGAAATTACTGCAAACATTGATTATCTAATTAAAGCTGAAGAGTTGTTAGTACAATCTAATGAAGCATTAAGATATTCTAATGTTGGAACAATAAGATCACTAGCCAGAAATTATATTTCGCAACATCGTTTTAAAGAAGCTTTAGTTCTTGCCAATAAAGCACTTGCAATTGGCGAAGGAATGAAAGAAACTCAAAAATTATTATTTGATGTTCAAATGGAACTTGGCGATTATGTTGCTGCAGAAAATGCTTTAAAACAAATAAAAAATAATAAAGATTTTGATTACCTAATTAGAATTTCAAAATGGAGCGATCATCAAGGAAATTTAGATAAAGCAATTTCTTTTATGGAAAGTGCATCTAAAATTGCAGAGTTTAACAATAATGAATATTTAAAAATTTGGTCTTATTCTAATCTTGGTGATATGAATGGACACGCAGGAAAAATTAAAGAATCATACAACTATTATTTAAAAACACTACAACTTGATGCCAATAATACTTATGCTTTAAAAGGTATTGCTTGGATTGCATTTTCTCATGAAAAAAATACTGCTGAAGCAAATAGAATAATAGATATAATTTCTAAAAAGCACAATTCTCCAGATTTTTATTTACTGAAATCGGAAATTGCTGAATATGAAAAAAACAGCAAAGCAAAAGACGAAAATTTAGCTTCCTATTTTGCAATGCTTCAAAATAAAAAGTATGGTGCAATGTATAATAAATACAATACTTTACTTTATGCTGACGAAAAATCTACAGCCAACAAAGCATTAGAAATTGCTAAAATTGAAATTGATCATAGACCAACTCCAGATTCTTATGATTTACTTGCATGGTCATACTATTCTCTTGGTGATTCAAAAAAAGCTTTAGAAATTTCTCAAAAATATGTTGTTGGAAAATCGTTTGAACCCAATTTAAATTACCATTTGGCAACAATTTATAAAGCTAATAATCTTCTTGAAAAAGTAAAACCTATTAAAGAAGAATTAATAAAAAGTTCTTTTGAATTAGGTCCAAACTTAACTGATGCTATTGAAAAATTATAATGAAATTATTATTTACATTACCGTTATTATTTGTTTCATTTATAATTAACGCGCAATCTATTAATGGAATTGTAAAAGATTCCATCGGAAACGCTATAGAAAGTGCTTATGTTTTTAATTCAAATTCGCAATCTCACGCACATACAGACGAGTTTGGTAAATTTTCAATAGAAAAAACCAACTTAAAAAATATTTTATATGTTAGTGCTTTAGGATATAAAAAAACATCTTTCACAGTAAATTCGGATAGTATTATAATCACATTAAATTCTGACGCTTTTAAACTTGATGAAGTTGTAATATCGTCTAAAATTAATGCAATAAATGTAATCTCTAAGATTGATTTACAAACACGTCCTGTAAATTCATCGCAAGAAATTTTAAGAAAAGTACCCGGATTATTTATTGGTCAACATGCTGGTGGAGGAAAAGCAGAACAAATTTTTTTAAGAGGATTTGATATAGATCACGGTACAGATATTGCACTTGCTGTAGATGGAATTCCAGTAAATATGCCATCTCACGCTCACGGACAAGGTTATGCCGATTTACATTTTGTGATTCCAGAAACTATAGATAAAATTGATTTTGGTAAAGGAACATATTATGCAAGCAAAGGAAATTTTGCAACCGCAGGTTATGTTGGCTTTCAAACAAAAGACAAAGTTGACGAAAATAAATTTAGTGTTGAAGCAGGACAATTTAACACCATAAAATCAGTTGGAATATTTAATTTATTGGATAAAAAAAGCAGAGACAATGCCTATTTTGCAACAGAATATGTAGTAACCGATGGACCATTTGAATCGCCACAAAATTTTAAACGAATTAATCTTTTTGGAAAATATACTACTATTTTATCAGATAAAACTAAAGTTTCTATTTTAGCATCTAGGTTTACTAGTAAGTGGGACGCATCAGGACAAATTCCTCAAAGATTGGTTGATGCTGGCATAATTTCAAGATTTGGAGCTGTTGATAATACCGAAGGTGGAACTACATCTAGAACTAATTTTAATATTGCAATTACAAAACCTATTAGTGAAAATGTAACTTTTAAAGCAAACACTTTTTATTCTAATTATCAGTTTGAATTGTATTCTAATTTTACTTTTTTTCTAGAAGATCCTATCAACGGCGATCAAATTCGTCAAAAAGAAAACAGAACTATTTATGGATTAAACTCTGAACTTTCAGAAAAATTTAAATTCGATAACAATAATGGATTAGTTCAATTTGGATTCGGATTTAGAGCAGACGAAACAAAAGATACTGAATTGTCGCATACTTTAAACAGAAAAACCACTTTAGAACAAATAAAACTGGGCGATATTGATGAAACAAATATTTTTAGTTACGTAAATTCTGAAATAGAATTTGGCAAATTAAAAATAAATCCTGCCATTAGATTTGATTATTTCAAGTTTAATTATCAAGATAAACTATCAACTATTTTTAAAACTCAATCTCAAAATAAAGTAAAATTTTCACCTAAGTTGAACTTTATTTATTCTCAAAATAGCAATTTGCAATTTTTTATAAAATCTGGATTTGGCTTTCATTCTAATGATACTCGTGTTGTAGTTGCACAAACTGGCGAAAAGATTTTGCCAACAGCTTTTGGTTTAGATGTTGGAACAATTTTTAAAGTTACACCTAGATTAATTGTAAATTCTGCTTTATGGATGTTGAATTTACAACAAGAATTTGTTTACGTTGGCGATGCAGGAATTGTAGAGCCAAGCGGAAAAAGTGAACGAAGAGGAATGGATTTAGGAATAAGATATCAACTTTCTAATTATTTATTTCTTGATGCCGATGCCAATTATACTTATGCCAGAAGTAGCGACGAACCAAAAGGTCAAAACTATATTCCACTTGCTCCAGATTTTACAACAACTGGCGGATTAAGTGTAACTAAATACAAAGGTTTTTCTGGAGGAATAAACTACAGATATTTAAAATCTAGACCAGCCAACGAAGATAATTCAATCGTTGCAAAAGGATATTTTGTATCTGATATCAATTTAAATTACGAATTTAAAAATCTACTATTTGGTTTGTCTGCCGAAAATATTTTTAACACAAAATGGAACGAAACACAATTTGCAACCGAATCTAGATTGCAAAATGAAACTAATAGTGTAACCGAAATTCATTTTACACCAGGAACACCTCTTTTTATAAAAGGAAAAATAACTTATAGATTTTAAATAATGGTTTGTTTTTTTTGTTGAAGAGTTCACTTACTATTTAAGTGAGCTCTTTTTTGTTTACATTATTATTAACAAATGTTTCTTATATATCAAATTGGTTTTTACTACTTTTGTATTTAGAATTTTTCTAAATAACAAAATGCTAGATATAAATAAAATAAGAGCCGATTTTCCTATTCTTTCTGTAAAAGTAAATGGAAAACCTTTAGTATATTTTGATAATGGTGCAACTTCGCAAAAACCACAAGTTGTAATTGATGCAATTGCCAAATACTATCAAGAAATTAATGCTAATATTCATCGTGGCGTACATACGTTAAGTCAATTAGCAACTGATGCTTTTGAAGTTTCTCGTGGCAAAATTCAACAGCATATTAATGCTAAATTTCCGTATGAAGTAATTTTTACTTCTGGTACAACACATTCTATAAATGCTGTTGCAAATGGTTTTACTTCTCTTTTAAAAGCTGGCGATGAAGTTTTGGTTTCTGCATTAGAACATCACAGTAATATTGTACCTTGGCAAATGCTTTGCGAAAGAACTGGCGCAATTTTAAAAGTAATTCCGATGAACGATCAAGGCGAATTGATACTTTCAGAATACGACAATTTACTATCAAATAAAACTAAAATTGTAACTGTAAATCATATTTCTAATGCACTTGGAACAATCAATCCTATTAAGTATATGATTGAAAAAGCGCATCAAGTTGGTGCAGCAATTTTAATTGATGGCGCACAAGCTGTTCCGCATTTAAAACCAAATGTTCAAGAATTAGATTGCGATTTTTATGTTTTTTCTGGACATAAAATATGTGGTCCAACAGGAACAGGAATTCTTTATGGAAAAGAAAAATGGCTAAGAAAATTACCACCATATCAAGGTGGAGGCGAAATGATAAAAGAAGTTACTTTTGAAAAAACTACTTATGCCGATTTGCCACACAAGTTTGAAGCTGGAACACCAAATATTGCTGGTGGAATTGTGCTTGGAACAGCAATAGATTATATGAACGAAATTGGCTTTGAAAACATTGCAGCATACGAACATGAATTATTAGAATACGGAACTCAAAAATTATTAGAAATTGAAGGAATGAAAATTTTTGGTACTGCATTAGAAAAAACTTCTGTAATTTCGTTTAATATTGAAGGCATTCATCCGTATGATATTGGAACGATTATTGACAATAAAGGAATTGCAGTTCGAACTGGTCATCATTGCGCACAACCAATTATGGATTTCTTTAAAATTCCTGGAACTATAAGAGCAAGTTTTGCTTTTTACAACACCAAAGAAGAAATTGACAGTATGGTTGATGCTATTAAAAAAGCCAAATTAATGTTGCTTTAAAATAAAAAATATGAAATTAGTATCTATTTTATTTATATTATTTATCACTTTAGCAAGTTGTAATTGTCAAAAAAAGACAGTTGAAACTTCACCAAATAGTACATCTGAAAAAGTACAAAATAACAATATGTTATTAGTTTACGAAGCCAATACTAGAGGTTTTTATCAAAAAATAACGGTACAAAATCAGGATATATATATTTCTAAAGATAGAAATTCGTTAGAAAAAGGAGTTGTTTCTAAAATTTCTGATAAAGATTGGAAAGAATTAATTGGCTATATAAATATTCTAAAAGTAGAAGAATTAGCAACTTATAAAGATCCAACACAAAAACGATTTTATGATGGTGCAGCAATTGCTAGTTTAAAAGTTACGTCTAAAGAAAAAGAATATAAAACTGTCGATTTTGACAATGGATTTCCACCAGTTGAAATAGAAAAATTGGTAAACAAAATAACTTCGTTAGTTAAAGAATAATAATGTCTAAAGATGCTGAAATAAATTCAGCATAAAATTCAGCATAAAATGACAATAAAAGAAATACAAACAGAAATTATAGATGAATTCTCAATGTTTGACGATTGGGACGAACGTTTTCAATATGTTATAGATTTGGGGAAAAGTCTTCCATTAATTGATGAAAAGTTTAAAACAGATGAAAACACAATTAAAGGTTGTCAATCTAAAGTGTGGTTAAATGGTGAAAAAAAAGAAGAAATAATACAATTTACTGCCGACAGCGATGCTATAATTACCAAAGGTATAATTGCAATTTTAATTAGAGTTTTTTCTAATCAAAAACCAGCTGATATTCTTGATGCCAATACCGATTTTATAGATGAAATTGGATTAAAGAGTCATTTATCGCCAACTCGTGCCAACGGTTTGGTTTCTATGATAAAACAAATAAAAATGTATGCTTTGGCGTATCAATCACAAAATTAATAACAGATAATATTACTCAGCAGAGATGCTGAAATACTGAAAATAAATTCAATACAAGTAAATTCAGCAGAGATGCTGAAATACTGAAATAAATTCAGTACAAGTAAATTCAGCAGAGATGCTGAAATAAATTCAGCATAAATAAATTCAGCATAAATGGAAGAATATAAAGACGAAATAAATTTAGGAGAGAACGTAGTAAAAGTTTTAAAAGGAATTTACGATCCAGAAATTCCTGTAGACATTTACGAACTAGGATTAATTTACGATGTAATGGTAAATGAAGACAACGAAGTGAAAATTTTAATGACGTTAACCTCACCAAATTGTCCTGTTGCCGAAAGTTTGCCTAAAGAAGTAGAAGATAAAGTAAAAGCAATAGACACAATTAAATCGTGCGAAGTAGAAATAACATTTGATCCACCTTGGAGCAAAGATTTAATGAGTGAAGAAGCTAAGTTAGAGTTGGGAATGCTTTAAAGAAGTGTTCAGTGATCAGCATTTAGTGTTCAGTTTTTTGCTTGGCTTTTTAATAATTTTAATGTTTATTGATTAGATGAATTTTAAAAGTATACCGTAAATAATTTTTAATTGATTAAAACTTTATACTTATTTACATAAAATTGAGACTGAACACTGACCACTGAAAACTGAAAACTGAAAACTGAAAAAAATACAGAAATACTGAAATGAATTCAGCACAAGTAAATTCAGCATAAATGGATGAAATAATTAACAAAGTTGCCAATTCAACACTAGAAGTTTTCGATTTAGAAGATTATTATGTTGATGGAATTCGTTCACAAATAGACATTTCACAGTGGCTTGAAGGAGGTTTTTTATTAAAAGAAAAAGATTTTCGCGAAAGCTTAAAAAATTATAACTTTTCTCAATATAACAATCATTACGTAGCCATAAATTGTAGTACAGACGCTATTCTTCCTGCTTGGGCTACAATTTTAGTTTCGGTTTATGCAATACCATTTGCAAAAAAAATAGTTATAGGTGATTTAGTTGATTTAGAAACACAATTATACCAAGAAATTCTTTCAAAAATAGATTATTCTATATATTTAAATAAAGCAATCATCTTAAAAGGTTGCTCTAAAAAACCAGTTCCACAATCTGCTTATATTATGGCAATTCAGTATTTGCAACCTTTGGCAAAGAGTATAATGTATGGCGAAGCTTGTTCTGCTGTTCCACTATTTAAAAGAAAAAAATTATAAATAATAATATTTCCTTTTTTAAATTCTTTTCTCAAACAGAAAAATATAGCATAAAAGAGATTCAGTTGGTCGCTTTTTATAATAAGACCCAAATGGTTTTTTTGTTGCGGGCTTTTCATTGCAATCACTATCGCAACCTACATTACTCCACAACAATATCTTTAAAATCTGGATACAAAAATTTATTATACGGAAATCTTGTAATATGAATTTGTCGTACTTTTTCATAAATACGTTCTCTAAATTCTTCTAAATTTTCTTTTTCAATTGCCGAAATAAACAAGGCATTTTCTGCTCCAACTTTACTCATCCAAGTTTGTTTCCATTCCTCTAGCGTGTTATGTCTTGGAGTTTTTTCAGTCATTAAATCATCTTCTTCAATAGTCAAATGTTGATAAGCATCAATTTTATTAAAAACCATAATTACAGGTTTATCATTGCTTTTAATATCCATTAAAATTTGATTTACAGAAGCAATATGATCTTCAAAATCTGCATGCGAAATATCAACAATGTGCAATAATAAATCGGCTTCGCGAACTTCGTCAAGTGTACTTTTAAAAGATTCTATAAGTTGTGTAGGCAATTTTCTAATAAACCCAACAGTATCACTTAATAAAAAAGGCAAGTTACCAATAACTACTTTTCTTACAGTTGTGTCAAGCGTAGCAAAAAGTTTATTCTCAACAAAAACTTCACTTTTACTAATCACATTCATTAATGTCGATTTTCCAACATTTGTATATCCAACAAGCGCAACTCTAACCATTGCACCACGATTACCTCGTTGTACAGATTGTTGCTTGTCTATCGTTTTTATTTTTTCTTTAAGCAACGAAATTCTATCACGTACAATTCTTCTATCGGTTTCAATTTCGGTTTCTCCTGGTCCACGAAGTCCAATTCCACCTTTTTGACGTTCAAGATGCGTCCACATTCCACTCAATCTTGGTAACAAATATTGACATTGCGCCAATTCAACTTGAGTTCTTGCATACGAAGTTTCAGCTCTGTGTGCAAAAATATCTAAAATTAAATTCGTTCTATCAAGAATTTTACTATCAATTATTTTAGAAATGTTTTTTTGTTGTGATGGAGATAATTCATCATCAAAAATCACAGACGAAATATCATTTTCTTTGCAATACAATGCAATTTCATCCATTTTACCTGTTCCTAAAAAAGTTTTCGGATTTGGCTTGTCCATCTTTTGCCAAAAACGTTTAACTACTTCTCCACCAGCGGTAAAAGTTAAAAATTCTAACTCGTCTAAATATTCAAATAGTTTTTCTTCACTCTGATTTTGAGTTACAACTCCAACAATTACAGTTTTCTCAAAATTTGTCTTTTCTTTTTCTAACATAGTATAAATTATGTAGCAAAACTAACCATTCTTAAACAATTCCTGATGAATTTCTAACTAAAAAAATAATAAACTATCAAGAAATATAGTTAAAAATAACAATTTTATAACTTTTTTCATAATTTTTGTTAAATTTGGGGAATAAATCAAACATACAAATAACTATAAATTAATCAAACAAAATTTTAATGAAGAAAATTACTTTACTAATTGTTACTTTATTACTTTCTTTTTTAGGTTTTTCTCAAGGATTGCCATTAGAAGGTTTTGAAAACACAGCTGGTCCAGATTTACCTCCACCAACAACGCCATCAACTTGGACTATTGGAACAGGAGAATGGGCAGTTTTTGACAACGGAGTTGGACAAGCAAAAAGATGGGAAATTAGAACTGCGCCAGCCGAAGTGTATTCAGGAATAAATTCTGCTTACATGGATAGAGAATTTATTGGTCTTGGAAACACATCCGAAGATTATCTTGCTACACCTTTAATTACAGTTCCTGCAAATGGACAATTACGATTTTTTACTAGATCTACAATTGCACAAGAAACAGCTACACTTTTTCAAATTAAAATTGCTTTAGCGACAGGTACACAAATTAATCCTTCAGATTATACTTTATTACAACAATATACCGAAGCTACATTAACTACTACATATAATGTGTATGAAGAAAAAGTTATAAATATTCCACCGCAATTTATTGGTCAACAAATATATATTGCTTTTGTAATGAGATTTACCCAAAATGTACCTGGTTTAAGTGGAGACAGATGGTTAATAGACAATGTAAAAGTTGTAGAAAGATGTATCGATCCAACTACACCAACAGTTGCTAATATAACGCAAACTTCTGCCGAACTTAGTTGGGCAAATCCTGGTGGAGCGACTTCTTGGGAAATAGAAATTGTACCGGTTGGTACTTTACCAACAGGAACAGGAATTGTTTACAATGGAGCTTTACCTTATCTTGCTACAACAACAGCTACTGGAACACCACTAACTCCAACTACATCATATAATTATTATGTAAGAGCAATTTGTGCCAATAGTTTAAGTAATTATGTTGGTCCTACAGCGTTTACGACAAGTTCGCCTGGACTTAGTTGTCTTGCGCCTATAACTATAACAACATTACCTTACAGTACAACAGATACTACCGCAAATTATGCAGATTCTACAGATGTAACACAACCTTTTGCTTGTGCTAATACTGGAACAAATTATATGACTGGTAACGATGTGTTTTATTCTTATACACCAACAACTTCTGGATTAATTAGTATTACAATGACGCCAAGTGCTAACTGGTCTGGAATTTTTGTATATCAAGGTTGCGCCAATGTAGGTGTAACTTGTGTTGCAGGAGTTGCAAATAATGGTGGCGGCGTTAGAGTTATTCCTAACTTAGCAGTAACTGCTGGTTTGCCCTATATTATTGTAATTTCTACTAATGCAACACCACAAACAGTTGCATATACATTAGTAATTCAACCAGTAACTTGCGCACAACCAGATAATTTAACAGCGCCAGTAGTATTACAAACTAGTGCACAATTATCTTGGGGAAATCCAGGAAGCGCAACATCTTGGCAAGTTGCAGTGCAACCTGCTGGTGGAGCAATTCCATCTGGAGCAGGAATAACAACAACTATAAATACTAATTATCCTGTTGCATCTCCTTTAACACCTGATACTGGATATCAATATTGGGTAAGAGCAGATTGTGGAAATGGAACTTTTAGTGCTTGGGCTGGACCATTTTTATTTACAACTCCATCTATTCCTCCACAATGTGGCGGAACTTTTACAGATCCTGGTGGAGCAACAGCAAATTATGCTAATGGAGCAAATGTTACAACAATAATTTGTCCAAATAACACTAATGACCAAGTAACAGTAACTTTTACATCATTTGCACTTGAAAATAATTTTGACTTTTTAAGAATTTATGATGGAAGTAATACTGCTAATTTGCTAGCGACTTACACAGGTGCAACTTTACCTGCATCAATTACATCGTCTGCAACTGGTGGATGTTTAACTTTTGTATTTACATCTGATGGAAGTGTAACAGCTGCTGGTTTTATTGCAAACATAACTTGTGATCCAGCACCAACTTGTCCTAAGCCAACAGTTTTAACAACTCCTGTAGCGACAATTACTTCTACATCTGTAGTGGTCGGTTGGACCAATAATAGTACCGCAACTTCATTTCAAGTTTTGGCATTACCTTGTGCTTCTCCTGCTCCAACGGCTTTAACTCCTTTAACAGCAGGTTTTACAACAAGTAGTAATCCTTTTACTTATACTGGATTAACTGCCGATACTTGTTATAATTTTTATGTTAGAGCAATTTGTTCTTCAACAGATATTAGCTTTTGGTCAGATCCAAAATCTGCAACTACTTTACAAACTCCACCAGCTTGTGGTGGAATATTTACTGATAATGGTGGTGCTAATGTAAATTATACAAATGGCGCAAATGTTATTACAACAATTTGTCCTGGAGTTGGTGAAATAGTCACGGTTACATTTACATCATTTCAAACAGAAACAAACTGGGATGGATTATATGTTTTTGATGGAAACTCAATTAATGCGCCACAAATTTCTAGTGGAAATGGACCAACAAATATTGGTGGATCATTGCCCGGTTCTTTTTGGGGAAATACAATTCCTGGTCCATTTGAATCATCTACTGCTGGTCCAAACGGTTGTTTAACATTTCAATTTATAAGTGATGGTTCAGTTAACAATCCAGGTTGGATTGCAAATGTAACTTGTGCACCAGTTCCTACTTGTCCTAAACCAACATTACTTACAGCTACAGTTACACAAAACTCAGCGACATTAGGCTGGACAGAAAATGGTTCGGCAACTGCTTGGGAAGTTTTTGTAGTGCCATTTGGGTCTGCGCCACCAGTTGCAGGAAGTCTTGGAATTGCAACAACCAATCCATATACTTTTAATAATTTACCACCAGGAACTGCTTATACATTTTATGTAAGATCTTTATGTGGTCCTAATGATATAAGCTTTTGGTCAGCAGCATATTCTTTTGGTACTTTACCATTAAATGATGAATGTGCCAATGCTACTTTAGCTATTGTAAATCAAAATTTAAATTGTGTACAAACTGTTGCTGGAACAATTACAGGAGCAACTGCTTCTCAATCTCCACCTCCTCCAACACCACCAGTTTTAGTTTGTCCAGGAACGCCTAATGATGATGTTTGGTTTACTTTTACCGCAACTGCAATTACTCATTTTATTTCGTTTAATAACGTTACACCTGCGACTGTTTTGAACTACGGTATTTTTCAAGGTAGCTGTGGTAATTTAATACAAGTTGGTTGTAATATTGGTACTGGTTTAATACCTGGAAACACTTATTATATTAGAGTTTACTCGACTTTGGCAACTCCACAATTTACCAATTTTAATTTATGCATTGGTACATTACCATGTGCAGAAGCACCTGCATTTTGTACAGGACAAACTGTTACTTATCAAAACTCTACTAATATTCCTAGTTTAGGTACAATTGGATGTTTAGGTTCATCGCCAAATCCAGCATTTTTCTTTTTACAAGTAAATCAAGCTGGTCCATTATCTTATTTAATTTCTCAAGTAGATACTGGTGGAACGCCTAGAGATGTTGATTATGTAGCTTGGGGACCATTTGATGATTTAACTCAAGCTTGTGGTGCTGTTCCTTCATTCCCTATAGCTGGATTACAACCTCCATTAACTCCTGCACAAGGTTGTAGTGGACAATTACATGGCTGTAGTTTCTCTATTGCACCAACTGAAATTTTATGTATTCCTCAAGCAACTATATGTAAAGTCTATGTTATAATGATTACAAATTTTTCTAATCTAGCAGGTACAGTAACATTTACACAAACTAATACTGGTGGTGGTACAACAGAATGTTTTCCTATAAATACTTTTAACTATCCTCTAAATTCTTATTGTCAAGATGGTGTTGATCCAATCCCAGTATTGGCAAATGGCGCTTCTGCTGGAACTTATACTTCGACAACAGGGTTATCTATAAATCCTACAACTGGAGTAATAGATTTATCCGCTAGTACACCTGGAGCATACGTTGTTACAAGTACAACTTTAACAAGCACTAACGGTGCATGTACAAATATTCCAAGTATTACAACTTCTAGAACAGTTATAATAACTGCTCCAGCAAGTGCAACTTTTACTTACTCGCAAGCTAGTTTTTGTAATGGTATTACATCACAACAACCATCAAACTTAGTTGGTACAGTTGGTGGTACGTATGCTGCTACACCTGCTGGATTATCAATTTTGTTTAATAATGGAAGTATAAATCCTAGCGCAAGTGCAGTAGGAAACTATTTAGTAACTTACACAGTAGCTGCAACTGGTGGCTGTGCTGCTTTTACAACTACAGCAAATGTTGAAATTATTGCATCGCCTGTAATTCTTCAACCTGCAAACGTTACTGCTTGTAATAGTTATACAATGCCTACATTACCAGTTGGGAATTATTTCAGTCAACCAAATGGTCAAGGTACACAATATCCAGCTGGAACTGTAATTACAGCATCTCAAATTATGCATATTTATGCACAAAATTCTTTGTGTTCAAACGAGAAATCATTTACAATGACTATTAATACTATAGCTGATCCAGTTGTATCTGTAATTACTCAACCTACTTGTCAAACTCAAACAGGAACCATTCAAGTTACAAGTCCTGTTGATGGTGGTGTTTTACCTTCAAATTTATTCATTTCTGAAGTGACTGATGCTGATGCTGGTTCGTTAACTTATGTTGAAATTTATAATGGTACTGGAGCTTCGGTAAATCTTTCAAATTATAAATTAAAAACTTACAATAATGGAAATACAACTGTATCTCCAGGTTGTGATAATAATTTAACTGGAACTTTAGCTAATAACGCCACTTATGTTGTAAAATTAAGTTTAAGTCCAAACCAACCTTCTATAACACCAAATGCAACTTTTACAAGTTGTGGCGCTGTAAATATTGATGATAATATTAGATTAACCAATTTATCAGATGTAGTTATAGATCTTTGGGGAAGAACAGATGGTTTAGTATTTACACCTGCTGGTCAAACAGGTTATGTTTACAGAAGAAATATAAATGCATCTGTTCCTAACACAACATTTATTGCAACAGATTGGACAACATTAGATCCAGAAGTTTATACAAATGTTGGAACATACGTTTATACAACTTCGAATTTTCAATATAATGTTGATGGCGGAACGTATCAATCTAGTCCAACTTTTAGTGGTTTAACTCCAGGAAATCATAGTGTAACTGTTCAAAATTTAATTACAAATTGTATTTCTAATCCAGTTACGGTTACTATTAATGCTGTTCCGCTTTTAACATCGGTAACAACTTTTAGTTACACGACACCTGTATGTCAAGCTTCTACAATTAATCCATTTCCTAATACATCTGCAACTGGATTTTCTACTGGTGGAACATTTACTTCTACAACTGGATTATCAATTAATTCTTCAACAGGAGAAATTAATTTAGCTTTGTCATTGCCAGGAAATTATGCTATTACTTATTCGGTTTTACAAGATTTGTCAATATGTCAATCTGCTGGAAGCACAACTGCAAGTATAGATTTAACAATTCCTGCAACTCCAGTTACTACTTTTAGTTATACAACACCTGTATGTCAACTTAATAGTATTAATCCTTTACCAAATACAACTGCAACAGGATTCAATACTTCTGGAACATTTACTTCAACAAGTGGATTGTCTTTAAATTCAACTACAGGAGAAATTAATTTAGCTACTTCAACTGCTGGTCCTTATGTTGTAACATATACTGTTCCTGCAATTATTAATAATTGTCAGTTAGTTGGAACCTCAACTGCAAATATTGTGATTACACCAGCAACAATTCCTGTTACATTGTTTAGTTATACAACGCCTGTTTGTGCAAATGGAACTAATCCATCACCTATTCCTGCAACAGGATTTACAACTGGTGGTGTTTATAGTTCTACTACTGGATTGAGTATAAATTCTGCAACTGGAGTTATTAATTTAGCTTCTTCAACTGCTGGAACATATAGTGTAACTTATACAATAGCTCAAAATTTAGCAACTTGTTTAGCTGCTGGAAGTTCAAATACTACCATAATTATTAATCCAGTTATTACACCAATTACTAATTTTTCTTATGTTACTCCAGCTTGTGCTGATGGCGCCAATGAATCTCCAATTTTTGGAACTGGATTTACTAGTGGCGGAACTTTTAGTTCTACAACTGGTTTATCTATAAATGCCTCAACAGGAATTATTGATGTTGTAAGTAGTACACCTGGAACATATACAATAACGTATTCAGTCTCAAGTAATGCTAGCATTTGTCAAATTGCCGCGTCTGAAACGGCTGTTTTATTTATAGAAAATGATGTGTTAACTAGTGTATCTGGAGAATGTGTTGGTCCAAATTATGTACTAACTTCTACTCCTTTAAATAATTCATACAATCCAACTGGGGTTAATGTTACTTATAGTTGGACATTTGGAACAAGCATTTTAGGAAGTTCACAAACTCAAACTGTTACGCAAGCTGGAAATTATAGCGTAAAAGTTACCTCAAATGGTTGTGATGCTATTGCTAATTTTATTGTTGATGGTATTTCATGCTCTATACAAAAAGGTATTTCTCCTAATAATGATCAGTTGAATGATAGTTTTGATTTATCAGGATTAAATGTAAAAATGTTAAGTATCTTTAATAGATATGGAACAAAAGTATATTCTAAGTCTAATTATATAAACGAATGGTTTGGACAATCTAATAAAAATGAAGAATTACCCGATGGTACATATTATTACGTTATTGAAAGTGATGATATACAAACCAAATCAGGATGGATATATATTAACAGACAAATCAAATAAAGTAACCACAAAATGATAAATTTCAAACAAATGAAAAAACTATATTTCTTAGCTACGTTTGCCCTAATGACTTTTGTTGA
>NZ_JAYUPK010000022.1:0-28858 GCF_043760115.1 Flavobacterium sp.
TTTTTAACCAAATGGAGTTCGTTCGATTTAGGAAAACCTAAAGGCGATTATTTACATAAATATGTCAGCCGAAATGATTCTTTAAAGAAATAAATTTTAAAATATTAATTATTTAGCATCCTCAAAAAGTTTTAACTTTTTGAGGATTTTTTTTGTGAATTTATTTGAAAATTTACTTCAAATGTTAATCTGTTAATTGTGTAATTTATGTCAAATATTGTGTAATTCATAATTACAAAAATATTTGAACTTTGTAATACTTAGAATTTCAATGACATAACTGACTTTGCATTTATAATTTTAGTTCATTTATAATGCTAAAAAATAGGTTTTTAGTTGTTTTAATCTTTAGAGTTTAAATATTATTTAATCTATTTCTAATGCTATGATAACCGTAAAAAAACAAGGAATTGTACTTAAAAAAACAAGTTTAGCATTTGAAAATGACAGCGTGCTTAATCCTGGAGTTTATCAAGATGGAAATACTCTTCACATGTTGTATCGAGCAGTAAAAAAAGGAAATTATTCTACAGTTGGATATTGCAAATTTGATGGACCATTAAATGTAATTGAACGTTATGATACTCCAATTATAATTCCCAATACAATTGAAGAAAATAAAGGAGTTGAAGATCCAAGAATTGTAAAAATTGATGATTTATTTTATATTACTTACACAGCTTATGATGGGATTAACGCACTTGGAGCATTAATAACTTCTAAAGATTTGATAAATTTTGAACGAAAAGGAATTATTACTCCAAAGTTCACTTTTGACGAATTTCAAAATCTTGCCGAATGTAATAACTTAACAAGTGTAAAATACTTTCGTCACAACCGACATTTTAATCCTAACGACAAAGTTTATATTTGGGATAAAGACATTGCATTTTTTCCAAGAAGAATTAATGGTAAATTGGCTTTTCTCCACAGAATAAAACCCGGAATTCAATTGGTTTTAATTGATGAAATTGAAGATTTAACTAATGATTTTTGGACTAACTATTTGTTACATTTTAATGAACATATTATAATTGATCCAAATGAAAACAATCATGAATCAAGCTACATTGGTGGTGGTTGTCCGCCAATTGAAACTAGTGAAGGTTGGATAATGATTTATCATGGAGTTTATGATACTGTAAACGGTTATGTTTACACAGCTGCAGTTGCACTATTAGATTTAGATAATCCCATAAAAGTTATAGCAAGATTACCTTATCCATTATTTGAACCCGAATTAGATTACGAATTAAATGGCGTTGTTAATAATGTTGTTTTTCCAACAGGAACAGCATTATTTGACGATCAATTATATATTTATTATGGTGCAGCTGATAAAACTGTTGCTTGCGCATCTGTGAGTTTAAAAGAATTAGTACAAGAATTATTATCAAACAAAAATTAGTATGAGAACCTCTATTTCATCAACAAACGAAAAAAATGTAATTGGTTACAATCCAAATTTAAAATTAAATTATAAGGCAACTTTACTTGATTCTTATAAAACGATTAAACCAAGTTTGGCATTAAAAACTATTGAATTACCAGAAATTTTATTTATAACTTCTTATCCTCCAAGAGAATGCGGCATTGCAACCTATTCTCAGGATTTAAGAAATGCAATTAAAGAAAAATTTGGAAACACTTTTTCTCTAAAAGTATGTTCCTTAGAATCTAAAGAAAGTAATTTCAATTATCCAGAAGAGGTAAAATATAATTTAAATACGCAAGACGAAGAATCTTATAAAATATTAGCAAGAAAAATAAATAGTAACGAAAATCTTTCGTCTGTTTTTTTACAACATGAATTTGGACTTTTTGGTGGAGATTATGGCGAAAAAATTCTTCCTTTTCTTCAAAGTATTATGGTTCCAATTACTACAACATTACATACAGTTTTGCCAAATCCAAACAATAAATTATTAGATGTAGTTCAAAAAATTGTTAGATATTCTGATGAAGTTATTGTTATGACTAATAATTCGGCTTCGTTATTGATGAATGATTACGGAATTTCGTCAGATAAAATAAAAGTAATTCCACACGGAACGCATTTGGTTGCTTCAATTTCAGATGCAATTAAAGAAACTAAAAATGAATTTACAGACAAAATTGTACTTTCAACCTTTGGGTTAGTTAGCGAAGGAAAAAGTATAGAAACCGCTCTTGATGCTTTGCCAAAAATTATAGCAAAATTTCCGAATGTTTTGTATTTAATTATCGGAAAAACGCATCCAGAAGTTGTTTTAAAAGAAGGTGAAAAGTACAGAGAATTTCTTTATAAAAAAGTCAAGAAGTTGCATTTACAAGACAATGTTCGTTTTATAAACAGCTATTTATCATTGTCAGAATTGATGTATTATTTACAACATACCGATATTTATTTATTTACTGCCAAAGATCCAAATCAAGCTGTAAGTGGTACTTTGGCTTATGCAATGGCTTGTGGTTGTCCTATAATTTCAACACCAATTCCGCATTCAAAAGAACTTATTGATGGTGCTGGAGTGAATTTTGATTTTCAAGATTCAGCGCAACTTGCAGACGAAACTATTAAATTATTATACCAACCCAAATTAATGAAAAAAATGCAATTAAATGCGTTGCACAAAATTAACCCAACGTGTTGGCAAAATGCTGCTTTATCTCACATTGCATTGATTGAAAACAAGTTAGATCATAAAAATGTTAGTTTGAATTATGAGTTGCCAGCAATAAATTTAGATCATATTAAAAGAATGACAACTAAAGATGGATTTATTCAATTTGCAGAAATTTCCAATCCTGATATAAAAACTGGTTACACCATTGATGACAATGCAAGAGCTTTAATTGCAATGGTAAAACATTATGAAATTACTAAAGATATTGCCGATTTATTTTTGATAGAAACCTATTTAAGTTTTCTGTTATATTGCCAGCAAGAAGATGGAAGTTTTTTAAATTATGTTGATAAACTTGGAAATTTTACTAATAATAATCACAATGAAAACCTTGAAGATTCTAACGGAAGAACAATTTGGGCATTAGGAGAATTTGCATCTCACAGTGATTTGTTTCCAAAAGAATTTATTGACAAAGCGAATGTTGCAATAGAAAAATCAATTGTTCATATTTTAAAATTCAAATCACCAAGAGCCATTTCGTTTTCTATAAAAGGATTGTATTGGTATGATTTAAAAAATAATACTCCAGAAATTACCGCTATAATTACCAAATTGGCAGATAATTTAGTTTCAAAATTTAGAGGCGTTTCTGATGATAAATGGAAATGGTTCGAAAATTATTTAACTTATGCTAACAGTCTTTTGCCAGAAGCAATGTTGTATGCATCGTTAAAAACTGGAAGTAAATTGTATAAAAAAATTGCTAAAAAAACGTTCGATTTTTTATTGAATATTACTTTCAAAGACGATCAAATAAAAGTAGTTTCTAATCAAGGTTGGAATCATAAAGGAAAAGATGTTAATAATTATGGCGAACAACCAATAGATGTTGCTTATACAATTCTGGCTTTAAACAAGTTTTATGAAGTATTTGAAGACAAAGAATATTACAATAAAATGGTGGTTGCTTTCAATTGGTTTTTAGGAAAAAATCATTTAAATCAAATTGTTTACAACCCAAAAACTGGCGGTTGTTATGATGGATTGGAAGAAAATCACCTCAATTTAAATCAAGGTGCAGAATCTACTGTGAGTTATTTAATGGCACGTTTGGTATTTGAAAAAAGTAAAATAAATTAATAAATAGTCTTATGAAAACAGATAAAAAAGTACTTATTGCAATTGATTACAATTCAAATGCAACCAAGATTGCAGAAATTGGATATTCGTTTGCCAAAGCAATGAATGCTGAGGTTACATTGCTTCACATTGTAGAAAATGAAACCTATTACACATCATTTATTACATCGCCAATATCAGGAATTGGAGATTTTGATAGCGCCACTTTTTTTCAATATTTGAATACCGATTCTCCAACAGACGCTGCAAATTATTATTTAGATAAAATAAAAACACATCTTAAAGACGATGCAATAATAACGTTGGTAGAGAAAGGTGAATTTGCAGAAGGAATACTAAAAACAGCAAAAAAACTAAAAATAGATTTGATAATTATAGGTTCACACAGTCAAAAATGGCTAGAGAAAATCCTTGTTGGAAGCACTACAGAAAATGTTTTAAATAAAACTACAATTCCTTTGATGATTGTTCCTACTAGGAAGCATAGGTGATTTTAGATTTATTGATAAACTAATTTTATGTTAAAACTCCAATTTGTAAAATAGCCAAATAATAAAAAAATTAAACCTATTATTTCAATTAAAAATAATATCAAATTTAAAAAAGTTCTAAAAATAATTCCTTTGGTACTGTAATTTTCTTTAAAACAATTGTAATAACTAATGCATAAATGAATAATAATAAAAATGGGTATAGATTTATCTACAACATTTGAAATTACATCAATATATTTAAAAAATTCGCTAAAATTGGTTAAACTACCAATTGTTGTTATAATCATTACTCCAAGAAATATCATTCCTGAAATAATAAAATGTTCACTTAAATTTAATTTTTTTCTTCTAAAAATTACCCAACTATTAAATGCTAATAATGGAACAAAAGAAAAAATTATTAATTTTGAATACTTAGTTACAAAATCATCAATTGATTTTCCTGCTGTATTTGTTTTATGTATAGTAGACAAATTGAAATAATATTCATTCAATTTGTCATAATATTGATTAAGAAATATGTTTAAACCAATAAATAATAATATTAGATAAAATACATTATAATATTTAATTCTTTTTCCAGAAATATAATCTAAAGCTGCATTTCCAGGTCTTAAAATTACTTCTTTAATTGTGTAAAATATTCCTCTTTCAAAATGCCAAACTCCATGAAGAATATCATGAGTGATGAATTTTTTAAATGTAATTCTAAGTGTATCAGTTTTTTGTCCGCAATTTGGACAGAAATTTTGTGAAGTTGGATTTTGGCAATTTAAACAATTCATATATATTATTTATTTCTCATTCACATTCTCAACCCAAACTCTAGCATTAATAAATACTTCCAACCAAGGAGAAACTTCATCTCTTCTATCTTTTGGATAATACGCCCAATTCCAACAAATCACTTTTCGCAAAAAAGTACCTTTACTTATGATTTATTTTGGTTTATGATTTTCCCAATAGTCTCTTGGCGTTACAATTTTAGTTTCTTTGTAAGTTGGGAAAATAAAATCTGTTGTATTTCCAGTAATTACATAATCTGCAATACATTCATCAGCAAGTTCTAAAACCATATTATCATCAGCATCAGAAATTAATTGCAATCTTATTTTCGGCTTAAAAATAGATGCCTTGTTTTCAATTGCAACAAGTAATGTCTCAGCTCGTGAAAAAAATCGTGAAATCTTGCAAACTTTTTTCTTCTTAATACTTCATAATATTCAGCTAGTAATTCATCTGAAACACACATTTCTATTTTGTCATCGATAAAAAGTTCGTTTACTATTGTGTAAGGATAACTATTCTGGATTAAGGATGAAATTATTACGTTTGTATCAATTACGATTCTTTGCATCTTTCCTAACAGCTTTTACTTCGTTTGTAATTTCGTCCATTGTCATTTTAGAAAGTCCATTTTTTTCTGCAAGTTCAATGCACTTACTTAAATTTTGGCGAGTCAATTCTTTACTTACAATGTCTACAAAATCAGTAAAATTTAATTTACTATCTTTTATTCCGAATTTGTTAAATTCTAAATCTGATATTGTTATGCTTAATGTTCTCATTTTTTTAATCTTTTTTCAAAATTACAAAAATAATTTCATTTTTAATTTATAGATTTCTTATGTATTTTTTCTTGGTCATTTCTGCAACTATTCGATAGTCGCAATAAATTAAAAAATATTAATTAAAATATTTTTCTTACAAAATATACAAATTTTATTTTTTATTAAAATTCTCAACCCAAATTCTAGCATTTACAAACGCTTCCAACCAAGGCGAAACTTCATCATTTCTATCTTTTGGATAATGTGCCCAATTCCAAGGAAATGTAGAACGCTCAATGTGTGGCATTGTAACTAAATGTCGTCCTGTTTTATCGCAAAGCATTGCTGTGTTATAGTCAGAACCATTTGGATTTGCTGGATAATTTTCATAACCATATTTGGCAACAATATCATAATTATCTTCTGATAAAGGCAAACTAAATTTTCCTTCACCGTGAGAAACCCAAACGCCAAGAGTTGTTCCTGCTAGTGATTTTAACATTACAGAATTATTTTCTTGCACTTTAACAGAGGTAAAAATACTTTCGTGTTTGCCAGAATCGTTGTGTTTCATTTTTCCATGAACATTGTGATCTGGATTTATCAATTCCAATTCCATAAACAATTGACATCCATTACAAATTCCAACCGAAAGTGTATCTTCACGTTTAAAGAAATTTTGCAAAGCATTTTTTGCTTTTTCGTTATATAAAAATGCTCCAGCCCAACCTTTTGCCGAACCCAAAACATCAGAATTTGAAAATCCTCCAACTGCTCCAATAAATTGAATATCTTCCAAAGTTTCTCTACCAGAAATTAAATCAGTCATGTGCACATCTTTTACATCAAAACCAGCCAAGTACATTGCATTTGCCATTTCGCGCTCACTGTTACTTCCTTTTTCTCTAATAATTGCTGCTTTTGGTCGAACCTCATTTGTCATTCTGACGAAGGAAGAATCTCCAGTAAAATGCTCAGGAAAAACATATTCCAATTTTTGATTAGCAAAATTCTCAAAACGTTCTAATGATTTTCCGTTTTTAGTTTGTTTTTGATCGAGTAGGAAAGAGGTTTCAAACCATTTTTCTCTTAAATCTGGAATGTTAAACTTTGTCACACTGAGCGCAGTCGAAGTGCTAATTTCTAAAAAATCTCCTTCAACAACTTCTCCTATTTTGAAATACTCAATTCCACGTCCAAAAAGATTATTTTCAAAAGCAATATTATTATTAGTTTGTAAAACCAAACCAATATTTTCAGAAAATAAAATTTTAACTAAATCTTTTTCTGGCAACTTATTAAAATTAATTTTGGCTCCAATATTCACATCTGCAAAACACATTTCTAACAAAGTTGTAATTAATCCGCCACTTCCAATATCGTGACCAGCAACAATTAAATCATTTTTAATAAAATGTTGTATAACATCAAATGTCTTTTTGAAGAATTCAGCATCTTTTATTGTGGGAACATCAGTACCAATTTTATTTAAAGTCTGTGCAAACGAACTTCCGCCCAACTTAAAGTCATCTTGCGATAAATTGATGTAATAAATAGAAGTTCCATTTCCTCTTTCATCATCAACTATTTGAAAAACTGGTTCAATAACTTTAGTAATATCATTGCAATTTGCTCCAGCAGAAATTATTACAGTTCCAGGCGCAATAACTTCATCATTAGGATATTTTTGCTTCATAGAGAGTGAATCTTTTCCTGTTGGAATATTGATTCCGAGTTCTATAGCAAAATCAGAACACGCTTTTACCGCTTCATACAATCGTGCATCTTCACCTTCATTTTTACATGCCCACATCCAATTGGCAGAAAGTGAAACACTTTTTAAACCTTCTTTTAATGGTGCAAAAATAATATTTGATAATGCTTCACCAATGGCATTTCTACTTCCAGATGTAGGATTTACCAAAGCAGAAATTGGCGAATGTCCAATAGAAGTTGCAATTCCTTCTTTACCTAAAAAATCCAAAGCCATAACGCCAACATTGTTCAAAGGCAATTGTAAAGGTCCAACACATTGTTGTTTTGCCACTTTTCCTCCAACACATCTGTCGACTTTATTAGTCAACCAATCTTTACAAGCAACAGCTTCAAGTTTGAATAATTCTTCAATATATTTTGGAATATCTTCTTGATTATAAGTAATTTCAGAATAATTTCTTTCGATTTTTTTATCGTTCATTACCACTTTAGGCGAACTTCCAAACATATCTTCAAGAGCAAAATCCATTGGCTTTTCTCCAGTTTTTTTGCTTTCAAATGTAAATCTATGATTGTCTGTAACATCACCAACTTGATACATTGGTGAGCGTTCTCTATCGGCAATTCGTTGTAAAAATGCTATATTTTCTTTACCAATTACCAATCCCATGCGTTCTTGAGATTCGTTTCCAATAATTTCTTTTGCAGAAAGTGTTGAATCGCCAATTGGTAATTTGTCTAAATCTATTAATCCACCAGTTTCTTCTACCAATTCTGAAAGACAATTTAAATGTCCGCCAGCACCATGATCATGAATAGAAACTATCGGATTTACATCGCTTTCTACTAATCCACGAATGGCATTTGCGGCACGTTTTTGCATTTCAGGATTAGAACGTTGTATGGCATTTAATTCAATTCCAGAACCAAAAGCTCCAGTATCTGCAGACGAAACTGCTGCGCCACCCATTCCAATTCTATAATTTTCTCCACCAAGTAGTACAATTTTATCTCCAGCAGTTGGTTTCTTTTTTATAGCTTGATCTAGTTTACCATAACCAATTCCTCCAGCTTGCATAATTACTTTATCGTAACCCAATTTGCGTGCTGAACTCGTTTCAGCATCTTTTGATTCATCATGCTCAAATGTTAAAATAGAACCAACTATAAGTGGTTGTCCAAATTTATTTCCAAAATCAGATGCTCCGTTTGATGCTTTTATCAAAATATCCATTGGCGTTTGATACAACCATTTTCGTTTTTGCATTCCGTTTTCGTATTCACGATTATTTGTCAAACGTGAATAAGATGTCATATAAACTGCTGTTCCAGCCAATGGTAATGAACCTTGTCCGCCAGCCAATCTGTCTCGAATTTCTCCACCAGAACCAGTTGCTGCGCCATTAAATGGTTCAACTGTAGTTGGAAAATTATGCGTTTCTGCTTTTAATGAAAGAACTGAATCAAAATCTTTTACTTCGTAATAATCAGGTTTATCGGCAGATTTTGGAGCAAACTGTTGCACTATTGGACCTTTAATAAAAGCTACATTATCTTTGTAAGCAGAAACAATATCGTTCGGATTTTCTGCAGAAGTTTTCTTAATCATTTTGAACAATGACGATTCTTGTTCAATTCCATCAATTACAAAAGTTCCATTGAAAATTTTATGTCTGCAATGTTCAGAATTGACTTGTGAAAATCCAAAAACTTCAGAATCAGTAAGATTTCTATTTAATTTTTTAGATAAATTTTCTAAATAATCTACTTCATCTTGACTTAATGCTAAACCTTCTTTTTTATTGTATTCAGAAATATTTTCTATTTCTAAAATGTTTTCTGGTTGAATATTTATTGTGAAAATATCTTGATTTAATTCGGAATATTTTTGCGAAAGCATTGGATCAAAATCAGAGAAATCGCTAGAAACTTTGTGAAATTCTTCAATTCTAATGATGTTTTCAATTCCCATATTTTGAGTAATTTCGACAGCATTTGTACTCCAAGGCGTTATCATTGTGGATCGTGGACCAACAAAAAAATCCGCAAGAACGGATTTAGGTTTATCTGATTGAGATTCTGAAACAGATTTATGAGATTCTGAAACAAGTTCAGAATTAAAAAGCCAGTTAAGTTTTGAAATAGTTTCTTGTGAAAGCTCGTTTTTAGTTTGCACAGCAAAAACAGCAGTACTTTCGTTTCCGAAAAAATGAATCATTGTGTTGTTGTTTAATCTGAACTTGTTTACACTGAATTTATTTCAGTGTTTCAGATTCTCATCTTATATAAGTTCACTTTAGTTGTTAATGCAAATTTACGCCAAAATACATCAAATAAAAAAAGAGTTATCAATAGTTTTTAACTCAATTCAAACTTTAAGTAAATTTTTAAGGTATAAATTGATATGCACCAATTGTTATAGTAGGTGTTCTTGGCTTATTTAAAATGTCTACATTAACTGGACTTAAAAATGCCGGCATTAATGAAGGCGATAAACTTAAATCAACAGTAGGCCATAATTGATTTTTTGTAATATTTTTAAATTTTGGAGAATAATTTATATTATTTTTAGATATAAAGCAACTGTTGCTATATGGTCCAGTAATATTATTGAATTCAAACAAACCTGTATCATTAAGTTGACTACTATTGAACTTTATTAAACAATTTTTAAGATTATATGTGAAAGTTGCAGTACCTTTTTTATTTACAAAAAATTCAGTATTGTTTGAGCCATAAATTATACAATTTATAAATTCAAAATTACTTGGATTTGGATTTGAAGTAAATGTAGTGGCGTCAATATCAAGATAATCATTTAATAGAACAGCTAATTGTTTAGAACTTGGCCAATTGTTAATGAAAGTTGAATGAGTAAATTTATAATTACCTCCATAAGTTGCTGATAAACAAAATTGTCCAGCATTATTAATTACTAAATTTCTACCATTAATATTTGAATTTCTTGCAAGAATTCCAACATTTGAAGAGTTATAAATTTGAGATTCGTTAATTTCTAATTTAGGTGGATTTCCAGTAACAATATTTGTTTGCAAATATAAACCTATAGCTGAATTTTTAAGAGTTAGATGATTAATAGTATTATTTAAACTTGAAAAAATTAATACAGTTCCCCATTGTCCAGGCACATTTTCAAAACTAGATTCTAATCTATCACCTTCAAATGTTACTTCGTGTTTTGCAGTAATTTCACCATTTATATCAATATCATTAAGATGACCATCTATAATTAATTTTGCTTGATTGTCTATTACAAGTCCAGAATTTGCATGAAAATACACACTCGTTCCATCATTAATAGTAAGTGTACTTCCATTTGGTACAGCTGCATATCCATATATCACATAAGGTTTTAATGATGTCCAGTTTAGTTCATTTGGTAAAGTTAGTGTGTGTCCTTCAACTCCAACAAGTCCTTCTATAGTTAATGTTTCTTTTATTCCTGTACTTAAAGGTTTATCTGGATAAATAAAAATTGCATCTTGAATTAAAGTAACCAAATCAACATCTTGTGGCGTTCCAGAAATATTATAAAAATCGATATTATCTGTGTATAAAAAATCGTTTGGATTTGTAATGGCAGCATCTGCTGTTACTTCAATAAAAATAAACAAACTGTCTTTGGCAAGTAATTCTACATTACTAAAAATTTTATTTGTAGCTCCAATATCGCCTGTTAATCCATCAACTGTAATTCGGTATTTAGAAGTAATTCCTTTTCGTAATTGAATTTTAGGGATAGAAATATCTTTATCACTATTATTGTAAACCTTTAATCTATAAGTGCTTGAACCTATATTTGTAAAAATAGTGTCTAAATAAACTGTGTCTTTAGAAAATTCTAATCCGCCAGTACTTGGTTCAAAAACAAAATCTTTTCTGCAAGATGTTATTGAAATTGCCAATCCAATTATAAACAAAAAGAGTAATTTACGCATAGGTATTCTAATTTTGGTAAATGTATGTAATTATTTGAAATTTTGAAATAGGTTATAATTATTGATAACGTTACAAAATGAAATTTATTCTATTCTAATTTTTAGATTTTATATGAGTAGTATTTTGATTAAATTTGTAAAAAAAATGTATGTCATTTGATAAAGAAAAAGTATTACAACTCTGTCAAGAATGGTCTAAAAACACCTTGATGGAAACTTTAGAAATAAATTATATAGATGCTGGGGAAGGATTTTTAGTTGCTACAATGCCAGTAAATTCTAGAGTTCATCAACCAATGGGATTACTTCATGGTGGAGCAACAGTAGCTTTAGCAGAAAGTGTTGGAAGCGCAGCATCTTTAATGTTTATTAATCCAGAAAAACAAGAAGTTCGCGGAATAGAGATTTCTGCCAATCATTTACGAAGTAAAAAAGAAGGAATTGTTACTGCAACTGCCAAAATTATTCATCAAGGTAGAAGTATTCATCTTTGGGAAATTAAAATTGTTGATGAAAACGATAGATTAATTTCACTTTGCAAATTGACCAATATGATTTTACCAAGCAAAGGACGATGAGCGAAATATTTAAAAAAGCCAAAGAACATTTTAATTCAAGACTACCTTTTGTAGTTTATTGCAAACCAAATTCAGATAAAACAATTGCTTTATTTCAAAAAAATGATGATTTGTTTGAACTTGATTCAACTTCTCAAAGTGGCTTTGCATTTGTTTCTTTCAACAATTTAAAACGATATTTAATTCCAGATAATTATTGCGAGGTTTATTTTGAAAATAATAATGCTACTGATTTTATTATATCATCAAATATTGAAAATTCTTATACAGAAATAGATAAAGTAAATTTTGAAAAATTAGTTCAAAAAGGTGTAGATTCTATAAATAATAATCAATTTGAAAAAGTAGTATTGTCTAGAAAAGAATCAGTTGAACTACAAAATTTCGATTTTGAAAATGCTTTTAAAAAATTAGTATCCTATTATAACGAAGCTTTAAAATATTGTTTTTATCATCCAAAAATTGGTTTATGGATTGGTGCAACGCCAGAACAGTTTCTTAAAATTGAAGAAGATAAGTTAAAAACAGTTTCATTAGCAGGAACACAATTAAGTATTGATAATCAAGAAGTTATTTGGAGTAAAAAAGAAATTATAGAACAAAAAATTGTAACAGATTATTTAGTATATAATTTATCTAAATTTTCAGATTCAGTAGAATTTTCAGAACCATACACAATCAAAGCTGGAACTTTATCACATATTAAAACAGATATTGAAGCTAAAATTTCAGATAAAAATGATATTAGTAAAATAATAAATTTATTGCATCCAACGCCAGCAGTTTGCGGATTTCCAAAGCAAGAAGCCAAAGATTTTATTATAGAAAATGAAGGTTATGACAGAGAATTTTATTCAGGTTTTCTTGGCGAATGGAAAAAAGATTTTTTAACTTATAGAGAAAATCAATCTGATTTATTTGTAAATTTACGATGTATGAAGATTGAGATTGCTTTAAATTTAGCAATCACACAAGCAAAAATATTTATAGGTTGCGGAATCACAAAAGATAGTAGTGCAAAAAATGAATTTGTAGAAACGGTCAATAAATCTATAACTATGAAAAAAGCACTTTAAAGGTACGAAATACGAAGTACGAAATACGAGATTTAAAAACTATAAACAACAAACTATAAACAACAAACTATAAACAACAAACCATAAACAACAAACCATAAACAACAAACTATAAACAACAAACAACAAACAAATGAAATTAGATATTTTAGCTTTCGGTGCACATCCAGACGATGTAGAATTGGGTTGTAGCGGAACAATTGCCAAAGAAATTTCTCTAGGAAAAAAAGTTGGAATTATAGATTTAACTCGAGGCGAACTTGGAACTCGTGGTTCAGTTGAAATTAGAAATTCAGAATCTGAAAAAGCATCTAAAATATTGGGAATTTCAGTTAGAGAAAATCTAGATATGCGTGATGGATTTTTTATAAATGACGAAGCACATCAAATGAAAATTATCAAAATGATTAGAAAATACCAACCAGAAATTGTGCTTTGCAATGCCATAGATGATAGACATATTGACCACGGAAAAGGAAGTAAGTTGGTTTCTGATGCTTGTTTTTTATCAGGTTTGAGAATGATTGAAACCGAAATTAATGGCGAAAAACAAACAGCTTGGCGACCAAAAGTGGTTTATCATTACATACAATGGAAAAATCTTGAACCAGATTTTGTTGTAGATATTTCTGGTTTTATTGATGTAAAAATGGAATCAATTTTGGCATACAGTTCACAATTTTATAATCCTAATACCAACGAACCAGAATCGCCAATAAGTTCTAAAAACTTTTTAGATAGTGTAAAATATCGCGCACAAGATTTAGGCAGAATTACAGGAGTAGAATATGCAGAAGGATTTACTACAGAAAGATATTTGGCTGTCAATAGTTTAACAGATTTGATATAATTTTTATTTTTTATTTTGCTAAAACAAAGAAAAATTCTATATTTGCACTCTAATTAAACACGGTGATTGTAGCTCAGCTGGTTAGAGCATCGGTTTGTGGTACCGAGGGTCGCCGGTTCGAACCCGGTCATTCACCCAAAAAAAAAGTCTTGAAATTTTTCAAGACTTTTTTCGTTTTTAGCAATTTAAGTTTATTTAGAAAAATTATAACCAATTCCAAAAAGAATTACATGTCTGTAAGATTCAAATTTGTATTCACATTTTGCTAATAATCCTTTATATAAATCAAATTCAATTCCTGTTCCATAAACTATTCCTATACCAATGTTATTTTGTAAACCATTAAATAAAATGGAATTATCATTTTTATCTACTACTTTTAAATAGTTTAAATTAAAACCAGCTGTTATATAAGGTCTGAATTTTTCATTTAAAAAATTTTGCTGTAATTGTACTGGTAATGAAATTAATGAAGAAGTAAAATTGTATGTTACATTATTATATACTTGGGAATTTTTATTGTAAAAGTAATTTAATCCAAAATTTAAAGAAGTACTTCTACTTATTTTGGGATAATAAATTCTATATATACCTTGAAAAAAATATTCAGATTCATTTTGTTTAAATCCACCACCAATAGTAGCAATTAAATAATTTATTTTCTTTTCATTATAAGTTAAAACTTTACTTTCTAACCCAATAGATGAATTATATTCTGTAATAATTTTTATAAAACTATTTTCATTAAATTCGATAACTTTATTAGTATTAGAAAAACCATCTGTAGCAATATTTAAAATACCTCTATAATTATATTTTCTAATTTCTGTTTCTCCAGATATTAATTCATCATTTTGTAATACATAATTATTGGCATTATTTTTTACAACATAAATATCTTTATCGTTGTAAGAACATTTATATAAAGAACATTCACCTTTCAAAATTAAATTAGCAAAAAGAGTAATTTCAGTAGTATTTTTATTGGTTTTTATAGTTAAGGATTCAAAAAATTTACCATTTTCAGTGCTAAAAGAGTGTAATGTAGAAGCAACATAATTTTTACAATCTTTATCTGTAAATAATTCTTTAAAACATATTTCTGTAGCTAATTTTGTTATATCATCAGTTTTAATAAATCCTTCAATTTTTTTATTATCCTTTAAAATAATAGAACCTTTTTCAAACGCACTTTTTAACTGTGCCGATGATATATTGATTAGAAATAAAAAAAGAAAGTTTAAAATTAATTTAGTAATTTTCATGTTATATTTTTTATTGTGTTGCCATTCTTTTTAAAATTGCCCATTGTTTTAAAGCTGTTCTAGCTTCAACTGCTGGATAACCAATCATAGTTTTTCCTGCTGAAATATCTCCTGTTACTCCAGAACCTGCACCAACAATTGCTCCATCTCCAATAGTAGTATGGTCTTTTATAGAAGCACTTCCTCCAATAATTACGCCATTTCCTAAAGTTACTGAACCTGCAAGTCCGCTATTTCCTGCCATAATACAGAATTTTCCAAGTTTACTGTTATGACCAATTTGAACTAAATTATCAATTTTACAACCATCACCAAGAATTGTAGAACTAAATTTTCCTCTATCAACGCAAGAATTGGCTCCAATTTCTACGTTATTTCCTATAATTACATTTCCAATTTGTGGAATTTTTACCAATCCTCTTTCTGGACAAGGACGAAATCCAAAACCATCGGCACCAATTGAAGCATTTGGATGAATAATACAGTTGGAACCAATATGGCAACGTTCACGAACAACTGCGCCAGGCCAAATTACTGTATTGGAACCAATTGTAACTTCGTCTAACAAAGTTACGTTAGGATAAATAGTTACATTTTCTCCCAAAACAACATTTGGACCAATATAGGCATTTGCTCCAATTTTAGAATTTTTTCCAACAATTGCAGTTTCATCAATACAAGCTGTTTTATGAATTTCGGTATGAAATTTTGGTAAGTCTGGTGCAAATAAATCCAATATTTGACACATTGCTAAATCGGCATTATTAACTTTTATAAAGGCACGATTTTCTCCTGGTTCTATTGAAACATCTTCATTTACAATTGCCAAAGACGCTAACGAATTTTTCCAAAATTTTTCATATTTTTTATTTCCAATAAAAGAAATTTCACTTTTTTTAGCGGTTTCTAATTGTTCTGGAGCTGTAAAATTTTGATCTGTATTTCCAACAATTGTACCATTTAAAATAGCATTAATGTCTTGTAATGTGTAGGTTTTCATAATATAAAGTGAGGTTTGGTTGGTAAATTATGTTCAAATAAAGTGATAAATATTTATATTTACTATTTATAGCATAAAATTTAGGATTGTAATTTTAAAAATGGCTTTATTTTTGAAGACAATAGTTTGAAATAAATTTTATAAATTTGAAAAATATTGAATTACATAAAATGAAAAATATATTTTTATTGCTATTGTTTCCTATACTTTCTTTTGGTCAAATAGAAACTAGTTTGAAATTGAAAGTTGGAATTCTTCAAAATATGATTAATAAAGGAGAAGAAGGTGAAACTACTTTTTGGCAAACAAAAGGTAAAATTACTTTTGGTATTGTAAATTATACAGAAGAACAGAATCCAGTATTTAAAGAATTATTTATTAGTCAGTTTAAAGAATTGATTCCGATATTTAAAAAGATGAATGTGTCTGAAGACGAAAAAGATACAGCAGAATTTGTAAAAATAATTATAAGACAAGAAGAAGATTTTAGAAATTTATTGACCAAAGAACAATTGGAAAAGTATTTAAAACAGCTTGCAGAATTTGAAGTTAATAATCCAAAAGCAAACGAATCTTACAGTTCTTTATTCTTCTCAGAAAAATTATTAAATCTCTACAAAAAGAGTTTTAAATAGAAAAATCCTATTTTCAAACTTGAAAATAGGATTTTTTATTAATTGGCAAATCACTGAACACTGAACACTGATCACTGATCACTGAATACTATTTCCCATCTTTATCAACAACCAATCTATTTTCTCGATTGGCAATTTCCCAAACAATTGTAAAAGCAAGTTGTGTACGTTTAGTTAAAGCATCAAATTCTATTTTATCAACTTCATCAGATTGTTTGTGATAATCAGCATGAACTCCATTAAATAAAAATACAGAAGGAATTCCGTTTTTGGCAAAATTATAATGATCTGAACGATAATAAAATCTGTTTTTATCTGCTCTATCATTAAATTTATAATCAAGATTTAGTTTTGTAAATTTGGTATTTACGTTTTCACAAATGTTGTATAAATCGGTAGACAAATAATCAGATCCAATTAAATAGATATAATTATTAGAATCTTTATGGTTTTCGTCTCTTCGTCCAATCATGTCAATATTTACGTCAGCTACAGTATTTGCTAAAGGAAATAAAGGATTTTCAGTATAATATCTTGAACCATGTAAACCATGTTCTTCTCCAGTAACGTGAAGAATTAGTATAGAACGTTTTGGTCCATGACCTTCTTTTTTGGCTTTTTGAAACGCTTGTGCAATTTCTAAAAGTGCAACTGTACCACTTCCATCATCGTCTGCACCATTAAAGATTTCTCCATTTTTCATTCCAACGTGATCATAATGAGCAGAAATTACAACAATTTCATCTGGTTTTTCTGAACCTTCTATAAAAGCCCAAATATTTTCAGAATCTGGTAAACCTTCATTTCTTTTTTCGTTTAAATAAGCCGCAGGAACTGTTTGATAATAATCTTTTGCGCCTTTTGGAAAAGAAATTCCAGCTTTTTTATATTGTTCAATTAAATAACGTCCAGCCATTTTTTGTCCTTCGCTACCAGTTTCTCTACCTTGCATTTTATCTGATGCAACAATAGTTAAATGTGTTCTTAATTCTTCTTGAGTAATAGAGTTTATATAACTATTTTCGTCTAAAGGAATAACTTTTACAACTTGTTTTTGAGTTGTACAAGCTAATAAAGTAAGGCAAAGTGATGCTGTTATTAGTGTTTTTTTCATAATTTTTAATGTAAATTGATAAAGGTGTAGACTGCAAAGCAAGTTAAAATTATGCCAATAATAAAAAAGTTTATGAAAAACATAACAATTCCTTTTAAAATAGACATCCATCTTTTTTCTTCATAAAATCTATGATGTGCTGGAAAAAAGTAATACAACATATATACTACTGTAACTATTTTAAATATATAGTTTAAAACATTGAAAAAACTATAATTATTTACAAATGATATTAAAAAGTCTATAAAAGATATAAATAAACTTCCTAACAATAAAAATGAAAAATAATGAAGTGTAAAAATACCGTGATCAAAGTAATACCAACGTTTTTTATTTTGAAATATCCAAAGTACAAATGCAAATAATGGCATGTAAAAAAACAATGCTTTTGGTAAATTTTTAAAATAAGATTCAATAAATTTTTCTTGAATTTCTTCTTTAGTCATTTTGTCATTAATTAACTGACTTTTTCGTTTTAACCAATATTGAAAAGAACCTAGTTTATCAGACGATTTAGCATGTTCTTGAATAGAATCTAATTCTTTTACATTTTTATAATGTTTTCCAAGATTCATAAAACTATCATCTTCATTTTTCTTTTTCGCTTCAATAATAAACTTTTGTAATGAATCAGATTCTTTTTTAGAAATTAATCCTTGTTTTTCAAATTCTAAAATTTTCTGTTGCTCTTTATAAACAGTATCATTTTCAGATTTTGTTTTTTTATCGTCTGTATTAATTTGGACTAAATCATTTTTTTTATCATCATCACTTGGTAAAACTGCAATTAAAAAAAAAGTAACAAAACTTATAAAAATATACAATCTAATTGGTGCCAAATAAGACATTCGTTTGCCAGAAAGATATTCTTTGGTAAGTGAAGCAGGTTTAAAAATTAAATTTTTTATGGTACGCCAAAACGAGTTTTCATAATGCGTCAAATCTTCAAAAAAGTGAACAAACAATTGATGAAACGACTTTCTGGTGTCAATGTTTTCTTGACCACAATTGGAACAAAATCTATTTTCTACAACATAACTGCAATTGAGACAAGTTTTATCTTTTCTGATGGTATTTTTAGACATAAGCAAATTTATAAATGCGTTGTAAAGCTATAAAATTATTTAGTATTACATTTGTTAAAATCAATTAGTAACGAAAAAATGTTTTTGTTACTTAAATTATTTCAAAAATATGAAATCCCAAGCTAGCACAGTTGATAACTATTTACAAGAATTACCAGAAGATAGGAGAGAAGCAATTTCTAAAATTAGAACTTCAATTTTAAACAATTTACCAAAAGGTTTTGAAGAAATAATGTGTTACGGAATGATTGGTTATGTTGTGCCACATTCTATTTATCCAAATGGTTATCATTGCGATGCAAAGCAACCGTTACCTTTTATGAATATTGGTTCTCAAAAAAACTTTATTTCGCTTCATCATTTAGGACTTTATTTTGATGAAAATTTAGTAAATTGGTTTGCATCAGAATATGAAAATCATTCTAAAACTAAGCTTGATATTGGAAAAGGTTGCGTTAGATTTAAAAAAATAAACGATATTCCTTTAGATTTAATTGGTCAATTAGTAAGTAAAATTTCAGTTGAGAATTATATTGAAACTTATGAAAAAAACTTAAAACGTTAATGGAAATAAACTATATTATAGGATACTTTTTAGCGGTTTTAGTTGGAATTTCTTTAGGATTAATTGGAAGTGGTGGTTCTATTTTATCAGTTCCAATTTTGGTTTATGTCATGAAAATTGAACCAGTTCTAGCAACTGCTTATTCTTTATTTATTGTTGGAAATACCGCTTTAGTTGGAGGAATTCAAAAAGCTAGAGAAAAATTGGTAGATTTTAAAAAGGTTGTTCTGTTTGGAATTCCAACTGTACTAACAGTTTTTATAACCAGATTATTCTTGCTGCCAAGAATTCCAAAAATACTATTTTTTCAAGATTATTTTATTTTAAAATCTAATTTAATAATGATTGTTTTTGCAATGGTAATGTTTTTTGCATCTGTAAGAATGATAAAACCTTTAAAGAATATAGTTGTAAATGATGATGATAAAATAAATTATTTCAAGATTAGTTTACAAGGAATTTTTATTGGGTTAATTACTGGATTTGTTGGTGCTGGTGGCGGATTTTTAATTGTTCCTGCATTACTTTTTTTAGCAAAAACACCAATGAAAATGGCGGTTGGAACATCACTTTTTATAGTTGCATCACAATCTTTAATAGGATTTATGGGTGATTTAAGTACTATAAAAAATATAGATTGGAAAATACTAGTAGTTTTTACAAGTTTATCTGTTGTAGGATTTTTTATTGGAAACGTAGTATCTAAAAAAATATCTGGCGAAAAGCTAAAAACTGGTTTTGGATATTTTGTTCTAGTAATGGCAATTTACATCATAATTAAAGAACTTTTTTTAAATTAAAATAAAGTTTTAAACCTATATTAACAAACTTAAATTAGTAATTTTGTACTTTAAAATTATACTATGAAAATAGAACAAATATATACAGGTTGTTTATCTCAAGGCGCATATTATATAGAAAGTAATGGCGAAGTTGCAATTATTGATCCGTTGCGCGAAGTTCAAAATTATATTGATAAAGCCAAAGCTGACAATGCCAAAATAAAATATATTTTTGAAACGCATTTTCATGCCGATTTTGTTAGCGGACATGTAACTTTATCTGAAAAAACTAATGCTCCAATTGTTTTTGGACCCAATGCTAATACAAGTTTTAAAGCTCATATTGCAACTGATGGAGAAGTTTTTCAACTAGGAGAAATTACAATAACAGCGCTTCATACTCCAGGTCACACAATGGAAAGTACGTGTTATTTATTGAAAGATAAAAACGGAAAAGACTACGCACTTTTTAGTGGCGATACATTATTTCTTGGCGATGTTGGTCGACCAGATTTGGCACAAAAAGCAGCAACTATTACACAAGAAGATTTAGCAGGAATGTTATTTGATAGTCTTAGAAATAAAATTATGACACTTGCAGATAACGTAATTGTATATCCAGCTCATGGTGCAGGAAGTGCTTGCGGAAAAAATTTAAGTAAAGAAACAGTTGGTTCTATTGGAGATCAAAAAGCAACTAATTATGCTTTGCGAAATGATATGACCAAAGACGAATTTATAAAAGAAGTTACCGATGGATTATTGCCTCCACCAGCATATTTTCCTATGAATGTAAAATTAAATAAAGAAGGTTATGCCAATGTTGAATCTATTATTGAAGAAGCAAAACCTTATGATGCAACAACATTTGAACTACTTGCTAACGAAACAGATGCATTAGTTTTAGACGTTCGTCATCAAGATGATTTTTCTGCTGGTCATATTCCTAATTCTATTTTTATTGGTCTTGATGGCGGATTTGCTCCTTGGGTTGGCGCATTAATTATAGATGCTAAACAACCAATTTTATTAGTAACCCCAGTTGGAAGAGAAGTAGAAACCATTACAAGATTAGCCAGAGTTGGCTATGATAATACAATAGGATATCTTGAAGGTGGATTTGAAACTTGGATAAAATCTGAAAAAGATATTGAAACTTTAAATTCAGTTACAGCAGAAGAATTAGAAGATAAAATGAAAGAAAACACTTTAATTTTTGATGTTAGAAAACCAGGTGAATTTGCATCCGAACATATAGAAAATGTACCATCAACTCCATTAGATTTTTTAAATAATCATTTACAAGAATTTCCTAAAGATAAAGACTTTTATGTTCATTGTGCTGGCGGTTATCGTTCTGTAATGGCAATTTCAATTTTAAAAGCAAGAGGATTTCATAACGTTATAGATGTAAAAGGTGGTTATGCTGCTATAAAAAATACTGGAATAAAAAGAACAAATTTTGTTTGTCCTTCAACTTTATAATACTATAAATCAAAGTGATTATATTTAAAATTATCTTAATTTTTTTTAGGATAATGATTGTATTCAAATTTATTACTACATTTGAAATTGATAATTAAAATAATTAAAAATTTAAAACCATAAAAAAATGAAAAAATTAGTAACATCATTAGCAGTAGTTGCATTTTTATTTACAATGAATGTAAGTGCTCAAGAAAAAGTTTCTAAAAGAAAAAAGAAAGCTAAAACTGAGCAAGCATCAACAACTGCAACACCAACTGCTTCAGAGAAAAAAGAATGTTCAACAACTGGAACAAAAAAAGCTGGATGTTGTGCTCATAAAGAAGAAGCAAAATCATAAATGATTTAAAAAAAAGTGTTTAATAAATTTTAGGCACTTTTTTATTTTATTTAAATTTTTATAATCATACCCAAATTATAAAATTCATTCGCTAGATTGATGAGTACTTTAAAAAATTAAATTTCATTACTACTTTTAGTTATGAAAAAAGTGCAAATTTATTTATTATACCTACTATTTATATTTCCATTTTTCACTTTTGGATTTATACTAAATGTTTCGTCTTCAACTGAAACCTGTACCGGAAACGGTTCTTTAACTTTTACATCAACAGATATTGATGCTAACGGAACAATTCTTTATTCAATTTATAAACTTCCAGAAGCTGTAATTCCAATATCAATAACTTCCAATACCAATTTAAACGGATTAACATCTGGCTTGTACAGAGTAATTGCAAAAGAAACAGTAAATGGAGTAGTTACTTCGCAACAAGTTGATGTTACTATTTCTAGCAATATTGTTCCGCTTGTTTATTCAATTTTAAGTTTAAACCAAGCTTGTACTGCTACAAGTTCAATAACTGTAAATACAATAACTGGTTTTCCTGTTTCGTATGAAATATTTGATGGACCAATTTTATTTCCTTTGCAATCAAGTAATGTTTTCTCAGGATTAGTTGTTGGTAACTATAGAGTTAGAGTTTTTGATGGTTGCGGAAATGGTTCTGTACAAGCATTTACTGTAATTCAAAATCAAGCAGAATTATCAATTGCAGAGCCAACATTTACAAATACTAATCCTGCGAATTGCAATTTTACAGTTGTAAATAATGTTATAACTCCTGCAAACGGAACTGTTATTGGGTATCCATTATCTATAAATTATAGTGTTTATCCGCCAACTGGCGCAGCTATTATTTTTAATCAAAATATAACCAACGGAAATTTAACATCTCAAACGCTATCTCAAACAATTCCATATTATCTTAACCAAAATTATTCGTATGATATTACTATTACTGATGTCTGCGGAATAGTTATAACCAAGAATTTTGTAATTAATCAAGGTATTGAATTATTGAGTACAATAGTTGTTTTAGATTGTAATCAATATCATTTTACACTCACAGCTTCCAATTTTACACCACCATATTCATTAAATTTTTTAAGTGCTCCAGCAGGATTTAATCCATCAACATTTAATGCCAATTATCCTGGACCATTTACTTTAAATACAATTGATTTTGGAAGTCCAACCAATCCAACACCAATTGGCGATTATACAGTTCAAATAACCGACAGTTGTGGTAGAACACTTGCAGTTCCAAGATTTTTTAGTGTTCAATCGGTACCAATTTTGCCAACAGCAGTTGCAACCAATGAAGGATGTTTAGCAAATCAAGGAAAAATTGAAATCTCAATTTTAGGATCAAATTTAGTTACAGTAATAATTTCAAATGCTCCAGCTACATATCCTTTTCCTTTACCACATGATGTTTCTAATTTAATTGATGTAAACGGAAATTTTACTTTGGCTCAAATTGTATCAGGAAATTACACCTTTTTATTAACAGATAGTTGTAGCTCAACTCTTTTACCATTAGATGTTTTAGTTCCAGTTTATCAAGATTTAGGCATAGTTTCAGAAATTCGTCAAGGTTGCGATTTACTAAAAGGTTCGGTCAGAATAAATAGTGAAAACGGACCTTTAACTTCTGTAATTTTAACTAATGCGCCAAGTTCTTATGCATCAAGTTTTCCAATTAATTTGTCAAATAATTTAATTGCTAATGGAATTTTTTATTTAGGAAATTTGCCTCCAGGAAATTATACATTTGCCACAATTGACGGTTGTAATTTTACTTCAACTAAAACAATTACTATTGCTGGATATGCTATAACTTCTGAGTCATTTTCTTTGCAACCCAACTGTGGCTCGTTTACTATTCCTTTAAACTTTGTTAGTAATGGAACTGCTGGACAAAAATTTTGGTTACAAAAACTTATTAATCCATCTACAAATTCTTGGGGAAATCCTGCTACAAATGTTGTTTATAGTGAAGGTAGTGTTCCAACTGCAACTAATTCTTTATTGTTAGTTAATAATGCAAACAATTTAAATTTAAGTTTTAATGGTACGTTTAGAATTGTTAGATATTTTTCGGCTTATAATTCTGGTAGTGAAGTAAATAATGGGTCGATTACAGATATTAATTCAAAATGTATAGAAATTTTAGCACCAACATTATCGTTTAATCAAAGTTTAGAAATTTTAGATGCCAACAGATTACCTTGTTCAACATCTGGAAATTTAGATGTTTTTATTAACGCTATAGGAACCAATCCATTAAAATTTAAAATAGTAACTAAAGATGGAAATCCGTTTTTCTTAGATAACGGAAATTCAAATATTTTTAACGGTTTGCAACAAGGATTGTATCAATTTGTAGTTGAAGATGCATGCGGAAACATAACAAATAAAATTTATGATATTGCAACATTATCATCGTTTATTGTAACAACTCAACCTGAAAATATGTTGCAATGTACTGCTACAATTACAGGTAATGAAACCTTTAATTTAACTCTTCAAAATCCAATAATTCTGGGTTCACAAGCTGCAAGTGAATATACAATTTCGTATTACACTTCTTTGACAGATGCACAGAATGCACAAAATTCAATAGTGAATTCTATAGCATTTAATCCATCTACAAATCCTCAAGAACTATTTGCAAGAATAATTTTTAATGCTTTACCAAGTTGTTATGAAGTTTTATCTTTTAACACAATAGTAGGACTGGAACCAAAATTAAACGTGAATCAACAATACATTAATTGTTCAACTTCACCACAAATAATAGATGCTTCAATTGGAAATTTACCTACAACTACCTATTTATGGTCAGATGGTTCTACTAATCCTTTAATTTCAATTTCTCAAATTGGTATAACTAATCTAGTAGTAACTGCAACAAATAGTTATGGAACTAATTTAAAATGTACAAAATCATTAAATATTGAAGTTATTAATTCTCAAATTCCACAATTTGATGCTATCGAAACTATAGATTGGACAACTAATGAAAATTCTATAACAGTTTTTACAACAGAAGTTGGCAATTTTTTATACTCTATTGATGGTGTAAATTTTCAAGAAAGTACTATTTTCTCTAATTTATTATCTGGACTTTATACTGTATATGTCAAGGATATTGGTGGTTGTGTACTTATAGAACAAGAAGTTTGGTTGTTAAATTATCCAAGATATTTTACACCTAATGATGATGGTTATCACGATTATTGGTTTATAAAAAATTCAAACTTGGAGCCAAACTTTAAAGTAACTATTTTTGATAGATACGGAAAATTAATAACCAATTTTAATTCCAATTCTCAAGGTTGGGATGGAAATTACAATGGAAATAAATTAATTTCCGACGATTATTGGTTTGTAATTAACAGGCAAAATGGACGAATTCACAAAGGTCATTTTGCAATGAAAAGATAAAAAATCCTTCTTATTTTAAATTTAATAAGAAGGATTTTATAATTTACTATTTAGTTAAACTAGCATTCAAAACTATTTTAGTATTAAATAATTTAGAAATAGGACATATTTCTTTGGCTTTAGTAGCAGTTTCTTGAAAAATTTCTTCACTAATTCCTAGAATTGTTGCCGTTAAATTCAATTGAATTTCTGTAATTGTTCCATCTTCAAATGTTACTTTGGCAACCGTATCTAAATTTTCTGCAGGAAAACCAGCATCGGTCAATAAAAAACTTAATTGCATTGTGTAACAACCAGAATGTGCTGCTCCAATTAATTCCTCTGGATTGGTTCCAACACCTTCATCAAATCTTGTTTTAAAAGATAATTGTGCATTGTTTAAAGTGGTACTTTGTGTAGAAATAGTTCCTTTTCCTTCCATTCCTGTACCTTTCCAATTGGTACTTGCTGTTCTTGTAAATTTCATAGCTTAAATTTTATTAATTAGACAATATCTACAAAGGTATTCATCATTAAATCTAATAAAGAAAATAAAAGTTTAAAGTTGTATTAAATTTTAACAAATAAAAAATAAAAAATACGTAAAACTACGTATAAATAAGAATAAAATCCGTTATATTTTTGCATCAGTAGGTTAAAGTAATGTAGGTTGAATTAACTCCACGGTAAGTATTTGGGATACGAGCTGTGGAGTTTTTTTTATTTTGTGTCAATTTTAAACCAATTTATATCTTTAAAAAATTACAACTCTTATTATAGTATTGCAAATTTCATTATTTTAGCCAATCAAATTTGCACTATGATTTCTCAAACCCAATTTAATCAAGAGTTACAACTTATAATAGAAAACGCCATTCGAGAAGATGTTGGAGATGGCGATCATTCATCACTAGCATGTATTCCTGCAAATGCTCAAGGAAAAGCTAAACTTTTAGTAAAAGATAACGGAATTATCGCTGGAGTTGAATTTGCCAAAATGGTTTTTAACTATGTAGATAAGAATTTAAATGTAACTACTTTTATTGAAGATGGAAGCGAAGTAAAGTATGGAGATGTAGTTTTTCATGTTGCTGGAAGTTCGCAATCTATTTTAAAAGCAGAACGTTTGGTTTTAAATTCAATGCAACGAATGAGTGCCATTGCTACAAAAACTAAAAAGTTTGTAGATTTACTTGAAGGAACAAAAACCAAAATTTTAGATACAAGAAAAACAACACCAGGTTTTAGAGCTTGCGAAAAATGGGCTGTAAAAATTGGTGGAGGCGAAAATCATCGATTTGCCTTGTACGACATGATAATGTTAAAAGACAATCATAACGATTTTGCTGGCGGAATTACAAATGCAATCAGTAAAACCAAACACTATTTAAAAGAAAACAACAAAGATTTAAAGATAATTGTAGAAGCCAGAAGCCTTGACGAGATTAAAGAAATTTTACAAAGTAATGGAGTTTATAGAATTCTAATTGATAATTTTAACTTTGAAGACACAATAGAAGCTGTAAAATTAATTGGAACTAAGTGTTTAACAGAATCATCAGGAAATATTAATGAAAAAACCATTAGAGATTATGCCAATTGTGGTGTAAATTACATTTCTTCTGGCGCATTAACGCATTCTGTTTATAATATGGATTTGAGTTTGAAAGCGATATAAATTTAGTAAAACAAAAAAGAATTTGAGTTTTAAAATCATATTTTTTAACATTAGAAAGATATAAATTGAAGTCCATATTGTCACACTGAGCGCAGTCGAAGTGGCATAACTTTAAATAAAACTTTAAAAATTAGAGTTTCAGTATCATAAAAAAGTGCCTTATTGGCAAATAAAATATATGAGCATAGAAATAGAAAGTAAACTTTTAAAAATCCCAGTTCTAAAACAATTGGTGCTTTTCTGCCAAACTATAAAATTGCCTTGGCTACAAGGTTTGTCATTTTACGATTTGTTAGAAATGTACATTATTGGCATAGTTGATGGAGCAGTTTCTTATCGTGCAACTGCAATTGCTTTTAGTTTTTTTATGGCTTTATTTCCGTTTGCATTATTCATTTTAAATTTAATTCCGTTCATTCCAATAGCAGGTTTTCAAGAAGATTTTCTCAATTTTGTACAACAAAGTGTTCCGCCAACAACTTACGATGCTATTTTTAAAATTATAAACGATATTCTTCATAATAGTAATTCTGGATTGATTTCTACAGGATTTTTCATGGCAATTTTCCTTATGGCAAATGGTGTAAATGCTGTTCTTGGCGGATTTGAAAATTCAAGACACATTATTCACAAACGCCGATTTTTTAGACAATATTTTATTTCAGTCGCTTTGTCAATTATACTTTCTGTTATATTACTTGTAACAGTTTCAACCATAATTATTTTTGAAGTTTTAATTCAAAAAACCAAAATTCAAGATGTACTTTCAGATAAAATTCAAGTAATTGAAATAAGCAGATACATCTTTGTGATTGCGATGATATTAATAACTACTTCATTATTATTCAAGTACGGAATTAAGCAACAACGCAAAATATCCTTTATTTCAATAGGTTCTGTTTTTACTACAATATTGATTATTATTTCTTCGTATTTTTTTGGGATTTGGGTAATTAAATTTTCCAAATACAACGAACTTTATGGTTCAATAGGTACATTATTGGTAGTTATGTTTTACATTTGGATAAATTCTATGGTACTTTTATTAGGATTTGATTTAAACGCTACTATTAACAAAATCAAAGTCACAGCAATACAAAACGATACTAAAAACGTGCAACAAAATGAATAGTAAAATAATAATTTGTGTACTTTTATTTTTTCAAATTTCGTTTTCTCAAACTGTAATTGGAAGATGGAAAACCATTGATGACGAAACAGGAAAAGAAAAAGGAGTTGTAGAAATTTACGAGAAAAATGGAAAAATTTACGGCAAAATTGTAGAAATTCTTGACGCACAACATCGAGATAAAAAATGTACTTTGTGTAAAGGCGATGATAAAAACAAACCCATTTTAGGATTAACCTTCATAAAAGGTCTTACAAAAGATGGCGACGAATACAATGACGGTCAAGTTTTAGATCCTAAAAATGGCAAACTTTACAAATGTTACATCACACTTATTGGTAATGACAAATTAAAAATTAGAGGTTATATCGGAATT
>NZ_JAYUPK010000023.1:0-4103 GCF_043760115.1 Flavobacterium sp.
ATTTTTTAAATTTTGAAATATAACATATGTCTTCATTCAAAAAATTCCGTGAGCACTTGACTTTATTGAAAAATATTGTTTCCCTACGATTCCTAATGCTTAATCTGGGATTATAATGATTTACAAATATAAAGAAAATCGATTTTAGAAATTGACATTAGTTTTACAAAAAACGCAATAATGTGCTTTAATAAATGATTTAATTTTTTTTTACTTTAAATATTTAGTATCATTGTTATTTAACAAAAGAAGCACAAATAAACTTATATGAACATTTTTAAAATCGTTAAAACAAATGAAAAAGTATTTAATAATGGCTTAATTTTTTTATTGATTTTTTATCCATTTATTTTTATTTGGCAATGTGGTGATTTGACCGATACAGGTTATATGGCTTACATTTTTGAAAACTTTTTTGAAAATTTGAAAATAGGTAAAGTTTTTAGCCCAGTTTTTTTAACCGATTTAATTGGTGCAACTTGGTTTGAAATTTTTCCTGATTTTGGAATTATAGGATTAAAATTTCTTTATTTGTTATTTTTATATCCAATAATATTTATAATTTATTTAATTTTAAAAAGAGTAATTGAAAATAAAACCTTAATTCTGTTCAGTGTTTTTTGTGGAATTGTTTTTTCAGAAAGGTGTTTTAATTTTGTTTATACTAAAGATATATCCTGTTGGTTTTTTTTAATTATATCTGGATTTTTACTAATAAAAGGAGTTGAAGAAAAAAAATATAAACCTATTTTTTTTTCAGGTATATTTCTTTCATTGGCAATATTATGCAGAATTCCTTCTATGATTGCTATTATTTTAATTCCTTTAATGCTTACTTATAAAATCTTTTATAAAGAAGAAAAAAACCTTAATCATCAATTTAAATTTTTATTCAAAAATTGTTATTACTTATTTATTGGGTTTATTTTATGTTTATTAATTTTTCTGTTAATTCTTAATTTTCTTAACTTGTTAAATGTTTTTTCTGATAATTTTAAATCACTTAATGAACTTAGTAAAAGTAGTCATTCTCCGTTTTTATTGATAAAAAAGATTTTTAAGGAATTTGTAATTTTTATTCCATATTCTATTTTTGTAATAACATTTTTAATATTTAGCTCAGTAGTTTATAAATATTTATTAAAACAAAAAAAAATAATTAATTTTTTTTTATATATATTTTTAGCTCTTTTTTTAGTTATAATTATTGATCACGATTTTACATATAATAACAAAATAATGTATATTGTACCTGCTTTCTGTTTATTGCCATTATTGTACTCTTTAATTAATAAAGATAAATTTAGTTTAACAGTTTTGGTTTGTTTAGCATTTACTTTTGCACAAGTATTTGGCACAAATACTGGGTTTTTCTTGAAATTATTGTATGGTTTTATGGTTCTTTTACCTTTGTCAATTGTTATTTTGTCTTCTTATAATGAGTTGGTTTTTAGAAGATTAAGTTTTTTAACTCTGCCTTTTTCTATTTCTGGAATAATGATTATTCTATTTATAAGTTTTACAATCCGAATTTTATGGATATACCATGTAGATTATGGATTAAAAAGCAGATTTAGAGCAATTTATACAATAGACAATCCAAAAATGGCAGGTGTTTTGACAACTAAAAAAAATGCAAAACATATCGAAGATTTATACTTTGCTATTAAAAATTGTGGAAATCAAAATAACTCACTTTTTATTTACGGACATCAACCAATGTTTTATTACCTTACAAATAAAAAACCAGTGCTCGAAAATTTTTGGCTGTCAGATAAAATGCATCAACCTCAAGAATTGTTTTTGAAGATTAATGAAAACATTTTTAAAACAAAAAAATGGCCTATAATAGTTGATACAAAAGGAAACGTTTTAGGTAATGATGGAGAATTAGCACTTCAAAAATTTCTAATTTCTAATAATTATATTTGTAAAATAGATAAACCAGATTTTAATATTTGGGTTAAAAATTAGTCAAATTATCTAAAATTAAATTGTTTTTAAAATATAAAAAGTCTCTAAAATGAGACTTTTTATAAATTTATTATAATTTTTATGGTCATGTTTTAGTAAATACATTTTAACTACATAAAATCAAAGAAAAAATTAAAAAAGGCGCTATGATAGAATAAAAAAAATAGCTATTTAAAATTAAATTACTATGTACCTCTACTTTTAATATTTCGACTATTTTCTTTTTGGTGAGAATAAAATACTATATAGAATATCGCCTATTTTATTAATAAATTACTTTTGAACCTTTAGCTGAATCAGCAACATAAGAGAGCAACCATGCAATTTGACCTTGCTTTACAAAATATAATTTTTTAGTTTCAAGATCACCTAAATTCGAAAGTGAAGTTAATAAAATTGTATTTGCAGCTATTAAATGTTTTTGAGAATAAGTTTTAAGAACTCTAGAAATTTCTGGATTTGTTGCGCTTAAATCAGTAAATTTTTTAAAATTATTTTTGATTACTGCATCATAATACAAAACATCTTCATATGTAAATTCAGAAAAATTTTCAGTACCGGTGTTGTTAGATAGTGTAAAGAATGCCCATACAGCTCCACCACTCAAATATATATTTTTCTTTTCTTTGTATTCTGGTCTTTCTAAATACATTTGTTTAACATCTGCATCTAATTTTGGAACAAATGCATCTAATTTGGCTGTAAACGCATTAATATCTTCTTTATTAACAACTTCTTTATTGATTTTTTCTGTTAAAGTTATTGTTCCTAAATTGATGTTAAAAGGATAAAATACGTTTATATCTTCGTTTCTAATTTCAACATATCCGCCTTTTGTGTTTCCACCGCCAATGTCTAAAAGTAATGAATTCAAATAAAGTTTTTTAATGATACTTCCTCTAAACATTAGTTTTGCTTCGAGTTTAGAAGAAATAACTTCCATTTCTTTATGAGTAAGTAATCTTATTTTATCAACAAGCACATCTGTGTTTTTGGCAATTCCAACACCCGAAGAAGCTACTATAAAAATATTTTTATCTTCAATTTTATATTCATTAAGCAGTTTGTTGTAATTTTCCAGAACAACTTTCGAAGCAGCTTCAATATCATCGTTAGCTAAATTGCCATCAATTGAAATTCCTTTTGCAATTCCAACATTAGTGGTCCAAAACTCTTTTAAAGTAAAAACATTTTTCTTAGCATTCTCAACATCAAGAATTGTAATTTTTACACCTTTACTTCCTATTTCTATTCCGCCGAAAATAGTATTAGAATAAATATTAATTGATGTAAATAAAAAAATAAATATAAAAAAAGTAATTATTTTTTTGTTTTTAATCTTTTGCATTTTGTTTTATTTATTTTAAATATCTTGCAAAAGTAGTTATAAACTAAAGATGTATAAAATAATTTGTAATAAAATCTAACAAAGTCGATTAAGTGTAGTAAATCAATGTTTAACAACACTTATTTAAAATATTTAATAGTTTAATTGCTATAAATATATCAATATTTGTTAAATTATATTTTATTAATAATTAAAATATGTTTGAAATTTATTTTTGCTAATATTAATATTCAACTTTTCGATTGCGTTTTTGTAAATAATGATGCCATAATAAAAAGGTTGCCATTGAACGAAATGGAGACCATTTTTGAGTATAAACATCCATTTCGGCTTTTTCGTGAATGTCTAATAATTCTTTGATAGTATTGACAACTGCAATATCGCCAAGTGGCAGAATATCTTGAGAGTTTAAAGAAAACATCAAGTAAACATCGATTGTCCAATTTCCAATTCCCTTAATTTGAATGAGTTCTTGACGAACAATTTCGGCTGATTTTAATGGTAAACTTTCTAAGTCAATTGTTTTTTCGAGAATGGCTTCGGCAAGACATTTAATGTATTTGGTTTTTTGTCGACTTACACCGCAAGTTCTGAAATTTTCGTCGGATAAAATAATTAAATTTTCTGGCGAAAATATTTCAACTTGATTTTTGAGTTTGTTGTAAGTAGCTTTTGCCGAATCAATAGAAACTTGTTGTTCGAGAATCAATAGCGCTAATGTTTCAAATCCTTGAACACGTTTTGGAATTAAAGGAATGCCATAAGTTTCAATTATTGTTTT
>NZ_JAYUPK010000024.1:0-9901 GCF_043760115.1 Flavobacterium sp.
TGCAAAATTTTTATTTAATTTATAACTCAATCTTATATATTTTCTTAAAAAATATGAAAATGTATAGTCATCATTAAAGTTGTCAGATTTAACGTAATCTTCAATTATATAATGCAATTGTTTAACTTTAGCATACAGAATTTGATTTTCGTTTAATGTTTCATTTACGTTTTTTCTTGCTAATTTTAAATCTTCTTTAGCTTTATTGATTTCAATAGTAGTAAGTTTTTTTGATCTAAAAATAAATGCATCAGCTAACTCTTCGGTTTTATATTTTAAGTTTAATTTATCTGTTTTCATAGCTCATTTTTTTCTAATAATTTAAATAACGAAATGCCTTCTAAAAATATTTGTAAACCTGCTTCTAACATTCCATACTTATTAATGTAGTGTGATCTTAATTCGGTTTTTGGAAATAATGAAACACAAGCGTTTTCTGCATGTTTCTTTACAGCTTCTCTACATGCAAATGCAATTAAATTCTCTGCAATTCCATCATATTTTTTATTTTTACCTCTATTTTCTTTAGATACTGTCAATAGTTTAATTTCAATCCTTTCTTCTTGTTCAAAATGAATGAGTGATATTAAACCTAAAATTTCATCAGAAAAACTAATTCTTAATTTATAAACCAAATTTTCTTTTTCTAAATTCCAATTAAAAAAATAGTTGGCTTTTGTAATTTTTTTATAATCTTCTGCTGTCACTAACTCTATAACAACATTAATTTTTACAGAATTTTCTAGATGAGTAATTCTTTGCATACACAAATGTAAACAAAAAAATTTGCATAAATTGTAAATTATTTACTTTTTATGCAAACTTTTGTTTTTTATTATTTTAAAAAAACATCCTGTTTCTAGAACGCCTTTTTCAATCCTACTTTATCTCATAACTATTATTTTCTTTTTTAACATCTGCCATAAATCCTAATGTGTCAATTGTAATTTTTTTAATTGATGTTCTAGATTTTTCTATTGTAAATTCATAATTAGGATTTCCCCAAGTCCAATCTTTTACGACTGTTCTTTTAATTTGTGGTGTTGGATTTTCCTTTTCAAAACTCATCATTCGCAACGGAATGTAAAAACTTTCTTTTGTTCCATCAGTATATTCTACCAACAAATCTATTGGCATTGGTGTTCTACCTATTCTTTGTAATGAAATTTTAGTTGAATTTCCATCTTCAGAAATTCCTTTAATTGCATAATCAATTGTGTTTAAAGTTTTTGTCCAATCGGTTAAAAACCAATCTAAATTTGCTCCAGAAACTCGTTCGGCAGTTCGTTTAATATCGTTTGGTGTTGGGTGTTTAAATTTGAATTCGCTATAAAATTGTTTTACAGTTTTCATTAAATTTTCTTTTCCTATAATATATTGCAGTTGGGTTAAAAATAATTCTCCTTTAACATAAGATGCAATGCTGTAACTTCTATTTTCATCATATCTATCGGCATGAGTTGTAAGTGGTTGTTCTTTTCCAGATTCTACCAATTTTACATAGGTTTTATAAGAACCTTCAAATGGATTTTCAGCTTTTTTATTGGCAAATTCATTATAAGCCAAATCTTCTATAAAAGAAGTAAAACCTTCGTCCATCCAAGAATTTTTACTTTCGTTACTTGCCAAAACGTGTTGAAACCAAGAATGTCCCATTTCGTGAGTAATTACTCCAATTAAGCCATCTAAATCTCCTTCGCCAAGAATTAAAGTACACATTGCATATTCCATTCCGCCATCGCCACCTTGAATTATAGAATATTGTTGGTACGGATAATTGCCCACAATTTTATTGTAAAACTCCATTGTTTTAACAGTAACTGGTTGTGCTTTTTTCCAGTTTTCTATAATTTTTGGATTGTTTTTGTATAAAAAATGAAGCGTTGCACTGTTTGGAACTTGAACTACATCATGAATATAATTTTTATCTGCAGCCCAAGTAAAATCGTGCACGTTTGGTGCTACAAAATGCCATGTTAGCGTTTTTTGTTTCTTTGGTGTTTTGACAATAATTCCGCTATCTTGATAATTGTAACCTATTTCATTTGGATTTTGTAAATAACCAGTTGAACCTAAAATGTAATTTTTATCGATAGTTATTTTTACATCAAAATTTCCCCAAACTCCATGAAATTCTCTTGCTACATATTGTTCTGCGTGCCAACCTTCAAAGTCAAACTCTGCCATTTTTGGATACCATTGACTCATAGAAAGTTCAATTCCTTCTTTATTATTTCTTCCAGAACGACGAATTTGAACCGGAACTTGACCATTAAAATCTAAACTAAAAACAGTAGAAGTTCCAGGAAGAATTGGTTTAGATAAAGTAACTTCTAGAATAGTTTCTATTTCTTTTACAGTTGTAGAAACTCCATCTTGTTTAAAATTAGAAACGTGCAAAAAGCCAATTTCATTAGGTTTTAGCTTGGCAATTCTACTTTCGTTTCTTGTAGTTTTATCGTCAACTTTTATTTTGTCAACCATTCTTCCGTCAGGATCTTTTACATTTTGTAAGCGCATATCCATCTCGCTTCCAGGTTGAAATGCATTGTTGTATAAATGATAAAAAACCTTTTTTAAAGTATCTTGAGAATTGTTAGTATAAACCAATTCTTGCGTTCCTTTATATTGATAGGTTTTTACATCCATAACAACATTCATTTTATAATCAACTTTTTGTTGCCAATAACTTGAAGATTGAGAAAAAGCATTTGTAGAAGTTAGAATAAGAAATAGGATTATTTTTTTCATAGTCATTTTTAAAAAAGGAAAATTCACAAATTTTAATTCAAATAAATGATAAAACTTGTGAATTTTGAAGTTATATTTTAATTTTTATTTTTTTACCATTTGACCTGCCATTATCAAAGCATTGTATGCATTTACAATTCTTCCAGATTTAGATGCTGTTGTAAATGATGCTTTAGCTTTTTCTTCACCCAAAATAACTTCGGTAGAAATTGCAGTTCCAGAATCCATTAAAATATGTTTTACTTGCGATGCAGTTAATGTTGGATAATATGAACGAACTAAGGCAGCAACTCCAGCAGCATTTGGTGCTGCCATTGATGTTCCGTTTTCGTATTTATATTTCATATTAGGTACTGTTGCATAAATTTTAACTCCAGGAGAAAATACGTCTACATTATTAGCACCAAAATTAGAGAAATCGGCAACTAGTTTAGAGCCATATTCAAAGTTTAATGCTCCAATTGTTATTAAATTATCAGAAAGTTCTGTTCCGTTTTTTTCATCTGTTGGAAAATTGGGTGCAATATCAATATTTTTAGAATCGTTTCCTGCAGCATGAACAATTAAAACGTCTTTACTTTCAGCATATTTTATTGCATCAAAAACCCATTGCGTGTGTGGTGAATAATCTTTTCCAAAACTTCCATTAATTACTTTTGCTCCATTATCTACAGCGTAACGAATTGCCAAAGCAATATCTTTATCATATTCGTCACCATTTGGAACTGCTCTTACTGGTAAAATTACAACATTGTTAGCAACACCATCGCCACCTTTATTGTTTCCACGAAGTTGTGCAATAATTCCAGAAACATGCGTTCCGTGTTCAGCATCAGCAACATCTGGACCTTTTACGTTTCCGTTTCCGTAAAATTTACTGTCCATATTTTCTGGATTATCGCCAGTTTTTCTACCACTAAAATTTACATTTAAATTATAATTTACTTGTCCGTAAACATAATCTACATACGATTTAATTTCATCTTGAAATCCAACTCCAGCTTGTGTAGCAATACTCGTCATTATGGTTTTACTTTTATTCAATTCAGCATCAGTTGTAGAAATTTTCTTTAAATCTTCAATAGTATAAATTTCTTTTTTCAAGTATTTTTTAATGTCTTTATCAGCTTTGTCAATCATATCAACTTGAGGTTTTTGTTGCATCATCTCAGCTAATTTTTTGTCTAATTCTGCTTTTGCTCTTCTGTAAATTTCGCTTCCATCGTCACCTTTTTTAACAATTCTTGTTAATTCTAGATTTTCATCTGTTGCATCGCCAAGAAAATTCCATCCGTGAACATCATCAACATATCCGTTTTTGTCATCGTCAATTTTGTTTCCAGCAATTTCTTTTTTGTTGGTCCAAATTTTTCCTTTTAAATCTTCGTGGTCAATATCTACACCAGAATCTATAACGCCAACAATAACTGTTGTTCCTTTTTTACCTTTTAATAGTTCGGCATAAGCTTTATCAACGCTCATCCCAGGAATAGTATCTTTAGCTAAATCTAAATGACTCCATCGTTGTAAATCGGTTTCTTTTATTGGAGAAGTTTTTAATGCTTGCTTGTCAATGTTAGCAGGATTTGTGCTCATTATTGGAGCAATTGTTGAGTTACAACTTGACAATGCAATTGCCATTAAAGCTGAGATAAAAATGGGTTTTATTAGTTTCATAATATTATATTTTTGTAAAAATTGGTCTAAAAGTATTGTGTTTTGTTACAAGTTAAAAATGATTAACATTAGATTAAGATATCTTCACATTTAAAAACTTCTTTTAATCTGATGCCTTTTTCGGTTTTTTCAACTGTTATAATTTCATTATGCGCATCGTGTTCTAGAAATAAATAATAATTATTTTCAGCAGCAAGTTTTAAAATTTCTGCTTTTTCTGGCAAGGTTAAAAGTGGTCTTGTGTCATAACCCATAACATAAGGCAAAGGTAAATGTCCTGCTGTTGGAATTAAATCGGCACAAAAAAGAATGATTTTACCTTTGTAAAGAATATGTGGCAGCATCATTTTTTCGGTATGACCATCAACAAATAAAATATTGAATCCTAATTCTGGAGAAAATTCATAATCGCATGCTGTTTTGTAAATAAAATTTAGTTGTCCACTTTCTTGAATAGGTAAAATATTTTCAGATAAAAAAGATGCTTTTTCTCTCGGATTTGGATTTGTTGCCCAATTCCAATGACCTTCATTAGTCCAATATTTTGCATTTTTAAAAGCAACTTCGTAACCAGATTTGTCTTTGTTCCAATTTACACATCCACCACAATGATCAAAATGTAAATGCGTCATAAAAACATCGGTAATTTCATCTCTGTGAAAACCATATTTTGCTAGTGATTTATCTAACGAATGATTTCCCCAAAGTGAATAATAGCCAAAAAATTTATCTGATTGTTTGTTTCCCATTCCAGTATCTATCAATATTAATCGATTTTCTTTCTCTATTAAAAGACAACGAGCCGCAATATCTATAAGATTATTTTCATCTGCTGGATTGGTTTTATTCCATATAGTTTTAGGCACAACGCCAAACATTGCACCGCCATCGAGTTTAAAGTTTCCTGCTTCTATTGGGTAAAGTTTCATTTATTCTTGCATTTTATTTTTATAATCAAAAATATGAAGATAACCTTCTTCTTTACTTTCAATTTTTAGTTTATGTTTTTTTGCCAAATCTACAATTTCCTTAGCTTCCAAACTTCCTTTTTCGGCAAGTTCTTTACTTATATCCTTTAAAAGAATTATATTTTGAGTTAATAATTCTCTAGTTTCTCCAACCAATCTTGCCATCATTTTTTCAATGTCTAAATCGGTTACATTCATGTCTAATTTATAAGGATAATTGTCAATATTATAAACCGCGTGAAACTCATCATCAAAACCATATTTTCTGATATAATCTGAAGCTAAAACGGTTGCCTGTTCTCTATCGTGACTTCTTCCTATACTTGCATTTGGTTTGCCAAAAATAATTTCCTCGGCAATTCCGCCAGCTAAATAAATTTTAATTTTATTTACAATACTTTCTTTTGTTTCGTGAATTTGATGTGGAAAAGTAAATCCGCCAGCATAACTACTTGCAATTTTACTTTTTAGTTGTAAAGGTGCCATTCCAGTAACAATCATATATACAACTGCATGTCCGCATTCGTGAACGCTAATATTTACAACGGCATTTTCTTCGTTAGATTGTCTAATTTTATCTATTCGACCAATGTATGGAAGTGTAACTTTTTGCTTACCAATTGTGGCTTCAATTACCTGTGCTTTCTCGTTATAATCAATATTTATTTTCTTTTCATCAGTAGTAATAGCAGTAAAAATAAATTTATTTAAACACGATTCTAAAATGTCAATAATACTACTAAAAACTGGTCGAACACCTTGTACCGGAAAAACACCATTATTATAAATTAAAGTATTAATTTTTTTAGAAATGTTTAATTCTATACCAAATTCTGCTTTTCTAGCTTTAATTATTTTATTGACTTCTGTTGTAATTAATTTTTCGAAATCACTTCTTTTAAGTGAATTATAAATTAAATGAATGTTTCCAAAACGTGCCACTTGTTCTGGTCTAAATTTTTTAGAAAGTGCATTTTTAATATCTACAAAAGTTATTTTTTTAGTAAAAGCGTGAAAAATATCAGCTTCAACATCGGCTTCACTGGTTTGATTTGCCATTTGAAATGCTTCATCAAGATTTCCAGAAATTATTATTAAAGTCTTACTGTGATTGACTGGTTCATAAATTTTCTTCTTTTTTTTAGATTGAATTATCAATTCAATCATCTGTTCCTCAGTCATATCAGTAAGTTCATCAATGTCTTTATCAATTCCCAAATTGGCTTTTAAACTTTTGGCATCCCATGCATTTACAAACGGATTTTCATCAACAACTTCTTCGCCTTTAGATTTTCTTCGAGCAGCATCTTTTTTCTTACTTAAAAACGAATGAAGGTAATAATCAAAATCATATCGGTCTTTTTTACTCAACCTTCCATCGCTTAATAATTCCCAAAAATCTACAAATTTTGTTTGTGGCATTGGTTTTCCTTCTTGATCTAAAGTGTTAAATCGTTGAATTTCGTCAAATAAAACTATGGCAAGTTTTTCGTCATTAATTTCATTATTTTGAAGTATTTGAGAAACGCTTTTGTTCCAGTTACTTTCGTCAATATTACTCAATTCAATTTCAGAAAATCGATCTTGATAATCAATAAATTTTACCATTTTCCTAATTAAATCGGTTTTTCCAACACCAGTCATTCCCCAAAGATTTATAGTTATTGGACGTGTTAAAATTTCTGGAATTAAATACCATATTTGAAGATAATTAATTAAATCATCAATAATAGAGTCAATTCCTATGAATTCTGATTTTAAATAAACTTTACAATCATCTAATTTTTTTTGCCTTGAAGCGATTTCGGTTTTGTTGATTTCTATCATAGGTTGGTTTTTTAAGGTAGTAAATATAAGATATTTCTATGAAAACATAAGTTATAAAAATGTTACAATTAATGGTATACTGTATATTTTGCCGTATATTTGTACTTTATTTAGAAAAATTATAAATAGTTATCAATTAAGTATTAGAAATAGTATTTAATAAAGTTATAGTTAGTATGTAAATTACATAACACCAATAAAAATAATTAACAAAGAGGTTATGATTAAAGTATCTGAATCTGCTAGTAAAAAAATTGTCGATATGATGAAAGACGATGGCTTTGATGCGTCACAAGATTACGTTCGAGTAGGCGTAAAATCTGGTGGTTGCTCAGGTTTGTCTTATGATTTAACTTTTGACAAACAAATAGGTGAGAACGACAAAGTCTTTGAAGATAATAGCATCAAAATTGCTGTAGAAAAAAAGAGTTTCTTGTATCTTGCAGGAACAATTTTAGAATTTTCTGGAGGATTAAACGGAAAAGGATTTGTGTTTAATAATCCAAATGCAAGTAGAACTTGTGGTTGTGGAGAAAGTTTTTCTTTATAATTTAATCAAAAAAAGTTAAACCATTAAGATAGTAAGGTTCATTAAGTTTTAATTTACTTAAATATCTTAATGGTTTTAAAAAAAATAAAATGTCAAAATACACAGAAGACGATTTAAAAATCGAATTAGAAACCAAAGAATATGAGTACGGATTTTATACAGATATAGAATCGGAAACGTTTCCCATTGGTTTAAATGAAGAAATTGTTCGTGCCATTTCTTTGAAAAAAGAAGAGCCAGAATGGATGACTGATTGGCGAATTGAAGCGTTTCGAGCTTGGCAAGAAATGGTAGAACCTGAATGGGCAAATGTTCATTATGAAAAACCCGATTTTCAAGCCATTTCGTATTATTCTGCACCAAAATCTATTGATCCCAATAAAACATTAGACGATGTTGATCCTGAACTTTTAGCAATGTATAAAAAGCTAGGAATAAATGTAGATGAACAGAAAATGATGAATAATATTGCAATGGATATCGTTGTAGATTCAGTTTCTGTTGCAACAACATTTAAGAAAACATTGAACGAAAAAGGAATTATTTTTTGTTCCATATCTGATGCCATTAAACAACATCCAGAATTGGTTCGAAAATATTTAGGAACAGTAATTCCTCAGAAAGATAATTTTTATGCAGCATTGAATTCGGCAGTATTTTCTGATGGCAGTTTTTGCTACATTCCAAAAGGCGTTCGTTGTCCGATGGAATTATCAACTTATTTTAGAATAAATCAAGCAGGAACAGGACAATTTGAAAGAACACTTTTAATAGCCGATGAAGGAAGTTATGTTTCGTATCTTGAAGGTTGTACAGCGCCAAGCAGAGATGAAAATCAGTTGCATGCAGCATGTGTAGAATTGATAGCTTTAGACAATGCCGAAATAAAATATTCAACCGTACAAAACTGGTATCCAGGAAATAAAGAAGGAAAAGGTGGCGTTTTTAATTTTGTTACCAAAAGAGGAATTTGCGAGAAAAGCGCAAAAATTTCGTGGACACAAGTTGAAACTGGTTCAGCAATTACTTGGAAATATCCATCGGTAATTTTGAAAGGCGATAATTCTGTTGGCGAATTTTATTCGATAGCAGTAACCAATAATTTTCAACAAGCTGATACTGGAACTAAGATGATTCACATTGGAAAGAATTCAAAATCGACTATAATTTCCAAAGGAATTTCGGCAGGAAAATCTCAAAACAGTTATCGTGGTTTGGTTAGAATTGGTGCAAATGCTGATAATGCCAGAAATTTTTCACAATGCGATTCGTTGTTGATGGGAAATAATTGTGGTGCGCATACGTTTCCGTATATTGAAAGTAAAAACACTTCGGCAAAAATTGAACACGAAGCAACAACAAGTAAAATTGGCGAAGATCAAGTGTTTTATTGTAACCAAAGAGGTATTCCAACCGAGAAAGCAATTGCGTTAATCGTAAACGGTTTTAGTAAAGAGGTTTTAAACAAATTACCAATGGAATTTGCTGTAGAAGCGCAGAAGTTGTTGGAGATTTCGTTGGAAGGTTCAGTAGGATAATAAAAGTTACAAATTATGGATATAGTTTTAAAAAATGTAAAGAAAAAAGATTTTCCAGTGCTAAAATCATTGGCAAAATCGCTTGGTTTTGAAATTTTACAAGAAGAAAAACCATATAATCTTGAATTTGTAAAAGAAATTTTGGAAGCTGAAAAAAGCATAAAAGAAGGTAGAGGAACTCGAATGACAATGGAGGAATTGAAAGAATTATGCAAATAGAATTTTCTGAAAAAGCAAAAAAGGATTTAGATTTTTGGATAAAGTCTGGAAACAAAGGAATTTTAAATAAAATATATTCTTTAATCGAAGACATTCAATTACATCCATTTGAAGGAATTGGTAAACCTGAAGCTCTGAAACACCAACTTTCGGGAAAATGGTCAAGAAGAATAAATCAAGAACACAGAATTATTTATAAAGTTACCGAAGAAAACACAATTGAAATCCTAGATATTTTATCTTTAAAAGGTCATTACGAATAAAACAAAAATAAATGTTATCAATAAAAAATTTACACGCTTCAATAGAAGACAAAGAAATATTAAAAGGCATCAATCTTGAAATAAATGCTGGAGAAGTTCACGCAATTA
>NZ_JAYUPK010000025.1:0-28600 GCF_043760115.1 Flavobacterium sp.
GCTAAAGTTGATATGTCGTTACATTTTAAACCATTTGCTAATGATTTTGAAATTATTCTTCAAAGTAAATTTGGTTTTGGAAACACAGTATATCAAGGAGCAAACAGATATTATTTAAATGACTTTTTTATGCAACAGCATAAACTAGAATTTAAAGGTAAAAACTTTTTCGTAAGAGGATATTTCACTACAGAAAATGGTGGAGAATCTTATGATATGCGTTTTACAGGAATCAATATTAATAGAGCTTGGAAAGCAGATAATGTATGGTTTGGTCAGTATGCAGCTACTTATGTTCAAGCAACTTTGGGTGGCGCAACTCCACAACAAGCTCATGCAGCAGCAAGAAATATTTCAGATACAGGAAGATTACTTCCAGGTACAGATGCTTTTAAAACGGCTTTTAAAAATGTAATTGCAAATCCAGATGTTTTAAAAGGTTCTAAACTGGTAGATGAGTCTAAAATTTACCACTCTGATGCTAATTATAATTTTAAAGATTTAATTAAAATTGCCGAAATTCAAGTTGGTGGATCTTACAGAAGATATGATTTGAATTCATTTGGAAGAATTTATACAGATACACCTCAGTTTGGAGGAATTGTATACGATGAATATGGAGCATACACTCAAGTTCAAAAGAAATTAATGGACGAAAGATTGAAATTTACAGGATCAGTTCGTTATGATAAAAGTCAAAATTTTAGTGGCAACTTTTCTCCAAGAGTATCTTTAGTATATTCTGCTGGAGCAAATAAAAACCACAACTTTAGAGGATCATTTCAAACAGGTTTCCGTAACCCAACAACTCAAGATCAATACATAGGATTTAATGTTGGTAATGCAGTACTATTAGGTTCAGCACCAGATAATTTAGATCGTTTTAGAGAAGTATTAAATGTTTCAGCTAATGGAGTAGGTTTTGCAGGCGGACCAACAGCAGTGATGACTGGACAAAATGCATATTTTAATTCTTATACTGCGGCATCAGCAACAGCATTTGGCGCAGCAGTAGCAGTACAAGCTCCAGCAACAGCAGGACAATTAGCAGCAGCAATTGTAGCAGCATCACCATTATTAAAAAAGACTACTGTTGGTTTAGTTAAACCAGAAACAGTAAAAGCTTTTGATTTAGGTTACAGAGGTCAACTAAAAGGATTTTCTTATGACATAAATGGATACTATAATGTATATAACGACTTTATTGGTAACCTTACAGTTGTTGCTCCTTATTATGGTACTACAACAACTTCAACAGATCCAACTGTATTTGCACCTGCATCGCCAGCATTTCAATCTGCATTTGCATTGACACAAGGCGATACAAGAGCATATCAATTATACACTAATACAGATGTTGAAATAAAATCTATAGGTTTTGGAGTTGGATTGACTAAAAAATTAATTGGAAATTTCGAATTTGGAGCAAATTACAATTATGCACAATTTGATTTTGATCAAGCACAAGACCCAAGCTTTGAAGCTGGCTTTAATACACCAAAGCACAGAGTTAAAGGATCAATAAGTAATGATAAATTATTTAAAAATTTTGGATTTAATGTTAGTGCAAGATGGAATGACGAATATTTATGGGAATCATCTTTTGCAGATGGAATGATAGATTCTGCAACGGTTCTTGATGCTCAAATAAATTATTCTTTTCCAAAAATTAAATCTACATTTAAACTTGGAGCAACCAATCTTTTTGGTAAAGAATACATTCAAGTATTAGGCGCAGGTGCAATTGGTCAACAATATTTCGCCTCTTGGACAATCAATCCTTAATTAATTAAAAATATAAAAATACAATCATGATAAAAAATTTAAAATGGTTACTATTGGTTTCATTAACCTTTGTAGCATGTAATGATGATGATGAAGTATTGGTTGTTTCCAATTCATCAGACGGTTTACCATTAACTGCAGGAACAGCAGATTTTTCTAAATTTGTTTCTGTTGGAAATTCATTAACAGCTGGTTTTAGTGATAGCGCTTTATTTATTGAAGGTCAAAAAGGCGCATATTCTAATATATTATCACAACAATTTGCATTAGTTGGCGGTGGCGAATTTAAAACTCCATTCATGGCAGATAATGTAGGTGGACTACTTTTAGGTGGTAATCAAATTCAAGGAAAAAGATTATTTTTTAATGGTTCTGGTCCAGCACCAGTTACAGGAACAACAACAACAGAAGTTTCTACTATATTAACAGGTGGTTTTAATAATATGGGTGTTCCAGGAGCAAAAAGTTTTCATTTGTTAGCATCTGGTTATGGAAATGTTGCTGGAGTTGCAACTGGTCAAGCTAATCCTTATTTTGTTCGTTTTGCTTCAACTCCTTCGGCTACAATTATTGGTGATGCTGTAGCTCAAAATCCAACTTTCTTTTCGTTATGGATAGGAAATAACGATGTGTTGAGCTATGCAACTTCTGGTGGTGTTGGAACCAATCAATTAGGAAATTTAAATCCTGCAACTTACGGTGGAAGTGACATTACAGATCCAAATGTATTTGCATCTGTTTACAACACAATGGTAACCAACTTAACTGCTGGTGGAGCAAAAGGTGTTGTTGCTAATATTCCTTATGTAACTTCTGTACCATTTTTTACTAGAGTTTTACCAAATGCTCTTCCTGGTTTACCAACTGCAAACACTACACAATTAAATCAATTATTTGGAGGAATTAATGCAGCGTTAGCTGGAGCAGGTTTGCCACCACGTTTTGTAACGCTTGTTGCCGATGACGGAAATGCTGCAACAACCGAAACCAATCCTTTATTAATTGTAGATCAAGTTTTACCAAATATTTCTGCACAAATAACTGCTGCATTAACGCCATCATTGGGTTTACCAACAGCAACCTTTTTAGGAGGTTTATACGGTCAAGCTAGACATGCAAGAAAAACAGTTGGCGATAGAGATTATATTTTATTAACAACTGCGGGTTTAATTTCACCACCAAATAATATTCAAACTGGCGCACCTTCACCATTTAATGTTAGAGGAGTTTCTTATCCACTTCAAGATGCAGCTGTTTTAACTGCTGCCGAAACTGCTGAAGTTAAAACTGCAACTGACGCATACAATGCATCAATTCAAGCAATTGCTACTTCTAAAGGTTTAGCTTTTGTAAATGCAAATGCAGTATTAAATCAAGTTGCCAATGGCGGAATTTCTGGAAACGGATACAATTTAACATCAGAATATGTTACTGGCGGAGCGTTTTCATTAGATGGAGTCCACCCAAGTCCAAGAGGTTATGCTTTAATTGCCAACAAATTCTTAGAAGCAATAAATACAACTTATGGTTCTAATTTTAAAGGTGTTAGTTTTGCTAACTACAGAATTTTATTTCCAAGTATGTTGTAAACAAATTATAATAGTAAAATTAAATCAAAACCATCTTAGCAATAAGGTGGTTTTTTTATTAAAATTAAACATTTAATTATATTCAAAACCATAATTTAATTATAAATCAAAAAACTTATAAAAAAATCGCAATTTACTATTGATTATTTATTTATAAAAATTTACCTTTGCACTCTGAAAAAGTAGCATTAAATTTTAAATTTCTCTTTCTCCTTTTTTATTAAAGGTTGTGGAGGTTAAATACATAAGCAATGTCAAAAGCAATAGGAAAAGTTTCTCAAATCATCGGACCAGTAGTTGATGTAGTTTTCAACAGTAAGGATGCTGAATTACCAAAAATTTACGATTCATTAGAAATCATAAAAAAAGACGGTACTAAATTAATTCTTGAAGTGCAATCGCACGTTGGAGAAGATACAGTACGTACAATTTCTATGGATTCTACTGATGGTTTAAGTCGTGGTACAGACGTACTTGCAACTGGAAACCCAATTCAAATGCCAATCGGAGCTGACGTTTACGGAAGATTATTCAACGTAATTGGAGACGCAATTGATGGTTTAGGAGATTTACCAAAAACAGGTGAAAACGGAATGTCAATTCACCGTCAAGCACCAAGATTTGAAGATTTAGCAACTTCTTCTGAAGTTTTATTCACAGGTATCAAAGTAATCGATTTAATTGAACCATACTCAAAAGGTGGTAAAATTGGATTATTCGGTGGTGCTGGAGTTGGTAAAACAGTATTAATTCAGGAGTTAATTAACAATATTGCAAAAGGTCACGGTGGACTTTCAGTATTCGCAGGAGTAGGAGAAAGAACACGTGAAGGAAATGACTTACTTCGTGAGATGTTAGAGTCAGGAATTATAAAATACGGAGAAGAATTCATGCACTCTATGGAAAATGGAGGTTGGGATTTATCTAAAGTTGATAAACTAGGAATGAGAGAATCTAAAGCTACTTTCGTTTTCGGACAAATGAACGAACCACCAGGAGCAAGAGCACGTGTTGCTTTATCTGGACTTTCTATCGCAGAATATTTCCGTGATGGTGCAGGTTCAGATCAAGGTAAAGACGTACTTTTCTTTGTTGACAATATTTTCCGTTTCACACAAGCTGGTTCAGAGGTTTCGGCACTTTTAGGTCGTATGCCATCTGCTGTAGGTTACCAACCAACATTGGCAACAGAAATGGGTGCAATGCAAGAAAGAATTACATCTACCAAAAAAGGTTCTATTACTTCAGTTCAGGCGGTTTACGTTCCTGCAGATGATTTAACAGATCCAGCACCAGCAACAACATTTGCTCACCTTGATGCAACAACAGTATTGTCTCGTAAAATTGCAGAGTTAGGAATTTATCCAGCAGTTGATCCATTAGATTCAACTTCTAGAATCTTAACACCAGAAATTTTAGGAAAAGATCACTACGATTGTGCGCAAAGAGTAAAAGAAATTTTACAAAAATACAAGCAATTGCAAGATATTATCGCCATTCTTGGTATGGAAGAATTATCAGAAGAAGATAAACTTTCTGTATCTCGTGCGCGTCGTGTACAACGTTTCTTATCACAACCTTTCCACGTAGCAGAACAATTTACAGGATTAAAAGGTGTTTTAGTTGACATTAAAGACACCATCAAAGGATTTAATATGATCATTGATGGCGAATTAGACCACTTGCCAGAAGCAGCTTTCAACCTTAAAGGTTCAATTGAAGATGCAATTGAAGCAGGAGAAAAAATGTTAGCAGAAGCGTAATTAAGTTGGAAGTCAGAAGTTAGAAGTTAGATGTAAAATTCGGCTCTTCCATCTTCCATCTTCCATCTTCTAACTATAAAAAAATGATTTTAGAAATAGTATCACCAGAAGCTACATTATTTAAAGGCGAAGTTACTTCAATCTCACTTCCAGGAGTTGATGGATCGTTTCAAATTTTAAACAATCACGCACCAATAGTTTCCATTTTAAAACAAGGAACAGTAAAAATTACAGCGCCAAGTTTTACAATTAATAAAGAAGTAGCAGCCAAGTTTATCAAGGTAAACGATCAAAACTATACTTTAGAAATCGCATCTGGAACAATCGAGATGCAAGACAATAAAGTTATTGTATTAGCAGATTAATACAATTTAAAAATAAAATTTCTGACATTAATTCAGAATAAAAAAGCCAATCAGAAATGTTTGGCTTTTTTTTTAATCTGAACTTGTTTCAGATTCTCATATTTCCAACTTGTTTCAGATTCTCATATTTTGAACTTGTTTCAGATTCTTATTTTCTAAACTTATTTATTATGAACTTGATTCAAAATCTCATTAGAAGCAATTTCCAGCTAAACGTTTCAAGATTTTGCCATAAAAACAATTTTTCTAAGCTGTAAAAAGAGCTTCTATGGTCGCTTTTTTACACCAAGAAAAATAAGTTTTTATGGCAAAATGCTTTTCACTTTTATCTGGGCTATAATTTTTAGTAAAATTTGAAAATTAAATTATAAATGAGAATCTGAAACAAGTTCAGATTAAAAAATTAAATCAAGTTTCTTTTACATATTCCATAATGTCACTAGGTTGACAATCAAGTATTTCGCAAATTAATTCCAAAGTAGAAAATCGAATCCCTTTTGCCTTTCCAGTTTTTAATATAGAAATGTTAGCTGTTGTAATTCCAACAAATTCTGCCAATTCATTAGATCGCATTTTTCTTTTGGCTAACATCACATCTAGGTTTATTATTATTGGCATAACTAAATCATTAAATCACTTTCTTCTTTCATATTCTTCGCAATCTTAAAAATCTCACTAATTACCATAAAAAACAATCCCAAGCTAATAGATATTAAAAACGAATCATAGCTACCAAAATCTAAAGATAAACCTAAATGATTTCTTTCAATAGCATTGTAGATAAATATAGATATTGTACTTATTATAGACGAAGCAATAATTAGCTTTCCAATTAAATTAAATAATTTAACTATTTCATCCGTAAAGATTTCTCTTTTTTGAAAAATTCCAACTAGTTTTCTTAACAAATAAATACTGTAAAAAAATAATAATCCACTAATAATATTTACAAAAACTACAATTTTAGAAAGTAACGTATTAGATAAAATTTCTTGACCTTTTATTTTAATTGGAATATCCATGTCTGGACTGAATAAATAAAATGGAATAAAAATTAACATTCCTATTATTGAAATAAGAGTAAAAAACCAAAATAAATCTAGTATTGTTTTCAAAATATTCAATTTTCTCATTTTTTTATGTTTTAAAATTCCTAACAAATATATAAAAATTATTGTAAAACAATAATAAAGTATCTAAAAACAACATTTTTATTAAAATTTTTATTCTGTAAAGATTTTTTACCTTTGTACAACTATGAGTAATTTTCCAAAACAATTATTAGAAAAATTAAATCAACGCGACCAAAACCAATCGTTGCGAAAATTAACACCACAAAATAATTTAATAGATTTTTCTTCGAATGATTATTTAGGATATTCTTCTTCTGAAACTATTTTTAATAAAACACATCAGTATCTTTTAGACAATACCATAAAACAAAACGGTGCAACAGGTTCAAGATTACTTTCAGGAAATCACAAAGTATATCAAGAAACAGAAGAATATATTGCCAGTTTTCATCAATCAGAAACAGCATTAATTTTCAATTCAGGCTACGATGCCAATATTGGGTTTTTCAGTTCAGTTCCTCAACGCAACGATATTATTTTATACGACGAATTATGTCACGCATCAATTCGTGATGGAATAACAATGAGCAACGCAAAATCTTTTAAATTTCACCACAATGATTTAAAACATTTAGAAAGTATAATACAAAAACATATCATAAACCAACAACTCACAACTCACAACTCACAACCCACAACAATTTTTATAACAACCGAATCCGTCTTTTCAATGGATGGCGATTCACCAGATTTAGAAAATTTAGCAAAGTTGTCAGCCAAATACAATTGCCTTTTAGTAATTGACGAAGCGCATGCTGTTGGAGTTTTTGGCGAAAGAGGCGAAGGATTAATTCAAGAATTAAATTTACAAAACCAAGTTTTTGCAAGAATCATAACTTTTGGTAAAGCATTGGGTTGTCATGGTGCAGCAATTTTAGGAAGCGAAGAATTAAAAAATTATTTAGTAAATTTTGCACGAAGTTTTATTTACACAACAGGACTTTCACCACATTCGGTTGCAACAATTTTAATTGCATATCAAGAGTTAGAAAATCAAAAATCAGCAATTCAAAAACTTAAAACTAACATTCAGTTCTTCAATCAACAAAAGACATTATTGAGTTTAAAACAAGTTTTTGTCCGAAATAAATCGGCAATTCAATCGGCAATAATTCCAGGAAACGAAAAAGTAAAACTCATTGCTTCTCAATTACAACAAAATGGCTTTGATGTAAAAGCAATACTGTCGCCAACAGTTCCAGAAGGTCAAGAACGATTGCGTTTTTGTTTGCATTCGTATAATTCTGAAAAAGAAATTACTGATGTTCTCTGTTTGTTGAGTACTTTTGTATTTTAGCCACGGATAAAACGGATCTAACGGATTATCACCGATATTTATGGCAAATTTATTACACAAAAATATTACAGATGCAATATTAAAAGTTTACTACGAAGTTTTCAATGAACTTGGATATGGATTTCTCGAGAAAGTGTATCAAAATGCGATGTATTTTGAGTTAAAATCTTTGGGCTATAAAGTAGAAGCTCAAAAACAAATTAAAGTTTATTTTAAGAAGCAATTGGTTGGAGAATATTATACGGATTTGCTTGTAGAGGATAAAGTATTTGTAGAATTAAAAGCAACTGAACTTCTTATGAATGTTCATGTAGCACAAATAATGAACTATTTAAAAGCAACACCAATTGAAGTAGGATTATTATTAAATTTTGGTGAAGAACCAGAATTTAAAAGACTTATTTATACAAACGACAGAAAAATTAATTTAAAAAATCAGTGATAATCCGTTAAATCCGTTTTATCTGTGGCTAACAAAAAAATGAAAATATTCATAACAGGAATAGGAACAGACGTAGGAAAAACAATAGTATCAGCAATTGTAACCCAAGCATTGCAAGCCGATTACTGGAAACCAATACAAGCTGGAGATTTAGACAATTCCGACAGTCATAAAATTCAACGCTACATTTCAAACGATAAAACCTTAATTCACGATAACAGCTATAAACTAAACACACCAGCAAGTCCGCATTTAGCAGCGCAAATAGACGGAATTACAATAGATTTAAAAAAAATTACAGAGCCAAAAACTAACAACCATTTAGTAATAGAAGGCGCAGGCGGAATTCTAGTTCCATTAAACAACGAAGATTGCATTATAGATTTATTAAAAAGCGATTACAAAATTATAGTAGTTTCAAGACATTATTTAGGAAGCATCAACCACACTTTACTAACTATTGAAGCATTAAAAAACAGGAATTTATCAGTTTCAGGAATCATTTTTTCAGGCGATGAAAACAAAGCAACCGAAGAAATTATTCTAAATAAAACCAATATAAAATTCATAGGAAGAATAGAAAACGAACCCTATTTTGATCAAAATGTAGTTCAATATTACGCAGATATATTTAGTGAAAATTTACTCAATTTATAAAATCTAAAATCGTTAATCAGCAATCACAAATTAAAATGAACCTTTCCCAAAGAGACAAATTATACAATTGGCATCCGTACACGCAACACAAAACGGCACAAGATTTTCCTGCAATTGTAAAAGCTCAAGGCACTTTATTGTGGGACGAAAACGGCAAAGAATACATTGACGCAATTGCATCTTGGTGGGTAAATCCATACGGACATTCCAACAAATTTATTGCCGATGCCATTTACAAACAACTCACCACTTTAGAACACGTTTTGTTTGGCGGTTTCACGCATGAACCAGCAGTTTTATTGGCAGAAAAACTAATGAAAATTTTGCCAAGCAATCAAAAGAAAATCTTTTATTCCGATAATGGTTCAACAGCAGTAGAAGTTGGAATTAAAGTTGCAATGCAATATTTTTTCAATAAAGGAATTAAAAAAACCAAAATAATAGCGTTTGAAAATGCCTTTCACGGCGATACTTTTGCAGCGATGGCAGCAAGCGGAATTTCGTTTTTTACCGAAGCTTTTCAAGGATCATTATTAGAAGTAATTCGAATTCCAGTTCCAATTTCTGGTCAAGAAGAAAGTGCAATTCAAACTCTAAAAAAGTTAGTTGCAACCAATGAATTTGCAGCATTTATTTTTGAACCACTTGTTCAAGGTGCGGCAGGAATGGTAATGTACGAAGCCAAATTTTTAGACGAAATGATAGTCATTTGCCATCAAAATAACGTTTTTACAATTGCCGACGAAGTAATGACAGGTTTTGGCAAAACAGGAAAAACATTTGCCACAGATTATCTAGAAAATAAACCAAGTATGATGTGCCTTTCCAAAGCACTAACTGGCGGAACAATTCCGATGGCGTTAACCACTTTTACTCAAGAAATCTTTGACGGATTTTATGACGACGACACCAACAAAGCATTATTTCACGGACACACTTTTACCGCAAACCCAACAGGTTGCGCCGCAGCAATTGCAAGTATTTCATTGTTGCAAACCAACGAAATGCAAGACAATATTAAAGTAATAAATCAAAGCCATATAGAGTTCCAAAATATAATAAAAAACCATCCAAAAGTAGCAACAACAAGAGTTCTCGGCGTAATTTTCGCCTTAGAAATTAAAGTCGAAACTCAAGAAAGTTATTACGGAACATTACGAAATAAACTCTATAATTTCTTCATAGAAAACGGAATTTTATTGCGTCCAGTTGGCAACATCATCTACATTTTACCACCATACATCATCACAAAAAATCAACTTGAAAAAGTGTATGCAACAATCGAAAAAGCATTAGAAATAGTGTAAATTTGCACTACAAAACTTTGAAAAACTGAGTATGTATAAGCTAGAAGCAAATGTCTTTTTTTTTATTTATCAACCTTATTCCTGCTTTCCGTTTCAATATCTTTGCCAAAGTTTTAAACTTTGGCAAAGATGATTTTCTCTTCAAACGAAGTTCACTGAACACCAATGTAAATAAAAGTTTTAGTGAAGTAATCAGGGCTAAAAAGTAACTGTATTGAGTAAAAATCAAATCATAACAAAATCTTATAAAATTTAAAAACTTAGTGTCTTAGCGCCTTTGTGGCAAAAAAGCGACTTATAAAATGAAAAAAATTGCCATAACATCCATAGCTTCAATTTCACCATTAGGAAACAATCCTCAGCAAATTTGGCAAAATTATTGCAACCCTAAAACATTAATATCCAAAGAGCAAATTGGCAATCAACTAGTTCCAGTTGCTAAAATTTCTGACCATTTAAAGCAAGAAATTACAACCTTAAAAAATTCCGATTTAAAATATAAATCATTAGACAATTCAGTACTTTACGCCATTTATGCATCGCGCCAAGCCATAAAAAATGCCAATTGGAATTTTGGCGACGATTTTGGAATAAATATAGGTTCGTCTCGTGGTGCAACCGAATTATTTGAAAAATACCACCAAGAATTTCTAACAACAGGAAAAACAGCAACATTAACATCGCCTACCACAACACTAGGAAATATTGCTACTTGGGTTGCACACGATTTAAAATCGCAAGGTCCAGAAATTTCACATTCTATAACTTGTTCTACAGCTTTACACGCATTACTTAACGGAATTGCTTGGATGAAAGCCGGAATGGCAACCAAATTTCTAGTTGGCGGAAGCGAAGCACCATTAACACCATTTACCATTGCTCAAATGCAAGCGTTAAAAATCTATAGTAAAGAAGATTCTCAATTTCCATGCAGAGCATTTGATTTACAAAAAACTAAAAACTCAATGGTTCTTGGCGAAGGCGCAAGTGTAGCTTGTTTAGAACTTGGCAAAAATAAAAATGCTTTATGTTACGTTGAAGGAATTGGTTATGCAACAGACGAATTACAACATAATATTTCAATTTCAGACGAAGCAGAATGTTTTCAAAAATCTATGAAAATGGCTTTGCAAAACACAAATTTAGAGGAAGTTGACGTAATTGTAATGCACGCACCAGGAACTTTAAAAGGCGACACATCAGAATATAAAGCCATAAAAAAAGTATTTGGCACTTCAACAAGCTCAGTACTAGATTCACTTCCAATATTAACAACCAATAAATGGAAAATTGGTCACACATTTGGAGCATCAGGAATGTTAAACATAGAAATGGCAATTTTAATGATGCAACACCAACAATTTATAGAAGTTCCATTTGCAGAAAAACAAAAACTTAGAAAAAATATTAGAAAAGTACTAATAAATGCAGTTGGTTTTGGCGGAAACGCAGTTAGTGTTTTATTATCTAAAGAGTAACAAGTTTTGTAATTGAACCTCAATTTCAAAAATAACACTCAATTTTGTCATTCCGAAGAATGAGGAATCGCATAATCCAAATCAATGGTAAAAATCAATTTCAAAAATCAAGAAATTCTTTAAACTTACTTGCTTCGTATAGCAACGAGAAAAAGAAAAAAACAATTCGTTTTTACCCACAAACATTTCAACCTCAAACTCTAAACTTATAACACATAAAAATATCAACTCGAAACCCGAAACCCGAAAACTTAAACCCAAAACCTTAAACTCGAAACTCGAAACCTTTTCAACCTTTCTCCAACTCTTTAACGCGACTGTAAACCAAATCGCTTTCCCAACCTTTACGAAGTAAGTAATCGCAAAATTTTTTACGTTTTTTTACAGCATTTTTTTCAGTTATGGTGTTCCAAAATTTTTCAGATAATAGTATAAAGCAATCAGAATATTCTTCTAAATTAATTTCTTTTATTGACTTAGTTATTAAGAAGGTAGAAATTTTTCTTGCTTTTAATTCGTTTGTAATTCTAATTTTTCCCCATTTTTTTTGATGGAATTTACTTACGGTAAAAATTGAAGCAAATCGTTCTTCATTTAAATAATTAGTATCAATTAATTTTACTATAATCTCATCTTTTTCATCAGCATTTAAATCAAATGAGCGTAACTTTTCTTTAACTTCAAGGTGGCAACGTTCTTGATAATTACAATAGTGTTCTAATTTTTGCAGAATTTCTTTGACAGATGTGTAAGGTTTAGAGTTCAATATGTTAGATAAATATAATAATTGTTAATAATTTGATAATACAAATATATTGATAACCTATTAATTAGAAGTAAATTTGTCATCCCAAATCGTTTTCAAAAACATCAAATTATAAATTCATTTAATTATGAAAATCAAGATACTATTTATAGCGTTTTTTTGTGGGTTTTTTTCATTTGGGCAATCCATATTTGACAATCCTTTAACTTTTCCGTCGGCTGTGCAAGCAAGTCCATACACTGCTGGACAAACGATAAATCCAAATATTACCGTTTCTGGAATTTCAAGAGGTTCAGGAATAACCGGTACTGCTGCATTAAATAGATATAGTGCAAATGGATGGACAACTGCTGCCTCATTAGATGTAAATGATTATTTTGAGTTTACATTAACACCAAATTCAGGTTTTCAAATAAATTTTTCAACTTTTATTTTTTCTGGACAAGCGTCTGGTGGTGCGCCAATTCATTCTTTACGATCAAGTGTAGATGGATTTGCCTCAGACATTGCTATTTTACCAACAACAGGATCAATATTATCTTTATCTGCGCCAACATTTCAAAATGTTACTGGAGCAATATCTTTTCGCTTTTATACTTATGGTTTTGATGCTGCAACTAGAACTTTTAGTATCAATGATTTTACATTTAATGGAACAGTAACTGCTTCTTGCGCATCACCAACTACACAAGCCACATTATTTACCAGTTCTGCAATAACTCCATCAACCGCAACTGTTGGTTGGACAAGAGGAAACGGAAATAATATTTTAATTGTTGCTAGAGCAGGAAGTGCAGTAAATGCTGATCCTGCAAGTGGAACAGTTTATATTGCAAACGCAGCTTTTGGTTCTGGAACACAAATTGGTACAGGAAATTTTGTAGTTTACAATGGTCCATTAACTTCAGTTAATTTAACTGGTTTAACATCTGGAACTACTTATCATTTTGGTCTTTACGAATACAATACCGCTTCTACTTGCTACAATACAATAGAATTAATTGGTAATTTTACAACAACAGTTGCGCCTCCAGTAATGGTTTTATCAGACAACGGAACTCAAGTAGTTGCCGCCAATGTTCCTCAAGCAACTACAAATCATATTCTCTCAACCTTTAAAGTTGATGTTTCTTCTAATACTACAACTTTAACTAATGTAAGTGTTGTAAGTGGTGGAACTTATCTAGCTGCAGATATTAGTGCTAACGGATTTAAACTTTGGTTTAGTACAACCAATTTATTTAGTTCTGCAACTGCAATTGGAAATGCTTTATCATCAACGTCTGTTGGAGCAGGCGAAGGTTTAAATTTTGGAGTTTTGACACAAAATCTTGCTGTTGGCACAGGTTATTTCTGGATTACTGCTACTATTTCTCCAACGGCAACTGTTGGTAGAACAGTTAGAATTAATGCTATTGGAAATCCATCATTACTATTTTCTGCTGGAACAAAATCTGGAAGTACTTCTCTTCCTGGTTCGCAAACATTTACTGCATCTGCACCAAATGTTCCAATTAATTTTACAAAAATTTGTACGACTAATTCAACACAATCATTAAGTTGGTCGCCACCTTTAACTGGAACTTTTGATGGTTATTTATTGGTAGTTAGAGAAGCAAACACACCTCATGCAGTTACAGCAATTGTTGGAAATAGTACTTCACAAAATTTAGATTACACTTTGGCACCACAATTTGGTTCTACAGCTGTATTTTCTAGAATTTTATATTCTGGAACCGCAACAACTGCTACAATTACTGGTTTAACACAAGGAGTTAGTTATACTTTTCAGTTGTATACCTTTAAAAATAATGGTGCTACATCAATTTACTCTACAACAGGAACAACTACTACACAAATTATTGGATTGCCAAATGTAACAAGCGCATCTGGTTCTCCTGGAAATACTACAGCTTCATTGACTTGGGCAAATCCTAACGCAGTATGTTATGATCAAATTTTAGTAGTTGCAACTGCTGCCGCAGGAATTACATTTGTTCCAACAGGAAATGGAAGTGCCTATACACCAAATACAGCTTTCTCTGGATTCAATCAAGTAGTTTATGGTAGTAGTGGAAATTTAGTAAATGTAACAGGATTAACAAATGGTGTAACCTACTATTTTGAGATATTTGTTAGAAATGGAACCCAATGGAGTTCTGGTGTAGAAATAAGTGTAACGCCAATAAATATAGTTCCAACAGTTTTAAAAACTGGCGATTTACTGTTGATTGCTTATAATAATAATTTAGCTGGCGGAGATGATACTATTAGATTATTAAGTATGGTTGATATTAATCCTGGAACTAAATTTTTATGGAGTAATGCAACTTATGAAACTGGAGGAAATCCTGCTGCAAATGTTAGAACTGACAAATGGTATGAATGTAGATTTGACATACCACCAACTGGAAATGTTCCTTTTATTGAATTCACTTATACTGGAGCAACTCCAATTCTTGCAGCATCAACATTTTGTATAACAACTGATAATGCATCAACAGCTACAACAATTTCTGCTGTATCATCAAGCGGAGTTGCATATACATCTTTTACAATTAATGGAAGATCTGCTGATGGTACTGTTTTAACAAGTCATTCATCAGTAAATGTATCTACAAGTAATCCAGATGCAATGTTTTTATTACAAGGAAATTTTATTTATGATGTTGCTGGTTCAACATTTGACGGAACTGTACTATCATCAATTCAAGATGGAGGAGTTTGGTATGATTTAACAGATAATTTAGCTGCAATTACTGGAGCAAATCTTAGAAAATCTAGAAAACATCCTCAATTATTGTGTGCTTCTATTCAAGGAAATTTAATGCCAAATGGTTATCAAGTTAGTTATAATGTTTCTTCTACAACCTTTACTACTGGAAACAGACCTTATTTGTTAGGTTCAATATTAAATTATGGTACTAATTGGTTAAGTACTTATGGCGTTTGTCCTGCAATTTCTCCATTTGTTATAACAGCTTCAGATCCATTTAATAGATGGACAGGAATTGCCAATACTAACTGGTTTGATTGTAATAATTGGGCTTTACTTTCTGTTCCAGATGAATTAACAGATGTTACCATTTCTTCTCCTGTTCCATTCAGTCCAACTATTAGTTATTTAGCACCAGTTTCTGATAGCTATTCTGATATTGCAAAATGTAAAAATTTAACTATTTCTGGAAGTGTTTTAAGAATAGAAGGTACAGCAACAAATCCAACAGGAATTCCTTTTAACAGCAGATTAGAAGTTAGTGAAAATTTAATAATAAACGGAACAGGAATTCTAGATATGGACGATTCCAATGCCGCAACTGCCGATGGTGAAATAAGTTTAATTGGAAATTGGACAAATAGTTTGGGAATTGGATCTTTTTTAGAAGGAAATGGAACTGTAAAATTTGTAGGTAGTGCAACTCAAGTAATTAATAACAATGTTCATACAGCTACAGAAGAATTTTACAACGTTGTTTTAGATAATGATTTTAATACTTTAACTAGTAATAATTTAATTGCTAAAAATGATTTAGAAATTAAACCTAATAAAAATGTTACTATTGCTTCTAATGAATATATTCAAGCTAGTAGAAATTTAAAAAATGATGGAACGTTGACCGTAAAAGATTCTGGAATGTTATATCAAACAGATGATTCTGGAAACGATTCTGGTAATATTACAGTAGAAAGAAATGCAAATATTAGACAATTAGATTATGTATATTGGTCTTCACCTATAAGTGGTTTTAATGTAAACGATATCTATTCTACTTTAACACCAACAGGATTAATTTATAAATGGGAGACAACATTTTCTTTAAATCCTAATGGCGGTGAAGGTTATTGGCAAAGCGCAACAGGAAATGCTATGACATTTGGAAAAGGATTTATAGTTCGTGGACCATCTTCATTTAATAATGCTGCACCACAAAGTATTCTTACTACATTTAATAATGGTGTTCCAAATAATGGTTCTGTTCCTGTAACAATTAGAAGAGGAAATATGATTCCAGCTACTTTATCAAGTTATACAAGTGCTAATTTAGTAGCTTTTACAGCAAATGATGATAACTGGAATTTAGTCGGAAATCCGTATCCAAGTGCTATTAGTGCCAATTTATTTTTACAATATAATGCAGTATTTCTTCCTGTAATAGAAGGCGCAGTTAGAATCTGGACTCACGGAACATTACCAGTTAGTACTCTAAATCCGTTTTATGCTTCCTATCCTTATAATTATACAGCTAATGATTATATAACATTTAACGGAACAGCAACTACTTCTGGACCAAGTGGTTTTAATGGAACAATTGGAACAGGACAAGGATTTTTTGTTCTTATGAATGATGGAACCGCAAGTACTGCCAATTTAGTTTTTAATAATTCAATGCGCGTTAGAAGTAATAACAGTAATAGTCAATTTTATAAAAACGCAAATGCTTCTGTAGAAAATGTTGATGCAGGAAAAAGTAGAATTTGGTTAGATTTAATTACTCCTTCAAGCATAGAAAGAACGGTTGTTGGATATGTACCAAATGCAACTTTAGAAAAAGACGCGATGTATGATGCTTACACACGACTTGATGCAAACCAACGTTTTTATTCATTAATTAGTGAAGAAGTAATGTGCATTCAAGGTAGACCATTACCATTTGATGAAAACGATCAAGTGAATTTGGGAATGAAAGTTATAAATACGGTTTCTAATAACTATACTATTGCAATTTCTGCTGTAGACGGATTGTTTGAAACGCAAAACATTTATATAGAAGATAAATTGTTAAACGTGATTCATAATTTAAAAGAAACACCTTATAATTTCACATCTTCAGCAGGAATTTATAATGATAGATTTGTATTAAGATATACAGAAAATGCATTAGGAAACACTACTTTTGATGCTGTAAATTCAAATGTTATTGTAGTTGGTGAGAAAAATAAAATCACTATTAAATCATTATTAAAAAACATTTCTTCTGCTAGAATCTATGATATTTTAGGCAGAGAAATTGCAAAAGAATTAAGTTCTAATACTAAAGAAATTACTTTTGAAAACATAGTTAAAAATCAACCATTAATTGTAAAAGTTCAATTAGAAAATAGTGAAATTGTTACAAGAAAGATAGTATTGTAATTAGATTATAGAAAGTGAAAAGTCCAAAACTTAATTTAAGTTTTGGACTTTTTTTATTAATTCAAATTGTAATTATTTTCCTTTGCTAGAAGCTTCAAGGTTTCTTTCAATAGTATGAGATGGTCTTGTCCATCTAGGTTTTTCTCCCAACGCTTGATATTCAGAATCTACAGCTTCAACAGTTTTAGGTTGCGAAACTTTAGTAAATGCTTTTTGAGGTTTTAATCCTAAAAGTTCAAACATTTTCATATCGTCTTCAACATCTGGATTAGGAGTTGTAAGCAATTTATCGCCAGCAAAAATAGAATTTGCTCCAGCAAAAAAGCACATTGCTTGTCCTTCTCTAGACATATTTGTTCTTCCTGCAGAAAGTCTAACTTGAGTATTTGGCATAACAATTCTAGTTGTAGCTACCATCCGTATCATTTCCCAAATTTCTACGGGTTTTTCGTCTTCCATTGGCGTTCCGTCAACGGCTACCAATGCATTTATTGGCACAGATTCTGGTTGTGGACTTAAAGATGAAAGTGCAACAAGCATTCCTGCTCTGTCTTCTATACTTTCTCCCATACCAATAATTCCGCCACTACAAACTGTTACATTTGTTTTTCTAACGTTTTCTATGGTTTCTAATCTGTCTTCAAATCCGCGAGTAGAAATAACTTCTTTATAATATTCTTCAGATGTATCTAAGTTGTGATTGTAAGCGTAAAGTCCAGCTTCTGCAAGTCTTTTTGCCTGATTTTCAGTAATCATACCAAGAGTACAACATACTTCCATATCAAGTTTATTAATAGTTCGCACCATTTCTAATACTTGATCAAACTCTGGTCCATCTTTTACATTTCTCCAAGCTGCGCCCATACAAACTCTTGATGATCCACTAGATTTTGCTCTCAATGCTTGTGCTTTTACTTGAGAAACACTCATTAAATCGTTGCCTTCAATGTCTGTATGATATCTTGCTGCTTGCGGACAATAACCACAATCTTCTGGACAACCACCAGTTTTTATAGATAATAATGTAGAAACTTGAACCACATTAGCATCATGATTTTCTCTGTGAATTGTAGCTGCTTCGTAGAGCAAATCCATTAAAGGTTTGTTATATATAGCTAAAATTTCGTCTTTTGTCCAAGTGTTTTTTGTAATGCTCATAAGTGCTTTTTATGTTGCTTCAAAAGTAGTTAATTACATTTGAAGTTAAAACAGAAATTTATTTAGATTTAAATTCTAATTAAAAGTTTATGCCTCGTCTCTAAATACATCTTTAGTTCTCCAATATTGCATATTAATAAATACTACCATAAATACTGATGCTATTCCTTCAATAAATAGCCCAAAACAATATTCAGCAAGTGTTGGATTTCCTCCAAAAAGAAAAGCTTCAGACAAATTATTAAGATAAGATATTCCACCTTTTATATAATAAACATATACTGCCAACCCAACAATTCCTAATCCAATACCAATTAATCCAGTCAATCCAGATGAAATTAAATTACTAAGATAAGCTGTTTTTCCTTCTTTTAAATTAGATTTAATAGTTCTGTTTAAACCATAAATAACAATTAAAACATTAAAAATTCTTAAAATATAATATTTAGATAATCCAAAAGCTTCCATTAATAGAAAGTAAATTCCAATTCCTAAAAAGATTAAAAAACCGTTTACAAATTCTTTAGATAATTTCATACTATATTGTTTTTGAGTTGTTAAAAGCGTATTTTCAAATTTAGGAATTAAATAGAAATAAATTTAAATTTTAACAAAAAATATATCTTGTTTAAGTTAAATCATTCAAATATGTTATAAATTATTTTAAATCAGACAAATACATTAAAGAATTATGTTTATCAATTTCAAGCTGTTTTTTTAAATCATCAATCGAATTAAATTTAACTTCGTCTCTCAATCTTTTTAAAACAGAAATAGTTAAATAAGCATCATATAAATTTTCGTCAAAATTAAAAAAGTGTACTTCTGTTGTTGTGTTTTCTCCAGAAACTGTTGGCCTGTTTCCAATATTCATCATTCCAAATATAATTTTATTATTGTAAAAAGAGCTTACAATATAAACACCATTTTTAGGAATTAACTTGTAATTTTCAATAACATTTATATTTGCAGTAGCAAAATTTATAGTTCTTCCCAATTGTTTTCCTTTTGTAACAGTTCCAGAAAAATAATAATTATAACCAAGGTAATTATTGGCAAGTTCTATGTTTCCATCTAGAATTGAATTTCTAATTTTGGTAGAACTTACAGCAATATCATTTAATTCTTGTGCAGATATTTGTTCTACTTCAAAATCATATTTTTCTCCATAAATAATTAAATCATCAATATTTGCGGTTCTATTTCTTCCAAATCTGTGATCGTGACCTATAATAATTTTTTTAATTTTAAGCTGATCTACTAATATAGTTTTCACAAATTCTTCTGCTGACAATTTAGAAAATTCTTCGTCAAACGGATGTATTATTAAATTATCTAAACCTAAATTCTCAAACAACTCAATTTTTTCATTTACAGTATTAAGCAATTTAATTTCAGTATTTTCTTGTAGAACCATTCTTGGATGTGGAAAAAAAGTTAACACCACACTTTCACAATCATGCATTTTAGAATTATGAATAATTTTTTCAAGAATTTTTTTATGACCAATATGCACACCATCAAAAGTACCAATGGTAACAATTGATTTTTTATAGGATTTATAGGTAGAAATTGAATTGAAAGTTTTCAAAGAAATTGAATTTTTAGATAATGCAAAATTAATATAAAGTAGCGCTATTTTGAATCAGATAGGATTCAAAATTAAAGATATTTACATTAAATGAAATTATAAAGTTAAATTTATATCCAATAATAAAATATAATTTGATAATTCTTCAATTTTACATCGAAAATAATGTTAAAAACCGTAAATAAAGCGCTAAAAATTTTACAATATTAAAAAAAAAAATAACTTTGTGAGCTATATCAAAAACCAACCAATGAAAAAACTTTTACTTTTATCAATTATACATTTTTTATTTTCAGATTTAAGTTTTTCTCAAATTAATAATTCTGTTAGTTCAATATCAGTTGCTCAAAACGATAGAAATTGGAAAAGTGTTGATAAAAATGAATTAATACCCAATAAAACAGTATCAAGAGAAAGTTTTCCATCAGATTTTATTGTTATGGAAACAAACTTCTCGAATTTAAAATCAAGTTTAACGCTATCACCAGAAAGATTAACTTCTTCAATATCTAATGTGGAAATTTCTTTGCCAAACGTAAACGGACAGATAGAACGTTTTCAAATGTTTGAAGCTTCTAATTTTGCTCCAGAATTACAAGCACAATTTCCAGAAATAAGAGCTTATGTAGGTGTTGGCGTTGATGATAGAAATGCTACATTAAGATTAAGTATAGATTCTAGAGGAATTCAAGCAATGATTTTTAGAGTAGGAAAAAGAAATGAATTTATAGAGCCATACACTTCAAATGCTAATGTGTATGTAATTTATGAATCTTCAAGAACTAAAGGAAGCTTGCCATTTACTTGTTCTACGATAGATACTTCTGTAGAAAAAGGATTAAAATCTGAAATAGCTTCAACACAATTGGCAAAATCTAGTACAGGAGAATTATTAAATTTTAGATTAGCAATGTCTTGTAACGGAGAATATACACAATATTTTGGTGGAACAATTGCTGGTGCTTTAGCAGGAATTAACGCAAGCATTACAAGGATTAATGGAGTATTTGAAAAAGATTTTGCTATTCATTTACAAATTATAGCAAATACTTCAACTGTAATATATACCAATGCAGCAACTGATCCTTACACAACAATGGGTAATTGGAATAATCAATTGCAAACAACTTTAACTAATATAATAGGTAATGCCAATTACGATGTTGGACATATGTTTGGAGCAACTGGCGGCGGCGGAAATGCTGGTTGTATAGGTTGCGTATGTGAAGCAGGAAAAGGAAGTGGAATAACCTCACCATCAGATGCAGTTCCTGCAGGAGATACATTTGATATAGATTATGTTGCACACGAATTAGGTCATCAATTTGGTGGAAATCATACTTTTTCAATGAATGTAGAAGGTTCTGGAGTTAATGTTGAACCTGGATCTGGATCAACGATTATGGGTTATGCTGGAATAACAAGTCAAGATGTTCAACCAAATTCTGATGATTACTTTGTTTATGCAAGTATAAAACAAGTTCAAGATAATATGGAAGGAAAAACTTGTCCAACAAGAACAGTTTTAACAAATGGTGCACCAGTTGTAAATGCAGGGTTGGATTATACAATTCCTAAAAGTACACCATTTGTATTAACAGGTTCTGCAATAGATCCAAACGGAAATCCATTAACTTATTGCTGGGAACAAAATGATACTGCAACAACACAAACTGGAGCAGCAAGCGCAGCTTCAGCAACAAAAGCTGGTGGTCCAAATTGGCGTTCTTATGATCCAGTTGCTTCTCCAATAAGATATTTTCCATTATTGGCAAGAGTAATTGCAAATCAATCAACAACACAAGGTACAGAAATAGCTGTAGAAGCATTAAGCTCTGTAGCTAGAACATTAAATTTTGTTTTAACTGCAAGAGATAACGTTGCAGGATTTGGTCAAACTGGTTCAGATGCAACAATAATCACAGTAAATGCAACGGCAGGACCATTTTTAGTAACTGTTCCAAATACTGCAGTTTCTTGGGTTGTTGGAAGTAATCAATCTGTAACTTGGAATGTTGCAGGAACAACTACTAATGGCGTAAATACAGCTTATGTAGATATTTATTTATCTACAGATGGCGGACTTATTTATCCTCTTTTACTAGCAAGTAAGGTTCCAAATGATGGAACAGAAACTATAACAGTTCCTAATAATGTAGGAACAACAAATAGAATAATGGTAAAAGGATACAGACATGTTTTTTACGATATTTCTAATGCAAATTTTTCTATTACTTTACCAACTTCAAGTTTTGGAATAGCTTTTAACGGAATTGCAGAAAGTCAAAATAAAGAAGCTTGTTCTGGAGGAACTTTTAATTTTAGTTTTCCATATACCACTTATGGAGGATTTTCTGGTGTTACTAATTTTACAGCTTCAGGATTACCATCAAGTGTTGTAGCCACTTTTACTCCAAATAGTACAAGCGTTAATGGAACTATAAATTTAGCAATAACAAATACAAATCTTGCCGCAACAGGAATTTATAATATAATAGTAACTGGAACATCTGGCGCAATTACAAAAACAGTTCCGTTTTATTTAAATTTATTTAATTCTAATTTTTCTTCTTTAAATTTAACTTCTCCATCAAATTTAGCTGCTGGTCAACCAACAAGTATAAATTTAACTTGGGCTGCAGATTCAAATGCAACCTTATATGATGTACAACTTGCAAGTGACAACACTTTTTCAACAATAATTAGTACAGCAACAGTAGCAACAACAACTTATACTGTAACAGGATTATTAGAAGTTACAGATTATTTTTGGAGAGTTCTACCTAAAAATGGTTCGTGTTCAGGAAATTACAGTACAACATATAAATTTACAACAGGTCAAACATCTTGTTCAGATTATTTTTCTACAAATGTTCCAATCGTAATTCCAGCAACAGCAAACGCAACTGTAAATTCAACCTTAAACATTTCAAGTTCTAATTTAGTTTCAGATATAAATGTAAATTTAGATTTGTCACATACTTATGTAAATGATTTAACTATAACTTTAATAAGTCCAGCAGGAACTCAAGTGCAATTGGTAGTAAATCCTTGCGCAGTGGCTCTACTTAATGACATAATTGTAACATTTGATGATGCAGGAACAAATTTAGTATGTGGTAATAATCCAGCAATATCTGGAGTTGTAATTCCATTACAATCGCTTTCTGCTTTTAATGGCGAATCTATTAACGGAGTTTGGACATTAAGAGTTTTAGATTCTTATAATGATGATGGAGGAGCAATTAATGCTTGGGGTTTAAATATATGTACAACTTTAAATCCTTTAAATATTATTGAAAACTCCATTCAAGATTTTGTAATTTATCCAAACCCTAATAATGGAAATTTTAATGTTAAGTTTAATTCAACTTCTAATAATGAAATTAAAATTGGAGTTTATGACATTAGAGGAAGAGAAATTTTTTCAAAATCATATTCTAATAAAACAGCATTCGATGAAAATTTACAACTAGACAATTTGCAATCAGGAGTTTATATTGTAAATGTTCAAGATGGAGAAAATAAAATGGTCAAAAAAATAATTATACAATAAATATAAATATAATAATTAAATTACATAATATGAAAAAAACTGCACTTTTTTTAACCTTGTTCACGCTTGTTTTTATAAATGGGTTTGCACAAAAAAATCTTTGGAAAGTCACTTCAGAAAATGAATTAAGACTTTTGCAAAAAATGGAACGTGGCACTATGCCAACTAATTTTAAATTATTTTCGTTAAATTTTAATGATTTAAAGAATGAATTGTCTTCTGTTCCTTCACAAAATTCAGAATCTTCTGTAATTATCAATTTTCCTGATGCTTATGGTAAATTAAATAATTACATTATTTATGAAGCACCAGTAATGGATATAGAATTGGCTAATAAGTTTCCAGATTTAAAATCTTATGTTGGTAAAGGAATAAACGATCCATCAGCATCAATACGTTTTAGTACGACTATGTTTGGATTGCACGCAATGTCTTTGTCTGGAAATTCAGGAACTTATTATATAGACACCTTCACTAAAAATTTAAACAATTATATTGTATACAATAGAAGTGATATTTCTAATGATAATTATTTTAATTGTATGGTTTCTAATGATGAAGTTGCTAATAAAGTTGAAGAAGTAGCAACATCTTTAGTAAACGATGGAATTTTTAGACAATATAGATTAGCAATGGCTTGTACTATAGAATACGCAGCATTTCATATAAATGCAGCTGGACAAAATGGCGGAACATTAGCTCAGAAAAAAGCAGCGGTTTTATCTGCCATGGTTGTAACTATGACAAGAGTTAATGGTTTGTATGAAAGAGATATGGCAATTAGAATGAATTTAATAGCCAATAATGATGCAATTATATTTGTAGATAGTGATAATTTTAGTAATGATGATTCAGGACTTTTAATAGACGAGAGTCAAGCTACAATAGATAGTATTATTGGATTAGCAAATTATGATATTGGTCATACAGTTAGTACTGGTGGTGGTGGTTTAGCGCAGCTTAATTCTCCTTGCACAGGTAGTAAAGCTCGTGGAATAACAGGTTCTCCAGCACCGGTTGGAGATCCTTTTGATATTGATTATGTTGCTCATGAAATGGGTCATCAATTTGGTGCAAGACATACATTTAATAATTCATGTAGTGGTAATGTATCTACAACAACATCAGCTGAACCAGGATCTGGAACTACAATAATGGCGTATGCAGGAATTTGTCCTCCAAATGTTCAAAATAATTCTGATGTGCATTTTCATGCTGTTAGTATTGGTCAAATGACAACTTTTGTTACAACAGGTGCAGGTGGAACTTGTGATCAAGCAACCTTAAATGGAAATAACGCTCCTGTTGTAAATGCTGGTTTAGATTATACAATTCCAAAAGGAACTCCTTTTATTTTAAAGCCACTTTCTGTAACAGATGCTAACAATGATGCCTTAACCTATTGTTGGGAACAAACAGATATTCAAGTATCAACACAACCTCCAGCACAAACAGCAACTAATGGTCCAAATTTTAGATCATTGCCACCAACTTCTGCTCAAGAAAGATACATGCCAGTTTTATCAAGTGTTTTAGCAAATAATTTAGCGCCAACTTGGGAAGTTATTTCAACTGTTGGAAGAACATTTAACTTTGCATTGACTGTTAGAGATAACAGAACTCCAAATGGAGGACAAACTAATAGAGATAATATGATTGTTACAGTTAGCGGAACAACTGGACCATTTGATGTAACATCACAAAATGCTACAGGTATTACATGGAATACAGGAGAAAGTAAAACTATTACATGGGCTGTAAATAACGCAAATACTTTACCTGGGTCAGCTAATGTAGATATTCTACTTTCTACAGATGGTGGACTAACTTTTCCGACTACTTTAGCTTCTAATGTACTTAATGATGGTTCTGAAACAATAACAGTTCCAAATGTACCTGCTTCACAAACATGTAGAGTTATGGTTAAACCAACCGGAAATATTTATTATGATGTTAATACTACAAATTTCTTTATTGGCTACACAATAACTAATACCTGTAATACTTATTCATTTACAACTCCATTTGCTATTCCAGATGGGTCAAATACATTCACAATAAGATCGATTGCTGTTCCAGCGGTTTCTGGTACAATTAGTGATGTAAATATTACATTGAATGTTACACATGGTAATTTGCAAAATATTACTGCTGCATTTGTAAGACCAAGTGGAGCTTTACAAAATTTATTTCTACAACAATGCGCAGGAAATGCTAATATGAATGTAATTTTTGATGCTCAAGGATCGGTATTTACTTGTGCAAGCCCTACTCAAGGTACATATATTCCTCCAACAGGTATTAATTTAAATTCTTTAAATGGTGGAACGCAACAAGGCAATTGGCAATTTGGATTCAAAGACACGGTAGTAGGTACAGCCGGAACTGTAAATTCTATTAATTTAGAAATTTGCAATCAAGTTGTTACTTTATTAGCAAATGATAACTTTACTTTTGAGAACTTATCTGTATATCCTAATCCTAATGATGGAACATTTAATGTACAATTCAATTCTAGTACTAATGATAAAATTGCAATTGGAGTTTATGATATGAGAGGAAGAGAAATTTTCAATAAATCATACCAAAATAATGGTTTGTTTAACGAAACACTTCAACTTAAAGATATTCAATCTGGAATGTATTTAATTACTATTTTAGATGGAGATAGAAAAATAACTAAGAAAATTATCGTAGAATAATTAGTATATTATTTAAACAAAAAGTTCCAAATCTTGAATAGATTTGGAACTTTTTTATTTTACAGAAACCTGTACTGTATTGTATAATTGTGGAACTTGGGTTACTTTAAAATTTAAATCAATTGTGTAAGTTTCTTCAATCTGATCTAGTTTTAAATTTCCACTAGTTACTTTGTAATATCCTGTTTGTCCACGACAGAAACATAATCTTCCAAAAAGCATTTTGGTTTTTTGTAAATCTAAATCTTTTAGATTTAATGATTTAGTTTCATTATTTATTTCAAATACTATTTCTTCTCTATGTTGACCATCTTGTAAATCTTTAGGTACATTTTTATTGTATTGGTATCTAATTACAGAAGTAGTTGAGTTGTCTATCAATGTAAAGTAAATACTGCCAATATCATCTGTTTTTATGTCTAACGATTTGTTTCTTAAAATTTCAATGGTGCATATTCCATTTGGTGGACATTCTGAAATGATACTTTGCATTGGTAGTATGTTTTGTTTAGAAACTAATTCTTTTTTACAATTACAAAAAGTAAACAGAAATATAAATGGTAAAAATAGTAGTCTTTTCATAATATATAAATTTAGATTTTTAGTTTAGTAAATTACATATTTTTAAGTTCAAAAACTCCCAAGTATTTATTAAGCAAAATAACTTCTTCTTCTGTTATTAATCCTTCCTGACGATAGGATACAATTACATCAATAACAAAATCATATTCAAAATCATTATTAATTTTTTTAAGTTTGAGTATTTTTTTTAATTTATTTGTTCTTTTATTTGGTAGTCCTTCTTCTTTAATCCTTCTCCAAAATTCTTCAATATTTTCACCAGCACCTTCTTGAAATCTTGTAAAAACTTCCTTTTCGAGATATTTTAAACTTCTTAAATTACGATATTTAGGTTCAGGATTTTTAATCAAAAATAAACGTTCAAAACAACAATTTAGGGTATGATTAAAAGATACATTATCCCATTCTTTTGGTGGGAATCGTTTTAAAGATTCAATTGCAATCTCGGCAGCTTTAATTAAATTTTGACTAACATCAATATATTTTTTACTATCCACTTTTACTTTTTTAAAAATAAATTCTTATTAGTTTTTTAAATATATTATTTACCATTAAATGTATTCATTGTGGTATCTAATCCTGCCAATGCAAATGAAGTAATTATTTGTGATGCTAACTCTAATCGTTCTTGTAATTTAGATTTTTCATCCTCGTTCCATTCGCCTAGAACATAATCTATTTGTTTGCCTTTTTTAAATTCATCACTTATTCCAAATCTAAATCTTGGATATTCTGACGAATTTAATAGTAATTGTATATTTTTTAAACCATTGTGTCCGCCATCTGTTCCTCTTGGTTTTATTCTAATGGTTCCAAATGATAGATTTAAATCGTCTGTAATTACTAGTACATTTTCTGTTTCAATCTTTTCTTTTTCCATCCAATACTTTAGTGCTTTTCCACTAAGGTTCATATATGTATTGGGTTTTAATAGAATAATGTTTCGTCCTTTAATTTTAAATTCTGCAACATCACCCAATTTTGCTGTTTGAAATGTTATGTTTTCTTTATTGGCAAAGTAATTTAATATTTTAAAGCCAATATTATGGCGTGTGTTTACATATTCTAAACCAATATTTCCTAAACCTACAACTAAGAATTTCTTCATTGGAACTTCGTCTTTTTCTGTTTTATTTTTAAATAATGTGTTTAACCAACTTGTATGCCATTTTGGAATATTCATTTTGTAAATGTAAGAATTAGTTTTTAAAATTAGAATTTTATAAAAATGATAACTCTTTTAACCCTGATAGTAATGAAAATCCTTTGGTTGCGGTTTTCGCGTAGCGAAAACC
>NZ_JAYUPK010000026.1:0-28463 GCF_043760115.1 Flavobacterium sp.
TGTTGGAACTGTTGCACCGTAGCATACTATTTGTGTTCCATTGTTATAATTATCTGCATCAACGTCTATAAATAAGGTTGCGCTTTGGTAGATTGATGCGTTGTTGTCGTTACAATCTGTGTTGTTTAAAACATATCCTATTGGTTGAATACAATTTGAAACTGAAATTGATGCATCTCCAAATCCATCATTGTCTGCATCAACATAATAAGTTACATTAGGTGAAACACTTAAAGAAACTGTATTGCTAGATGATAAATTTAAAATACTTGATGCAATTAAATCTGTTCTTTCAACTGTTAAAACAGTAAGTGTTTGACCATTATTACTTGCATTTAAAACCGAAGTAAACGAAGCATTACCTGAATTATTTGAAACTAAATTTGTAAAAGTTAAAGTACTTCCACCATTTATATCATAAGTTATAGTAGAAGTACTATTTGGAACTAATCCTATAACATTAAAAGTTGCTAAACTTCCATCACAAACAATTCCAGAAGCTTGAGAAACACTAGTAAATGTTGGATTTGTAACTGCTGTTAAAACATTAATTACATTTGAATTTAATGAAGTACTTGAAGCATTTTGAGCTCTAACTCTATAATAATAATTAGTGTTTTCTGTTAAACCAGTTACTAATTGAGATGTTCCTGAAACTAATAAATTTTCATATCCTAATACAAAAGATGGTGCTATACTATTAAATGTATGTGAACCTAAATTTGAAATTGTATCTATATTAAATTGTGTCCATTGAGTTGCAAGTGTAGGAAATCCAGTTGTAGGATTAACAGTAACTCCAGAAGTAATATTAGGATTTCTAACTAAGGTTTTGTCTAGAGTAGAAAAACCAGGTGAAGTCCAAGCTGTTCCTGGATCTTCTCCAATTCTTCCAAAAATATCTACAAAAGAAGAAGTTGAAACTTTCCATAAACCTAAAGCATCATCTCCATTATAATTTACCGCAGTACCATTTGTTGTAGCGCCACCATATATAGTTGACAAAGAATTTTTATAAACAATTGTAGCGCCATTTGCTAAAGTTCCGCTTAAAACTTGTGCATTTGTAGCAACTGTAGCGCCATTTGTAAATAATCTTAATTCATAATTAGATAAATTAACACTTGCTCCAGTTCCGTTATAAATTTCTACATATTTATTATTAGATGAACCTTCTATATATTCTGAGAAAAATAAATCAGTTGCAGGTGAAGTAGATGTAAAAGTTGGAAATTTACTTACATCCAATCTGTAATCTGTAGCTTGTGTAACAACTGACCAATTTGCATCAAACTGAGTATTTGTAATTGAATTAGCAGTATTTGCAACTGGTGCAGGAATAGCGCTTGTTACAAAACTTGCTTGAACAGAACGAATAGTTCCAGTTGCATCTAAAGCAAATCCTTTAAAATAATATGTAGTACTTGGGTTTAATCCAGCAATGTTAGAAGAAAAAGAATTAGAAGCAATATTTGAACTAGAAACTGATGTTCCAGTACCATTAGCAAAATTATTTGTTGTACTGTATTCAAATCCGTAAGAAGTTACAGAAGAACAACCTAATACTAATGTTGTTGATAATGTAGCTGTTGATGATGTAATTAAAGAAGCACTTCCAGAGTTTACAACTACTGGAGTGTTAACGCCAGAACCAGAAGTAGCAACCAAAACATTAGTAGATAAACCGCCACCAGAAATTAAAATGAAATCATTATAGGATTGAACTGACGTTGGTGAAAAACGAACCCATACTTGTTGAGCAGTAATAGTTGAACCAACAAAAGCAATATTTAAAGTAGCAGTATAACTAAACTGATTTAAAGAATAGGTAAAACCATCTACTGGATTTATAACTAAATTTGTACCGTTTAAATTTGCACCATCAAATGTAAAACTTGACTCTGCAGAAGTACCAATACATAAATTTCCAAAACTATTTAAAAGAGCATTTACAGTTACTGATGCACTTAAATTTTGCAACGTTGTTCCTTGAGCATTTAATCCAAAAGCAGTCTCAACATTACTTCCATTTCTAGCTTTTACTCTAAAAGTATAGGATGTATTGTTATTTAATCCTGTTACTGTTTTTGTTCCCCAAACAGAAGCAGTTTGCCATACAGCAGTTGCGCCTAAAGAACCATTAGCTTGAACATAATTTCCTCCAATTTCTTGAATTGCATATTGTGTAATTGCAGGATTTGAATTTTGAGAAACAGCATCTACAGTAACATTTAATGTAGTTAATTGAGGATTATCAACTAATACAGCATTTGGAACATTCGCTAATGTATAAAAAGTAGCATTAGCTCCATTAAAAAGAGTTGCTTCTGCCCCAACTGCTCTAAAATTATATAAAGTATTTACATTTAATGAAAATAAATTAGTAGTAATTGGCGTAGGAGTTGTTCCAGTTATAGAACTAGGAGAAGCTGAAATTGAATTTCCATAAGCTACAGTTGTACCATAATCAAAAGATGCTATCGTAGTTGTAGTATTAGCATTTATAGTTCCATTTAAATTGGCACTAGTTGTTGTAATTGAAGAGGCACTTAAAGTAGTTACTGTTGGAGTTGCGGCACCAGCAGTAGATGTTATGGCAACATTGTCAATACTTATTTTTGGTCTACTTCCTGTTGTACCATTTGCTGTACCATTATAATTGTAAAATCTTAATTTTACAGTTGGCTGATTGTTTAAAGCCGCAGGTAACGCTAAAGAAACTGATCCACTTCCTACAACAGTATTAGTTGCAACATAAGGTAAATTTGTTCCTGTTAATTCAGTCCAAGTAGTTCCATCTATAGAATAATATACTTTTAAACTTGCTACTCTATTTCCAGTTCCATTAAAAACTGTAGCTACATCAAGACTAAAATTTCCTGCATTTCTGCCTGTAAAATTTAAATTTAAATCTAAAGCTACAGCATTAGTGTTTGCTGTTGCTCCAGTTGATAAAAACTGAATATTGGTTGCTCCGTTTTGAACACCACCAGCAGTAGTTGCTGTAAAAACTGTAGAGGCAACTGTAGTTCTTGTTGCAACAGGAATTGTGCCAGTTGGTAAAATTGCTACTGATGACCAATTTGTTCCAGTAGTTGGCGTTGTCCAAGATGTAAAAGATTCAGAATAGTTTCCTGTAGACAAGTCAAAATAAACTTGTGCTTTTACATCAGAAAAAGTTAACATTACAACAAATGCAATTAGTAACTTAAAATAATTTTTTTGTAAAATTAATTTCATAAATGATTTTTGAATTTGAATTATATTTTTATTTATTTTGAGCAACAAAGTTATAAAGTAAATATCTGAAAATGCATCTTTTATGTTAGGTTTATGTTAATATTATAAACTAGATACTTTCATCGATAAAATATGTTTTTTTATCGAGTTTTTAATTTTTTTGTAAGATATTTATATTTATTTATCAACTAATTTTATAAGTATAAAGTAGCTTAAAATAAAAAACTCCGAATTAATTTCTTAATTCGGAGTCTTGTTTTATTTATTGATTGTATTTTTTTATTTAACCAAAGTCATTTCGTCAACTATGTGTTTTGCACCAGCGAAATTCTCAATTATCCAAAGTACATAACGAATATCTACGTTGATTGTTCTTTGCAGTTTTTTATCAAAAATTACATCTCCAGCCATCGCTTCTATATTTCCGTCGAATGCTAATCCTATTAATTCACCTTTTCCGTTAAGAACTGGCGAACCTGAATTTCCTCCTGTAATGTCATTATCTGTTAAGAAATTTACGTGAAGCGAACCATCTTTATCAGCATAACGACCATAGTTTTTAGCTTTTTCCATTTCTAGAACTTTAACTGGTAAGTCAAATTCTTCATCACCTTTTTTGTATTTTTTAACTTGACTTGCTAGTGTAGTATAGTTGTTTATAGTTGCATCATTACGCTTGTCTGCTGGCAAAGATTTAACTTTTCCATAGGTTAAACGTAAAGTAGAATTGGCATCTGGATATTTTATTGTTCCTATTTTAGATTCTCTTAATCCTTCTACTAGTAAACGAAATGAAGAACCATAGTCGTTTTGAGCTTTTACAATTTCTTCAGATCTAACTGCAAAATGTGTAAGCATATCATTAGAAATCGCATACAATGGATCGTTATCTAACATTGCTTGACTTGGTAATTCTAAAAATGCTTTTACTTTGTCTATTGATGTTAATACGCTTAAATCTATTGCAGCGCTTGCATATTTTGTAAAATCGTTATTGTTTTCATCACCAATTTTCTTAACCATTGGCGCAATATTGTAACCTAAAGATTTAGTTGCATACAATTTTAATTGCGCAGCCAATAAATCTTTTTCTGCTGGAACATGCATGTCTGCAAACATTCCTTCTGCCATTTCAACAATTTTAGGTGCCAATTCTTTACGTTTTGCAGCATCAGCTTTTACGTAAGTATCTAATTGTTTTCCTAATGTTCTTCCTATTGTTCCAAATGAAGCTGTTCTAAATAATTGTTGTAAGTAATTATCGTGACGCGATTTTTCGTTAGTTAAACCGTAAAATTTATTAATGTTAGAAATTACATTACCATATTTAGCTTTATTTGCTGGTTTGTTTGCCCAAGCATTGAATTTTGCTTCTTGACCAGCCTTAGATTTTGCTGTTCCAAATTTAGAAAGTGCATCAATCATTCCTTGACGGTTTTTCCAATAATTGGCTGTTGAAGCAAATTTAGAAGCATAAACCAAACGAAGATCAGCGCTCATGTCCATGTACTTTTTCATGTTATCCATACCAGTTTTTGCACCTTCAACCCAAGCAGGATATGCGAATTTTACATTTTGCTCTATTCCACCAGCTGGCATCCAACGGTTGGTTCTTCCTGGATAACCAAGAATCATTGCAAAATCGTTTTCTTTTACACCATTTATATTTACTGGTAAATAATGTTTTGGTTGCAATGGAACATTATCTACAGAATAATCTGCTGGATTTCCGCTTTTGTCTGCATAAACTCTAAACATTGAAAAATCGGCAGTTTGTCTTGGCCATTCCCAATTGTCAGTATCGCCACCATATTTTCCTAAACTTTCAGGTGGTGTTCCAACTAAACGTACATCTTTATAATCTTGGTAAACAAAATAATAATATTCATTTCCTTGAAAAAATGGACGCACAGAAACGGTGTATTTTCCACCTTCGTTATTTTCTTTTTCAATTTTAGCAATTTCTTGATTTATTGCTTTTTCTCTATCTGCTTCAGACATTGATGGATTTACAACTGCTAAAATTCTTTTACTACAATCGTCCATACGCACAAAGAATCGTACATACAAACTTGATGGTTTCATTTCAGCTTTTCTATCTGCAGCCCAATAACCATCTTTCAAATAATTTTTATCGGCTGATGAAAGTTCTGCAATTGCATCATATCCACAGTGATGATTGGTTAAGACCAAACCATCTTTAGATATAATTTCGGCAGTACAACCACCATTAAATTGTACAATTGCATCTTTTAAACTGTGATTGTTGATGCTGTAAATTTCTTCCGCAGTCAATTGCAATCCCATTTTTTGCATATCGCGATGGTTTAATCGTTCAATGAACATTAAAAACCACATTCCTTCGTCAGCTTTTACACTTGTTGGAACAAGCATAACGGCAACGATTAATGATAAGATAAATTTTTTCATAAATGTTAAGTTAATTTTAGTGGTGCGAATATAATTCATTTATTAAATTTTTTAAAATTATATTATATAAAACTAAAACGTTGTAGTTTATTTTAACTTAATTTTTAGAGTTTAACAATTTTAAATATAAAAAAGTCCCGAAAATTTCGAGACTTTATTATAAATTTTTAAATATTATGACTGTTTTCTTTTTTATCATCTTCTACATTTAGCATTTGCCAAAGTTTGTCTTTTAACTCGGTTAATCCTTGTTGAGCAACAGATGATATAAATAGAAATGGAACGCCTTTTATTTCTTTTTTTAATTGCGAATTTAATTCGGTTTTTAATTCGTCATCTAACATATCACATTTAGAAATTACTAGTAATCTATCTTTGTCTAGCATTTCTGGATTGTAACGTCGTAATTCATCTAGTAGAATTTCATATTCTTTTTTAATGTCTTTTGCATCTGCTGGAACTAGAAATAATAAGGTAGAATTTCGTTCAATGTGACGAAGAAAATAATGTCCTAATCCTTTTCCTTCTGCTGCGCCTTCAATAATTCCTGGTATATCTGCAATTACAAACGATTGAAATTCGCGGTAAGCTACTATTCCTAAATTGGGTTTTAAGGTTGTAAAAGCGTAGTCGGCAATTTTTGGTTTTGCAGATGTTAAAACAGATAATAATGTAGATTTTCCTGCATTTGGAAAACCTACTAAACCTACATCGGCAAGTACTTTTAATTCTAAAATAACATCAATTTCTGTAGATGGCATTCCGGGTTGAGAGTATCTTGGTGTTTGATTGGTAGAACTTCTAAAATGCCAGTTTCCTAAACCACCTTTTCCTCCTTGCGCTATAATTTTTTGTTCGCCGTGTTCTGTAATTTCAAAAAGAATTTCTCCTGTTTCTATATCTTTTACAACGGTTCCTAATGGTACTTCTACCATTTTATCTTCGCCATCGTGACCTGTACTGCGTGAACTTCCGCCATCGCCACCATGACCACCACGCATGTGTTTTACAAATTTTAAATGAAAAAGTGTCCAAAGACTTTTGTTTCCTTTTATGTAAACGTGTCCTCCACGACCACCATCACCACCATCTGGACCACCTTTTTCTATAAATTTTTCTCTGTGTAAGTGCGTTGAACCTTTTCCGCCTTTACCAGAGGTTATGTATATTTTTACATAGTCTACAAAATTTCCTTCTGTCATTTTTTCTAAGTATTCAGTAATCAGTTTTTAGTAATCAGTGATTTAGATTCTCTAAATTTAACACTATAACTAATTACATTTTATTTTTTCAATGAACACTGTCAAGTAAACAGAATAACTGAATACTAAAAACTGAACACTGATTACTTTTTTAATCTTTATATGTTTTTATTAAAATTTTTTCAATTACTACTCCATCCATTTTTTGGGCTTCAAATTCTAGTTTGTTCCAAATTAATTTTTCGCCTTGTTTAGGAATTGTGCCTAGTTCGGTAATGATAAATCCGCTTACGGTTGTGACTTCGTAATCGGTTGTAAGTTCGTCCATATCGAAGTAGGTTAGGAAATCGTGAAGCGAATATTGTCCGTCAACTAGCCAAGTTCCATCGTCGTTTGCTATTAGTTTGAACTCGTCGTCGTCAAAATCTGATGCGTCGCCAACAAGTGCTTCTAAAATGTCATTTAAGGTTATAATACCTTGAAAAACACCATATTCGTCGGTTACAAATGCGTAATGTACTTTAGATTTTTTAAAGTTTTCTAATGCTTTGTATGCTGATGTATGCTCGATAAAATAAACTGGATCTTTGGTAATTGCTTTTAAATTGAAGTTTCCTTTTTCGAAATTGGCAAATAAATCTTTTAATAAAACTACGCCAATTACTTCATCTAAATTTTCTTCGCAAACTGGATAAACTGAATGCAATTCTTCTAAAACTTTGGCTTTTAAATCGGCAATCGAATCGTTTACAGACAAATAAACCATTGAACTTCTGTGCGTCATTAATGAATTTACTTTTCTATCGCCAATGTGAAAAACGCGTTCTACTATATCATGTTCAATTTCTTGAATTTCTCCGTCTTCGGTTCCTTCTTTTATAATGGCTTTAATTTCGTCTTCAGTTACTTTACCGTCGGCTGTTGGTTTTATATTAAATATTTTCAATAAAAAATCGGTCGAAATTGTAAGCAACCAAATAAATGGTGCTGTAACTTGCGAGATGATTTTCATTGGAATTGCCATTGATTTGGCAATGGTTTCTGGATAATTCAATCCTATTCTTTTTGGTAATAATTCGCCAAGAACTAATGAGAAAAATGTTAAAACAACTACTACAATTCCGACTGAAATAGAATGTGCATAAGGTTTTAGTACTTCAAAACTTTCAACAAATAATTGTACGTTGGTTGTGATTTTATCTCCAGAATAAATACCTGTTAAAATGCTTATTAATGTAATTCCTATTTGAACAGTTGATAATAATTTATTAGGCGAATTGACCAAATCTAATGCGACTTTGGCATTTTTTTGACCTTTTTTTGCAGCAGTTTCTAATCTACTTTTTCTTGCAGAAATTAATGCAATTTCTGACATTGAAAAAACGCCATTTAAAACTATTAGAAAAAATATTATTACTATCTCCATTTTTGTTTATGGTTTATTGCTTATTGTTTATTGTTGAAAACGAACTATTAACAACAAACTAAAAACTACAAACTATTATAAATTATTTATTACTTTACTCAATCTTTGTGTTACTTCATGAACCGAACCAATACCATTAACCGAGTGAAACTTACCTTGATTATCGTAATAATGCATTAACGGTGCCGTTTTTTGGTTGTATTCATCATAACGATTTCTAATTTTTTCTTCGTCTTGATCGTCTGGTCTTCCAGATGTTTTTCCTCTTTCTAACAAACGAGCAACTAAAATATTGTCATCAGCTTCTAAAGCTATAGTTGCAGTAATATTATGATTTTTAGATTTTAAAAATTCATCTAATGCTTCAGCTTGCGCCAAAGTTCTTGGAAATCCATCAAATAAAAATCCGGCTGAATCTTGATTTTTGTCTACTTCGCTTTCTAGCATTTTTATGGTAACTTCATCTGGAACTAAATCGCCTTTGTCCATAAAAGTTCTGGCAAGTTTACCTAAATCGGTTTCGTTTTTAATATTAAATCTAAAAATATCACCTGTAGAAAGATGTGTTAAATTGTATTTTTCTTTTAAAAATTCAGCTTGTGTACCTTTACCTGCGCCAGGTTTTCCGAAAAGAACGATGTTAATCATTTTGAAAAAATTATATTTATTTGTTATGCGTTTTGAGTTGTGGGTTTTGAGTAAACTATTAAATCATAACCCAAAACTCATAACTATTTACTCTGCTAATTGATAAACATCGGCTAAATTTCTTCCAAGTCCATCGTAATCTAAACCATATCCTACAATGAATTTATTTGGAATTCTAATGCCAACGTAATCTAATTTTATATCTTTTTTAAATGCATCTGGTTTTAAAAATAATGTGGCTATCTTTAAATGCTTTACCTTTTTATCTTTTAAAATTGCTTTTAATTCTTCTATAGTATTTCCTGTATCTACAATATCTTCAACAATAATTACAGTTCTGCCTTCTAAATCTTGATTTAAACCAATTAACTGTTTTACTTCATTGGTTGATTGAGTACCTTCATAAGATGCCATTTTTACAAAACTTACTTCACACATTCCTCTATATTGTTTCATTAAATCGGCCATTACCATAAATGCACCATTTAAAACACCAACAAAAACTGGAATTTCATTAAAAAAATCGTCATCCATTTGCTTTGCCATATTTTTAATTGCAAAATCAATTTCTTCGGATGATATAAATGCTTCGAAAGTTTTATCGTGTAAATGGATCATTTTATTATGTTTTGGGTTAGAAAAATAATTTGCAAAGATACAAGTATGTATTGAGTATGAAGTACTATGAAAGCAAAAATAATTAATAAATTGGATTTTTTATATTTGCAAAATGGATTTAGAACTTTATAAACGAATAGAAAACAGTTCGGCACATACTCAAAACCGAATTGATAACGGAAATTTTATCGTTCAAAATCCTCATTTACTTACTGATTTAGTTCCTTTTTGCTTTGAAATTTCTAATAAATTACACATTAGAGCGTGTTGTATTCTAGAAAAAGTATTTGAAATTCAATTGGATTTATCGTTTAATTATTTAAATTTTATTTGCGAAAATTTATCCAATTTAAAAAATGATAGTGCGATTCGTTCTATGTCAAGATTTTTGATGCTACTAGTTAAAGACAATTTAAAAAAGAAATATTTGTCTGAAAATCAACTAGAAAAAATAACCGAATCAAGTTTTGATTGGTTAATTTTAGACTACAGAGTTGCCGTAAAACATCATGCAGTAAATATTTTAATCGAAACAGGAAAGAAAACCAGTTGGATTTATCCCGAATTAAAAACTATTCTAGAAAAAGAAATTGAATTTCCTTCTCCTGGCTATAGATGTATAGTAAAGAAATTTTTAAAAATAATAAATTCTTAAATACTATCTTTGCCTAAACACAACAACAATGAACTATTTTTCTTCCGATTTTAAATTAGGAATTCTCGGTGGCGGACAATTGGGCAAAATGTTGTTGGCAGAAACTAGAAAATTTGACATTCAAACCTATGTACTTGATCCAAGTGATGAAGCACCTTGTAAAATAGCTTGCAATAAATTTATTCAAGGAAGTTTAACCGATTTTGAAACTGTTTATAATTTTGGAAAACTTGTTGATGTGTTAACTTTTGAAATAGAATTGGTTAATCTTGAAGCTTTAGAAAAATTAGAAAACGAAGGATTAAAAGTTTATCCATCGCCAAAAACCTTGCGAATTATACAGAATAAAGGAATTCAGAAAGAGTTTTATTTTCAAAACAATATTCCAACATCTAAATTCGAAAAATATTCCAGTTTACAAAATCTAAAATCAGCTATCGTTGATCAAAAATCTAAAATCGTTATGCCATTCGTATGGAAGTGTACCGAATTTGGTTATGACGGAAATGGTGTAAAAATAGTAAGAACACCTTCTGATTTAGAAAACTTACCTAATGTAGAATGTATTGCCGAAGAAATGATTGCTTTTAAAAATGAACTTTCAGTAATTGTAGTTCGAAATATTTCAGGCGAAGTAAAAACATATCCTGTTGTAGAAATGGAATTTCACCCAGAAGCCAACCAAGTAGAGTATGTAATTTGTCCTGCGAGAATCGATGAAAAAGTGGGGCAAAAAGCAATAGAAGTTGCTTTAAAAGTTTCCGAAAAATTCAATCACGTTGGATTATTAGCTGTTGAAATGTTTCAAACTCAAGATGATGAAATTTTAGTAAACGAAGTAGCACCAAGACCTCACAACTCTGGACATCACACTATCGAAGCCAGTTACACTTCACAATTTGAAAATCATTTACGCGCCATTTTAAATCTTCCATTAGGAAATTGTGATAGCAAAGTTGCAGGAATTATGGTAAATTTGGTCGGTGAAAAAGGTTTTTCTGGATCAGTTATATATGAAAACATCGAAAAAATAATGGCAATTGATGGTGTAACGCCACATATTTATGGTAAAAAAGAAACACGTCCGTTTAGAAAAATGGGACACGTTACCGTAGTAAATGAAAATATGGAAATTGCTAGAAAAATTGCTGAAGAAGTTAAGAATAGCATTAGAGTGATTAGTTAAAATAATTATATTTTATAATTAGTATATACAAAAAAAATATACATTTGTAATATGAAAACAATATCGTTAAAAATAGATGATTCAATCTTTGGAGAAACAGAAAATATTCTAAATTCAATTAAAAAACCTAGAAATAGGTATATTAATGAAGCTATAGAATATTACAATATCGCTCAAAAAAGAATTTTATTGCAAAAGAAAATGCATTTTGAATCTAAATTAGTTTCAGAAAGTTCAATGGAAGTTTTAAAAGAATTTGAACAAATAGACGAATTGTATGAATCAATTTGAAATTTGGCTTGCAGACTTAAATCCACAAATCGGAACAGAAACTGGAAAAATGCGACCAGTAATTATTATACAAACTAATTTTTTAAATGAAATTAAACATCCTTCCACAATAGTATGTCCAATCACAACAAAATTAAATTCTGAATCTACTGTTTTAAGGGTTAGAATTAACAAAGGAAATTGTGGTTTAGAAACAAATTCTGATATTATGATTGATCAAATAAGAGCTATTGATAATTCTAGATTTGTAAAAAAAATAGGATTTGCAACCACCGAAATAAAAAATAAAATCAAAGAAAATATAATAAATGTTTTAGATTTTTAAACAAAAATTAATGAAAGTAGCCATAATAATGGGATCCATTTCCGATATGCCCATAATGCAAGAAGCAATAGACATTCTAAAAGAATTCGAAATAGAAACCGAAGTCGATATCGTTTCCGCGCACAGAACGCCCGAAAAACTATTCGATTTTAGTAAAAACGCACACAATCGTGGTATTTCCGTAATTATTGCTGGCGCTGGTGGTGCAGCTCATTTGCCTGGTATGGTAGCTTCGATGTCGCCACTTCCAGTCATTGGCGTTCCAATAAAATCTAGTAATTCTATCGATGGTTGGGATTCGGTTTTGTCAATTCTTCAAATGCCAAGTGGCGTTCCTGTTGCGACAGTAGCTTTAAACGGAGCAAAAAATGCAGGAATTCTCGCTGCTCAAATTATCGGTTCTTCTAACAAATCAGTTTTAGAAAAAATTATTTCCTACAAGGAAAGTTTAAAAGAAATAGTTAATAAATCATCAGAAAATTTAAAAAAATAAAAATTTTCAAACCATTAAGCATATAAGAACTTAATGAACCTTAATATCTTAATGGTTTAGAATAAAAATCTTAAAGCCATAATGAAAACACTAACACAAAAATTCAACACAAAATACGATACAGCACCATTTTCACAAATCAAAATGGAAGATTACAAACCAGCTTTTATAGAAAATATAATAGCTGCAAAAGCAGAGATTGATACCATAATCAATAATTCAGAAACGCCAACTTTTTCAAACACTATCGAAGCATTAGAGTTTTCAGGAAATGCATTAGACAGGTTGTCGTCTATTTTCTTCAATTTAAACTCGGCAGAAACTTCTGACGAAATGCAAAAAATTGCGCAAGAAGTTACACCATTATTAACCGAATTCAGTAACGATATTACTTTAAATGAAGATTTATTTAAACTAATAAAATCGGTTTACGAACAAAAAGACGATTTAAATCTTACAATAGAACAGGCAACTTTATTGGATAAAAAATTCAAAAGTTTTTCTAGAAACGGAGCATTATTATCGGAAGAAAAAAAATCAAAACTTCGTGAAATTGATACTGAACTTGCCAAACTAAAACTCACTTACAGCGAAAATGTTTTAGCAGAAACGAATAATTATCAATTACATATTACAAATGAAAATGATTTAAAAGGTTTACCAGAAGGCACAATAGAAGCTTCAAAAGCATTAGCAAGAACTAAAGATTTAGAAGGTTATATTTTTAACTTAGATATGCCAAGCTATTTGCCATTTGTAACGTATGCAGAAAATCGTGAACTGAGAAGAGAAATTTCCATTGCAGCAGGAAAAAAGGCATTCCAGAACAACGAATTTGACAATCAAGAAATAACTTTAAAGATTGCAAAATTGCGTTTTGAAAGAGCTAATTTATTAGGATACAAAACCCATTCGCACTTTGTTCTCGAAGAACGAATGGCGCAAAATCCTGACAAAGTAAAATCGTTTCTAAATGATTTATTAGAAAAAGCAAAGCCAGCAGCCGAACGTGAATTTGCAGAATTATCAGCATTTGCAAAACATTTGGACGGAATTGACCAACTTGAAAAATGGGATGGAGCTTATTATTCTGAAAAACTAAAACAGAAATTATTCAATCTAGATGATGAAAAGTTAAAACCTTATTTTCAATTAGAAAACGTCTTGAATGGTGCTTTTACTATTGCTAATAAATTATTCGGATTAACATTTACCGAAGTTTTCGATATTGATATATACTACGAAGAAGTTACAACCTATGAAGTTAAAGATGAATTTGACGAATTAGTTGCCATTTTCTACGCCGATTTTTTTCCAAGAAAAGGTAAACGAAATGGCGCTTGGATGACCAGTTTCAAATCGCAATACATTAAGGACGGAAAAAACGAACGACCACATATTTCCAACGTTTGCAATTTTACAAAACCAACAGAAACCAAACCGTCATTATTGACTTTCAATGAAGTAACAACATTGTTTCACGAATTTGGTCACGGATTACACGGAATGTTAGCCAATACAGTGTACCCAAGTTTGTCTGGAACATCTGTTTTTTGGGATTTTGTAGAGTTGCCAAGTCAAGTTATGGAAAACTGGTGTTACGAACCAGAAGCGTTAGCATTGTTTGCCAAGCATTACGAAACAGGCGAAATTATTCCGCAACAATATGTCGAAAAAATAAAAGAAAGTGCCAGTTTTCAAGAAGGAATGGCAACATTACGCCAGTTGAGTTTTGGCTTATTGGATATGGCTTTCCACAGTAATAATCCAACAGAAATTACAAATGTAAAAGCATTTGAAAAAGCCGCTTTTGAAGGCACCACTTTATATCCAGATGTTGCCGAAAATTGTATGTCGGTTTCGTTTTCACACATTTTTGCTGGCGGATATTCTTCTGGATATTACAGTTACAAATGGGCAGAAGTTTTAGATGCCGATGCATTTGCTTACTTCCAAGAAAAAGGAATTTTTGATAAAGAAACAGCAACAAAATTCAAAGAAAATGTACTTTCAAAAGGCGGAACTGAATTACCAATGGAATTGTACAAACGCTTTCGTGGTCAAGAACCGAAAGCTGATGCGTTGTTGAAACGTGCTGGGTTATTAATTTAATATTAGAAAATATCAATTTGAAAAAACAATTTAAAAAATTATTTTATCTTTCAATCATCGGATTAATTATTCTTTTTTCTGTAAATTTCTATGTAAAATCAGTAACCAATTCTTTAATCTATTCTTCACAAAATGACCTTCCAAAAAATAATATTGGGATTATTTTTGGTGCTGGAATTAATGGCGACAAACCAAGTAAATATTTAAAAGACAGACTTGATGCAGGAATTTTTTTATTCAAATCCAAAAAAATAAATAAAATTTTACTTTCTGGTGACAATGGCAATGATGAACACGATGAATTAACGGTTATGAAAAAATATTGTTATTCGAAAGGAATTGATACAACAAAAATTTATATTGATTATGCTGGATTTGATACTTATTCAACAATGTACAGAGCAAAATATATTTTTAAAATTCAAAGTGCCATTCTAATCACACAAGAATACCATCTTAACAGAGCAATTTATATTGGCAATAAACTTGGTATTAAATCTGTTGGGTTTTCAGCCAATGTTGGAAAATACAATAATTATAAATACGTTTGTTTTAGAGAATATTTTTCGATTTTAAAATCTGTCTTTGATGTTTTAAGATGTAGAGAACCACATTTTTTAGGAAATGAAGTCAATATAAATAGTGTTTCAAATTATACAAAGGACGATAAAAGATAAAAACCGAAGCTAATTCACTTCGGTTTTTCTATTTCAAAAATCCCCTAAAATTATCTCTATCCAAAACCAAAAAACTAGGATTATAAGCATCTTGAAAAGATTTTGGTAATTTTACCTTTTTAGCATTAGTCCATTTAAATTCAAACGCACTTACTGCATCAGCATTGGTTTCTATATAATCAATTTCTTGTTGCGTTGTAGTGCGCCAAAAATAGGGTTTTGCTATACTTTGAGAATACGACAACATTTTCATCCGTTCTGAAACTAAAAAGTTTTCCCACAATGCACCTTTATCTTGGCGTAAATTCAAAGTATTGAAATTTCCAATAACCATATTCCGAACGCCATTGTCATAGAAATATATCTTTTTATTGGCTTTTATCTCATTGCGAATATTTTTAGAAAAACTATTTAATCTAAAAACTACGAAGCTTTTTTCTAATAAATCGATGTAATTATTTACTGTATTTTTATCAACACCAACCAATTGCGCAATCTCGTTGTAACTTACTTCGCTTCCAACTTGCAATGCCAAAGCTTGTAGAATTTTTTCTAAAACATTCGATTTTCTAATGCCTGCCAAAGCCAAAATATCTTTATACAAATAACTCGAAACTAAGTTTTTAAGAATTTCGTATTCGTTACCAAAATTATTAATCACATCAGGATACATTCCGTAAAGCAATCGCAATTCAAGTTGCTGTTGGGCTTTCATAAAACCCACATTTTTTTCAAATTCGTTCCAAGAAATTGGATACATTTGAAACTCAAATTTTCTTCCTGTTAATGGCTCTTGCGTTTCATTATTAATTTCAAAAGCTGACGAACCAGAAACTAAAACTTGAACATCTTTAATTTGATCAACCATAATTTTCAACTTCAAACCAATATTTGTAATGCGCTGCACTTCATCAATAAAAACATATTTATAATTTCCAATGATGCTTTTTAAATCCTCAGTATTGGCTTTTGATAATTTTTCTGCAACAGTATTATCATCGCCATCTAAAAACAAATAATCACTTTTGTTTAAAATAGCATTTATCAAAGTTGTTTTTCCAACTTGTCGCGGACCAATAAGCACAATGACTTTGCCTTTGTGTAGTTTTGTCTTTAAATTTGCTGTTAAATCTCTAATTATCATGACTATAATTTTTTACAAAGATATAACTTTATTTTCTATTCACCAATATAATATATTATTTAGTGATTATATTCACCAATATTATATGTTTTTTAGTGATTGTATTCACCGATATTATATATATTTGGTGATTACGTTCACCAATTTTATATATTATTTAGTGATTATATTCACCAATATGCTGTTTTTTTTCAACAATATTATAAATATAAAACAAACTTTCATTTATTATTGAAAATTCAAAAACATTTACTATATTTGTTCTATGGAATTCAAAGAAGCAAAAAATAAATTCGTTCAAACTTGGGGTGCATTGGGAAGTCAATGGGGAATTAACAAGACTATGGCACAAATTCACGCTTTGTTAATGGTTTCTAACGATGCCATTTCTATGGAAGACATTATGGACGAACTGCAAATTTCTCGAGGAAATGCTTCAATGAATTTACGAGCATTGATGGATTGGGGAATTGTTTATAAAGAATATAAAGCAGGCGAACGACGTGAATTTTTTACAGCCGAAAAAGATTTAGACGAATTAGCTGTAAAAATTGCAAGAGAACGAAGCAAACGTGAAATCAAGCCTGCATTGAAAGTTTTAAAAGAAGTTTCGACAATTGATGGAAATAATTCTGATGAAGCCAATCATTTTATTGACCAAACTACAAAATTGTATGATTTTGTTTTAAAGGCGGATAATATGTTAGAGAAAGCAACAGAATTTAAAGACAATTGGTTAGGAAAATTGGTTTTAAAAATAATGAAATAAAATTAAAAAATTTAATTAAAACTTTCAATTTTTTCTGAAAGTATAGAATAATATTATGAAAATTATAAAATATCTAAATACATTTGCAATAGGATTACCAATTATACTTGCAATTTTGAGTTTGGTAAATGAAAAATATATAGGAACTGCATTGGTATCAACAATTCTAACAGGACTTATACAAGTAATATTAGGATTATTATTATTATATCACAATCCTGAAAATAAATATTTACAAACTTATATAATAACCGTAGTTCTATTTTTTTTTATTTGGTATTATAACGTCAATATAATTTACACCGAATTATTAACTTATATTCTATATCCAATTCCATTAATTTTAGCGATATATCTATCATTTATAATTTATAAAAGAAAAACATTATGAGTTTCCTAACCGCAGAATGGAACGATTTAGCATTAATAAACTACGAAATTAATCCGAAAATTCTAGAAAAATACGTTCCAAAAGGAACTGAACTCGATTTATGGAACGGCAAATGCTACATCAGTTTAATTGGTTTTATGTTTGAAAACGTAAAAGTTTTAGGGTTTAAAATTCCGTTTCATATTAATTTTGAAGAAGTTAATTTACGCTTTTATGTAAAACGATTTGAAAATGGAATTTGGAAACGAGGCACCGTTTTTATAAAAGAAATTGTTCCGAAACCAGCTGTAACTTTAGTTGCAAACATTTTGTATAAAGAACATTATCAAACCTTAAAAATGCGTCATTCAAGAACGGAAAATGAAGTTTCAAAAACATTTCAATACGAGTGGGAAAAAGACAATAAATGGAATTCGATTGCAATGACGACTAACAAAATCGCTCTTCCAATTGAATTAAATTCTGAAGCTGAATTTATTACCGAACATTATTTTGGCTACACAAAATTCAACGAAAATAAAACCATTGAATACGAAGTTACACATCCAAGATGGCAACAATTAGAAGTTTTAAATTATACTATTGATGTAGATTTTGAAAGTATTTATGGAAATGATTTTGCATTTTTACAAGATTTAAAACCAACATCTACATTTTTAGCATTAGGTTCAAAAATTACAATTGAAGGTAAAAAAACTATAAAATGAGAATTTTAGAAAACCAAACTTTATTATACGATGAAGATTGTCCGCTTTGTCGAATTTACACTTCTGGATTTATAAATGCTGGAATGCTAGACGAAAATGGTAAAAAACCTTATTGTCAATTATCTGATGAAGAACATAATTTTATTGATGTAAAACGCGCTTCAAACGAAATTGCATTGGTAGATAACGAAAATAAAACTGTAATTTATGGCATTGAAAGCTTACTAAAAGTAATAGGATTTTCATTTCCTTGGATGGAAAAAATTGGGAATATAAAACCCATAAAATTATTTCTAAAAAAATTATATTCTTTCATTTCATACAACAGAAAAGTAATTATTCCGAGTAAAATTAATAAGGAAATTAAGTTGCAATGTGTTCCAGATTTTAGTTATAAATATAGGTTTTTGTATATTTTATTTGCGAGCACAATTACAACTTTGGTATTGTCTAAATTTTCAACTTTAATAGGTATTTTGCCAAAATCAACTATTTTTAGAGAGTTAATTCTTGCCTTAGGACAAATGGTTTTTCAAAGTTTATTTATCTTGAAATTGGACAAGAAAGTGATAACTAATTATATTGGTAACTTAATGACTGTTTCATTAATGGGTTCATTACTATTGATTCCGATATTGATTTTAAATGTATTTTTTAATATTCCAGAATTATTTATTTTAGGATGGTTTGGAATAACAGTTTTACTAATGTTAATAGAACATTCAAGAAGGATTAAATTATTAGAATTACCTTTTTACTTAACAATAACTTGGGTAATTTACAGAATTATTGCTTTACTAATAATCTTAAAATTAAACTAATGAAAAAACTAATAATTGCAGCAGGAACAGGATTTTTAGGAAAAGTTTTAGTAGCGCATTTCAGAGATAAATGTCAAGAAATTGTAATTCTAACTCGTGGAAAATCTAAAATCATCGACAATGTAAAATATGTAAATTGGGATGCGAAAACATTTTCTGGTTGGGAAAGCGAACTAGAAAACGCATCAGTTTTAATAAATCTTGCAGGAAAATCTGTTGATTGTAGGTATACAAATAACAATAAAAAAGAAATTTATAACTCAAGAATTGACAGTACAAAAATATTAAACCAAGCAGTTTTAAATTCTAAAAATCCACCCAAGCATTGGTTGAATTCATCAACATCTACCATTTATAGATTTTCATTAGACAAGCAAATGGATGAAATTGATGGAGAAATTGGCGATGATTTTTCTATGAATATTGCAAAATCTTGGGAAAGAGCTTTCTTTGAAACAACAACGCCAAAGACAATGAAAACAGCTTTAAGAACTTCAATAGTTTTAGGTAAAAATGGTGGTGCATTTATCCCTATAAAAATGCTTGCAAAATTTGGATTTGGAGGAAAACAAGGAAAAGGAAATCAGTTTATAAGTTGGATTCACGAAAAAGACTTTGCCAGAGCAATTGAATTTGTTATAGAAAAACAAATGAGTGAAATTGTAAATATTGTTTCACCAAAACCAATTTCAAATTATGATTTTATGAAAACACTTCGAACTAAGATTGGAATAGTTTTCGGACTTTCTACAAGTAAATTTTTGCTTGAAATTGGTTCTTTTTTTATCAGAACTGAACCAGAATTGGTTTTGAAAAGTCGAAATGTAATTCCGAAAAGATTACAAGAAAATGGATTTCAATTTGAATATTCTACTTTAGAAAAAGCATTTGAAAATTTATTAAAAAAATGACAACAATAAACCTAATTACAAAAATAAACGCACCAAAAAAAGTAGTTTTTGACTTATCAAGAAATATAGATGTGCATCAAAATTCGGCAAGTAAAACCAACGAAAAAGCTATTGCTGGTATAACTTCTGGATTAATAAATTTTAATGAAACAGTCACTTGGCGTGGCAAACATTTTGGATTTTATTTAAAACACAAAAGCCGAATGACAGCAATGGATTTTTATGATTATTTTGTAGATGAAATGGAAGAAGGAAGATTCAAATTATTCAAACACGAACATACTTTTGTAGAAAAAGATGGTAAAACAGTAATGATTGATAATTTAAATTATGAAACACCTTTCGGGATTTTTGGAAGATTGTTCGATAGAATTATTCTTAAAAAACATCTAACAAATTTTATTATTGAACGAAACAGAATTTTAAAAGAATTAGCTGAAAATCAAAAGTAAAATCCACCAAAAAATTGGAATACTTTCTACCCATAATGAAGTATAAAATTTGTTCCTTTTTGTATCTGAAAAATAAATTGAAAACCCAATTAAGAAAACAATGAAAATGGAAATTACAATCTCAAAATTGAATTTAAAAAAATAAAATTGTAATATAGAATAAAAAAACAAAAAACAATATCCGAGTAATTTTGTTTTTGCTGTTCCGAATTTTTGAGGCAATGTATTCATAGAAATTGAATCGATTTTGCTATCCAAAATCTCAAATGGAATTAATAAACTTACAACAATTATAAAACGAAGAATTAAATTAATAGTGAAGTTACTTGTTGACAAATCCTCTATTTGATAAGGAATAAAAACAGTGATAAATGTTACCACAAAACTTACTAAAAGCAATTTCAACCAACCATATTTTCGTAAAAACGGATAGACTAAAACAAATAATCCTGAGATAAAAATGTATTTTTGAATGTCAAATTTTAAACTGAAAAAAGAAATTGAAAATCCAATTAATGCAAGAAATGTTACAACAAAAATTTGAAAATAATTCTTTTTATCAAAGCGTTTTTTTCTAAAAACATCAAAATATTTTAAGAAATTATAACCTATAATTGTTCCAAAAAAAACAGTCGTTGAAAAACAATTTATTGGATGTAAATTATTAGAAATAGTAGTGATTTGAAGTAAACAAAATACTGCAATAGCAACGTGAATGGAAGAATTAATATAAAAATCAAGAAGTTTCTTAAAAATTTTCATTTTACAAAACTAATCATTACCGATTGTTAATTTTTAGAATTTTTAAATAATAAAATAATAAATTAAACATCGGTATTATTCTTGATTTAATTTTAGAAAAGAATAATCTGTTAATAAGAGTTGATTTTAGTTAACAATTTCTCAAAATATTACGTATTGTTTAACTCAAAATTAGAACTTTAATAATTACTTTTGTACTCGAAACAAATACAACTAAAATTTACTTTTTAAACCTACTTTGATGAAGAAAGACGGATTTGCATTACGCCACATTGGTCCAAGAGAAAGTGACCTACAACACATGTTTAAAACAATTGGAATAGAAAATCTTGACCAATTAATTTACGAAACAATTCCTAGTGATATTCGCCTTAAAGAAAATTTAAAATTAGACGAACCAATGACCGAATATGAATATTTAAATCATATTCAAGAATTGGGTAAAAAAAATAAAGTATTCAAATCATACATTGGTTTGGGTTACAATCCAGCAATTGTTCCTGCCGTAATTCAAAGAAATATTTTTGAAAATCCAGGTTGGTACACTGCTTACACACCTTATCAAGCAGAAATTGCTCAAGGCAGATTGGAAGCAATTTTAAATTTTCAAACTACAGTTATAGAATTATCTGGAATGGAAATTGCAAACGCTTCGTTACTTGACGAAAGTACCGCTGCTGCGGAAGCAATGGCATTATTATTTGACGTTAGATCAAGAGATCAAAAGAAAAATAATGCAAATAAATTCTTCGTTTCTGAAGAAGTTTTACCACAAACTATTTCAGTTTTACAAACTCGTTCTACACCAATTGGAGTAGAATTAGTTATAGGAAATCACGAAACTTTCGATTTTTCATCAGATTTTTATGGTGCTTTACTTCAATATCCAGGAAAATATGGTCAAGTAAATGATTATGCAGGTTTTATAACTAAAGCTAAAGCAAATGAAATAAAAGTTGCAGTTGCAGCAGATATTTTATCGCTTGTAAAATTAACTTCACCAGGTGAAATGGGCGCAGATGTTGTAGTTGGAACCACACAAAGATTCGGAATTCCAATGGGTTATGGTGGACCACACGCAGCATTTTTTGCCACAAAACAAGATTATAAAAGAAGTATGCCAGGACGAATTATTGGTGTAACAATTGATACCAATGGAAATCGTGCGTTGCGAATGGCATTACAAACTCGTGAGCAACACATCAAACGTGAAAAAGCTACTTCTAATATTTGTACAGCTCAAGTTTTACTTGCGGTTATGGCTGGAATGTATGCTGTTTATCATGGACCAAAAGGTTTAGAATTTATTGCAGATAAAGTTCATAAATCGGCAGTAACATTGGCAGATTCTTTAAATAAACTAGGCGTTTATCAAACCAACTCATCATTTTTTGATACGATTTTAGTAAAAGCTGATGCTCAAAAAGTTAAAGCTGTTGCCGAAAATCACGAAGTAAATTTTTATTATGTAGATAACGAAACGATTTCAATTTCTGTAAACGAAACAACTTCAATTTCAGATGTAAATCAAATCATTTCAATATTTGCAGAAGCAACAGGAAAAGAAAAATTCTCAATTTATGAATTGTCAAATGCAACAAATTTTGATGCTAATTTAGAAAGAAAATCAAGTTTTTTACAACATGATGTTTTTAATAGTTATCATTCTGAAAGTTCGTTAATGCGTTACATTAAGAAATTAGAAAAGAAAGATTTAGCATTAAATCATTCTATGATTTCTCTTGGTTCTTGCACAATGAAATTAAATGCTGCGGCAGAAATGTTGCCTTTAAGTATGGCAATGTGGAACAATATTCATCCATTTGCACCAATTGAACAAGCAGAAGGTTATCAAATACTGTTAAAAAAATTAGAACAACAATTAAATGTTGTTACAGGATTTGCAGGCACAACTTTACAGCCAAATTCTGGTGCGCAAGGCGAATATGCTGGACTAATGGCAATTCGTGCTTACCATCTTTCTCGTGGCGATGTTCATAGAAATATTGCTTTAATTCCAGCTTCGGCACACGGAACAAATCCAGCATCAGCAGCAATGGCAGGAATGACTATTATTGTTACCAAAACTATGGAAAATGGTAATATTGATGTAGAAGATTTACGAGCAAAAGCATTAGAACATTCGGCAAATTTATCTTGTTTAATGGTAACATATCCATCAACTCATGGAGTTTTTGAAAGTGCTATTAGAGAAATTACACAAATTATTCACGACAATGGCGGACAAGTTTATATGGATGGCGCCAATATGAATGCACAAGTTGGATTAACAAATCCGGCAACAATTGGTGCAGACGTTTGTCATTTAAATTTACATAAAACATTTGCAATTCCTCATGGTGGTGGTGGTCCAGGAGTTGGACCAATATGTGTTGCACCACAATTAGTTCCGTTTTTACCAACAAATCCTATAATTCCAACAGGTGGAAATCAAGCCATAACTGCAATTTCTGGAGCACCATTTGGATCAGCTTTAGTATGCTTAATTTCTTACGGTTACATTTGTATGTTAGGTTCAGAAGGATTGACCGATGCTACAAAATATGCTATTTTAAATGCGAATTATATCAAAGCAAGATTAGAAGAACATTACCCAATTTTGTATTCTGGAGAAAAAGGAAGAGCTGCACACGAAATGATTATTGATTGCAGAGCTTTTAAACTTAATGGAATTGAAGTTACAGATATTGCAAAACGATTGATGGATTACGGATTTCATGCACCAACAGTATCTTTTCCTGTTGGAGGAACAATGATGATTGAACCAACAGAAAGTGAAGATTTAGCAGAACTTGATCGTTTTTGTGAAGCAATGATTTCTATTAAAAAAGAAATAGATTCTGTAAATATTGAAGAGCCAAATAATGTTTTGAAAAATTCACCACATACATTACAAATGCTAACTGCCGATGTTTGGAATTTTCCTTACACCAGAGAAAAAGCTGCATTTCCTTTAGATTATATTGCAGATAATAAATTTTGGCCAACAGTAAGAAGAACTGACGATGCTTATGGCGATAGAAATTTAGTTTGCAGTTGTGCGCCAATTGAGGCGTATATGAATTAAGTTGGAAGTTTGAAGTACGAAGTACTAAAGTAAAAATTATGTTTAAAAAAGGTTTCAAGTTTAGTTCTGAATTTATTTCAGAATCCTTGAAACCTATTTTTATTTTAAAAATGATTTTTATCAGTAATGTAGAAATTGAATTAAATTATTTTTGTAATTTAAAATATGATAATGCAAGATATTAAAACCCAAACAGATTTAGATTTTCTAGTAAGAAATTTTTATAAAAAACTACTTTCAGACGAAGCAATAAGTTATATTTTTACAGATGTAGTAAAAGTAAATCTCGAGCACCACTTCCCTATTCTAGTAACTTTTTGGTCGCAAGCAATTCTTGGAACTGGAGGTTATACCAATAATCTTACTCAAATTCACTTAGATGTAAATGCCAAAGAATATTTATCGCCACAATTGTTTTCAATTTGGATAAATCATTTTAATGCGTCTGTAGATGAGAATTTTAAAGGTGAAAATTGCGAAAAAATAAAAACACAAGCGTTAAGTTTAGCGACTATTTTACAAATAAAAATCGCAAAAGAAAACCAATAAATTACATTATTAGTATTTTAAGGTACTGTAAATTAATTATTTCGTAATTATATGCACGCATAATAAATTTATGATGTTTTATCAATTAATTATCTATAAATTTACCCACAGAATTTTACATCCATTGCAATGAATATAAAAATAACAGGTTCTGGAAGTTGCATTCCAAGTCAAAATGTTACCAATGCCGATTTTTTAAATCACACATTTCTTAACGAAGATGGTTCTGCTTTTCCACAATCTAACGAAATTGTAGCAACCAAGTTCAAAGAAATTACAGGAATCGAAGAACGACGCTATGCAACAGATGATTTACAATCGTCGGATTTGGCTTTTCATGCCGCTCAAAAAGCAATAGAAAGTGCCAATATTGATCCAGAAACTTTAGATTATATTATTTTTGCACACAACTTTGGCGATGTAAAAAAAGGAGCAATTCAAGGTGATATGTTGCCTAGTTTGGCATCAAAAGTAAAATATAAATTACGCATAAAAAACCCCAAATGCGTTGCTTACGATATGCTTTTTGGTTGTCCTGGTTGGGTTGAAGGTGTAATTCAAGCAAGCGCATTTATCAAAGCTGGAATGGCTAAAAAATGTTTGGTAATTGGTGCCGAAACGCTTTCTAGAGTTGTAGATATTCACGATAGAGATTCAATGATATATTCTGATGGCGCAGGCGCAACAATTATTGAAGCTACCAATGACGAAGGCGGAATTCTAGCTCACGAATCGGCAACATTTAGTTACGACGAGGCCAATTATTTATTTTTTGGAAATTCCTTCAATAAAAATAACGATCCAAATGTGCGTTACTTAAAAATGCACGGACGAAAAATTTACGAATTTGCACTAATAAACGTTCCAAAAGCAATGAAAGAATGTTTGGATAATAGTGGAATAAATATTCTTGATGTAAAAAAAATCTTAATACATCAAGCTAACGAAAAAATGGACGAAGCCATAATTCAACGTTTTTACAAATTATATAACCTTGCAATGCCCGAAGGAATTATGCCAATGAGTATAAAAAACTTAGGAAACTCAAGCGTTGCCACCATTCCAACCTTGTACGATTTAATTACAAGAAACCAAATGGAAAACCAACAACTCAATAAAGGCGACGTAATTATGTTTGCTTCAGTTGGCGCAGGAATGAATGTAAACGCAATTGTTTACAAATTGTAAATTTTTCATTAGAAGCTAATCCTGCTATACATTCCAAACTTTATTAAAAACAGCTTTTTTTCTATAAAATATAAAGAACTTCCGTTGGTCGTTTTTATATTTCAAGAAAAAATAGCCATTTTTATATAAAGGTTTTCCATTACTATCACGGCTACTATAAATTCGCTACAAAATTTAATTTCTGAATTCAAATTTTAACACTAAGTAAAAACTTTACTTAACTTTGTAAAATAAAATCAAAATATTTATTGTTTTAGTTTAACTATAATTACACCTTAAACTATAAACAACAAACTATAAACAACAAACTTAAAGAATGTACGAAAAAACATTTCCCAACAAACGCTTTAAGCACACTTTAGAATTTTTAGAAAAACACATTACTACGAATGAAGTTATTTTAGATCTTGGTGTGCCAAATCCGTTTTCTAAAATTATGGAAGAAAATGGTTTTAAAGTAAAAAATACCACTGGCGAAGATGTTGACGTAAATCAATTGGCTTTGCAAAATGAAGAATATACAGTTTTTACGGCATTCGAAATTTTTGAGCATTTATTAAATCCGTTTACTGTTTTACAAAATGTAAAATCTGATAAGCTTTTTATTTCCATACCAATGCGATTGTGGTTTTCGCCTGCGTACAGAAGTAAAACCGATATGTGGGACAGACATTACCACGAATTTGAAGATTGGCAACTGGATTGGCTTTTAGAAAAAACAGGATGGAAAATTATTGACAGACAAAAATTTACTAATCCAGTAAAGAAATTTGGAATACGTCCTTTGTTGCGTTACTTTACGCCTAGATATTATATGGTTTATGCTGAAAAAGTGAAATAATTTTTTTAAAAACTTTAAAACCACGTATTTATACCTGTACCACTATCAATTCAATAGTTTAGTTTTACTCAAAATTAAATTAGTTGAATTGCAAAATCATATCTCAAAATCAAACAATTCTTTTGGATTAATTTCTAATGCTTTTGCCAGTTTAAAGACTGTATCAATTGATGTATTAATTTGACCAAGTGCTGTTCTACTAATTTGAGAATATTCAAATGAAGATAATTCAGAAAGTTTTTCCATAGATAAACCTTTAGATTGTCTTATCAATCGTAATTGTTTTCCAAAGTAAATAATTGGTTCTATTTCAACATCTTTACGCACACAGCAAAGGAATACGGATAAAAGAAAAATGTTATATCATAAGAGCTAGAATAAAAAATAAACACTATTTTTAACAAGTTTAAACCTAAGGAAACTTTTAACGCCACTATTAAATAAATTCAATGATAAAAGAAATTTTTAATTACTGCATGATTTTTAGTGTACTTATTGGTGTACTTTTTATAACAAAAACAATAGTATCAGAGAAAGGAAAAGATAAATCAATTATCTATTTAAATTTAGTAGTTGTTTTTTTTACTTTAAACAATCTTCAAATAGTTCTAATTGATAATGTTTTTACAAATGCTAATTTTTTTATTAGAAACCTACTTTTACCTTTTTATGCTTTAATTGTTCCTGCTTTTTATACTTTTTTAAGTTTTTATTTAAACGTTCAAACTAAAATAATTTCATTTGTAAAGTTCTGTTCTATTTTCTTTATAATTGAATTAGTTGTTAGAATAACATTATTTCCTTTTTATTATAGTGATGATCAAAATTATATAGTTGCACAATATTCTCAAATAGAAGAAATTGCAAACGCTTTGTTTTCACTATTCCTTTTTGGAAAATGTTTTATTTTAGTTTTTAAAAATTCTAAAATGTATTCATTTGTTTTAAGTTTTGATAACATTAAATGGATAAAGAAATTTCTTTACTTAGGAAGTGTAATTTTATTAACATGGGTTTTTGCAATTGTTTTTAATCTAGACAAAGTATTAAATCCTCAAATATTTATTTATTATCCATTACGATTAAGCAGTTCTATATTGCTTTTTTGGATAGGTTTTCAAGGTGTTTTTAATTATAAATTAATGACAGAAAGAATTTTACTTAGAAAAGCATTGTCAAATGAAAAAAAAATAATATAGATAGAAAACCCTAAAAACGACAAGTTTTTAACAATAAAAAATCATATAGAATCTAATAATAGATATTTAGATGCTAATTTTGGTTTAGATGTTTTATCAAATGAATTAAGTATTGGAATTAGTAGTTTATCGCATACTATAAATCAAAACAGTGAGTATAATTTTACAGACTATATTAATTCATTAAGAATTGAAAAAGCAAAATCAATACTTATTGATTCAAATTATAAAAACTATACAATAAATGCAATAGGTTTAGAATGCGGATTTTACTCTAAATCAACATTTTATACCGCATTTAAAAAGTTTACGAGCACTACTCCTACCAACTTTAAAAA
>NZ_JAYUPK010000027.1:0-28146 GCF_043760115.1 Flavobacterium sp.
ACAATTCGACCCCGACCAGTTTTAAATGCTTCGCGAACACCTTCGTAACCATAAATTATTCCACCAGTTGGAAAATCTGGTGCTTTTATATAATTCATAATCTCATCAATCTCAATTTCTGGATTGTCAAGATAAGCAAGTGTTCCGTTAATAACTTCTGTTAAATTGTGTGGTGGCATATTGGTAGCCATACCAACTGCAATTCCGGTTGCACCATTTATTAATAAAGTTGGAACTCTAGTTGGCATTACTTTTGGCTCGTATAATGTATCATCAAAGTTTAACTGAAAATCTACAGTTTCTTTTTCGATATCTGCCATAATTTCTTCCGAAATCTTTTTCATTCTGGCTTCAGTATATCGCATTGCAGCTGGACTATCGCCATCTACAGAACCAAAATTACCTTGACCATCAACTAAAAGGTATCGCATACTCCATTCTTGAGCCATACGAACCATTGCATCATACACAGATGTGTCACCGTGTGGATGATACTTTCCTAAAACTTCTCCAACAATTCTTGCGGATTTTTTATGGGCTTTGTTAGAAAAAACTCCTAAATCATACATTCCATACAAAACTCTTCTGTGTACTGGTTTTAAACCGTCGCGCACATCTGGCAATGCTCTTGAAACAATTACAGACATTGAATAATCAATGTAAGCTGATTTCATTTCATCTTCAATGTTAATAGGAATTAACTTTTCTCCGTCAGACATATTTATATAATTTTAAAATAATTTATTTTTAATTCTAACGCGCAAGATACACTTTTTAACTATTTTTAAAAGTAAATTTAACATCTTATTTCAATGATTTATTAACAAATTGTACCTTAATAATAGTTAATAAATATACTGACAAACCACTTTTATATCTGACTATTTTTTCGTCAATTAGCTGACAGTACATTTACACGGAACGATTTTTGTAATTCTACTTGTAATTCACTAAATTTACATCAATAATATATATAATAATGGATGATAATTTTTCACCAAGAGTAAAAGATGTTATTACTTATAGCAAAGAAGAAGCATTGCGTTTGGGTCATGATTTTATTGGCACTGAACATCTTATGCTTGGAATTCTTCGTGATGGTAACGGCAAAGCAATATCAATTTTAAACAGTTTGTCTATAGATTTGGATCATTTGAGACGTAAAGTAGAAGTTTTAAGTCCGCCAAATCCTAATATTGAAACCAGTATTGATAAAAAGAATTTACACTTAACGCGTCAAGCAGAAAGAGCTTTAAAAACTACTTTTCTTGAAGCTAAAGTATTTCAAAGCACTTCAATTAGCACCGCACATTTACTGCTATGTATATTGAGAAACGAAAATGATCCTACAACTAAACTACTTAATAAACTCAAAATTGATTATGAAGTAGCCAAAGAACACTATTTAGATATGACACCAAAAGAAGAAGAATTTTTAGAAAATTTACCAAGAAACGAATCTTTTAATGAAGATTCAGGACAAGATGACAGTTTGAAAGGCGATAATTTTAATTCACCTGCCAATAAATCTAATAAAAAATCTAAAACTCCTGTTTTAGATAATTTTGGACGCGATTTAACTGAAATGGCGGAAGAAGGAAAATTAGATCCAGTTGTTGGTCGTGAAAAAGAAATAGAAAGAGTTTCACAAATTTTAAGCCGTAGAAAAAAGAACAATCCACTTTTAATTGGTGAACCTGGAGTTGGAAAATCTGCTATTGCAGAAGGTTTAGCTCTAAGAATTATCCAAAAGAAAGTTTCAAGAATTTTATTTGGAAAACGAGTTGTTACATTAGATTTAGCCAGTTTAGTTGCTGGTACAAAATACAGAGGACAATTTGAAGAACGAATGAAAGCTGTTATGAATGAACTTGAAAAGAACGATGATATTATTCTTTTTATTGATGAAATTCATACTATAGTTGGTGCTGGTGGAGCAACTGGTTCACTTGATGCATCAAATATGTTCAAACCTGCATTGGCTCGTGGAGAAATTCAATGTATTGGAGCAACAACTCTTGATGAATATAGACAATATATAGAGAAAGATGGCGCATTGGAAAGACGTTTTCAAAAGGTAATTGTAGAACCAACTTCTGTTGATGAAACGATTATTATTTTGAATAACATCAAAAATAAATACGAAGATCACCATAATGTTGTTTATTCTCAAGAAGCAATTGAAGCTTGTGTAAAATTGACTGACAGATACATGTCGGAACGTTTTTTACCAGACAAAGCTATTGATGCACTTGACGAAGCTGGTTCAAGAGTTCACATTACAAATATTGATGTTCCTAAACAAATTCTTGATTTAGAACGTCAATTAGAAGAAGTACGCGAACTGAAAAATTCTGTTGTAAAAAGACAGAAATATGAAGAAGCGGCAAAACTTCGTGATGATGAAAAAAAATTAGAAAAAGACCTTGCAATAGCTCAAGAACAATGGGAAGAAGATTCTAAAAATAACAGAATAGAAGTTACAGAAGACAATGTTGCCGATGTAGTTTCTATGATGACAGGAATTCCTGTAAATAGAATAGCTCAAACTGAAAGTAACAAGTTAGCTAACTTACCTGAACTACTTCAAAAAAAGGTAGTTGGACAAAACGAAGCTGTATTAAAAATTGCTCGTTCTATTCAAAGAAATCGTGCCGGATTGAAAGATCCAAATCGTCCAATTGGTTCGTTTATATTTCTTGGTCAAACTGGAGTTGGAAAAACACAATTGGCGAAAGTTTTAGCGAAAGAATTATTCGATTCCGAAGACGCTTTGATTCGTATTGATATGAGTGAATACATGGAAAAATTCGCGATTTCTAGATTAATAGGTGCACCTCCAGGATATGTTGGTTATGAAGAAGGTGGACAATTAACAGAAAAAGTTAGAAGAAAACCATATTGTGTAGTACTTCTTGACGAAATTGAAAAAGCACATCCAGATGTTTTCAATATGATGTTGCAAGTTCTTGACGATGGTTATTTAACTGATAGTTTAGGAAGAAAAATCGATTTTAAGAATACAATTATCATAATGACATCCAATGTTGGTGCTCGTCAATTAAAAGATTTTGGTCAAGGTGTTGGATTTGGAACAGCAGCAAGAGTTGCTAATGCTGATGATAATTCTAAAGGAATAATTGAAAATGCTTTAAAGAAAACATTTGCTCCAGAATTCTTAAATAGAATTGATGATGTTATAGTTTTCAATGCTTTAGAGAAAGAAGATATTGATGTAATTATCGAAATTGAATTGAAAAAATTATATTCTAGAGTTAAAGAATTAGGATACAATTTAGATTTATCTGATAAAGCAAAAGCATTTATTGCAGAAAAAGGATTTGACAGACAATTTGGAGCAAGACCTTTAAAAAGAGCTATTCAGAAATATGTAGAAGATGCTTTAGCAGAAGAAATTATCACATCTAAAATTGCATCTGGAGACGAAATATTTATGGATATAGAAGAAGGTTCGCAAGAATTGACTGTAAAAGTTCAAAAAGCTGGTGAACCAACTAGTTAGGAATTAAATAAAATATTTAAAAAAAACCATTAAGAAATTAAGGAAATAAGTTAGTATTGCTTAATGAAACTTATTCTCTTAATGGTTTATAAAATAAATATAAAAGAGAAACATTTCTTTAATAAAATATTAGAAAACTAAAGGTTCTATGGAAAACACATCAATTAAAGAAATTAAAAATTTATTTCCTGATGAATGGGTTTTATTGGGAAACCCAACAATGGATGAAAGTCAAATTGATGTAATTTCTGGTGTTCCAATTTTTCATAGTAAAGATAAAAAAGAGGTTTGCTATCTAGGTAGAACTATGACTGATAATTTTAAAACTGTAACTATAATCTATGCAGGAAATATAAAGAAAATTAGAACAAATGGAATTTTAAGAAGGTTATGAGAGAATTTAACTTCGAATTACTTTCAGAGGAAGATGTAATAATTGTAAATGCAACAATTTTAAACAAATTTAAATTTAGATTAGCATTAGATACAGCAGCAACTCATTGTACTATAGACAGTAATGTTTTATACTTTAGTGGATATGAATTAAAAAATAGCAAAGGAGAATTAGAAATTGAAACCGCCAACGGAATAATAATTGTTGAACGTTATGATATTGAAAAAATAGACTGTTTGGGAATTACGAAAAATAATTTTGAAGTTCAAGTTTACGATTTCTTATCTCATGGAATAATTTCTGATTATGATGGAGTTATTGGATTAAATTTTCTAAAAGACAATAAATTCTGTATTGATATTCCAAAAAAAGAAATAACAATCGATATATAAAAAGATCAACATTTCAGCCACGAAATACCTGAATTACACAATATAATTAGTGAAAATTCTTGTATTTCGTGGCTTAAAATTTCATATAAAATGCCAGAAAACAAAATAATATTAGGATCAGAAGAATGGTGTTCGTTTCCAGAAATTGGTATTCCTGCCATAAAAGCTCGTGTAGATTCAGGCGCAAAAACTTCTGCATTACACGCCATAAATATTGCACCATTCGTTAAAGATGATATTAACTGGGTAAAATTTGACATTAATCCAATTCAGAATAATCTTAAAACTGTTATTCATTGCGAAGCTTTACTTATAGACAAAAGAATTGTAAAAAGTTCTAGCGGATTTAGAGAACAACGTTACGTAATTCAGACTAATATAAACATCGGAAACGAAACTTGGTCAATAGAAATGACATTGACTAATCGAGATTCAATGGGTTTTAGAATGCTACTTGGTCGTGAAGCCATGAGTGGTAGAATTTTAGTTGATCCTGAACAAAAATATCTTTTAGGTCAACCTACAACTGAAAATCTTAAAGAATTATATGTAAACTCATTTGAAAATAAAGTAGGTTTACGAATAGGTTTGTTAGCCAGTAATCCCGAATTGTATAGCAACAAACGAATTATGGAAGCCGGCGAAATGCGTGGTCATCAGATGGAATTTCTTAACATAAAAGAATGTTATATGAAACTCGATGCCGACACACCAGAAATTCATTATCGTGGTGGAAGAATTTTAGATAAATTTGATGCTATAATTCCAAGAATTCGTCCAAGTATTACTTTTTATGGTTGCGCATTAACGAGACAATTTGAAGCATTAAAAGTATATTGTTTAAACTCTGCTGCAGCAATTACTCAATCTAGAGATAAACTATATTCATTACAATTACTATTAAATCACGGAGTTGATATTCCTACAACAGGTTTTGCAAACTCACCGTTAGATACTGACGATTTAATTAAAATGGTTGGTGGTTCACCATTAATTGTAAAATTATTAGAAGGAACACAAGGAAAAGGAGTTGTTTTGGCAGAAACTAAAAAAGCTGCCGAATCTGTAATTAACGCTTTCAAAAGCTTAAATGCCAACATCTTAGTCCAAGAATTTATAAAAGAAGCCAACGGAAAAGATTTGCGATTATTTGTAATTGACGGAAAAGTAGTTGCCTCAATTCAAAGAGAAGCGGTTGCAGGAGAATTTCGCGCCAACATACATCTTGGTGGAACTGCATCTATAATAAAACCAACATCCGAAGAAAAAAGAATAGCCATAAAAGCAGCTAAAGCTATGGATTTAAAAGTTGCTGGAGTAGATATTATTCGATCTACCAAAGGTCCATTATTGTTAGAAGTAAATTCATCACCTGGACTAGAAGGTATTGAAGGTGCAACCAACAAAGACATTGCTGGAGAAATGATTAAAGCTATTGAGAAAAATTTTAAGTGGAAATAGTTTTAAAGGATGAAGTACGATATTTGAAGTACGATTTTAGAAATTTTGAATAAAAAAATGAATATAAAAAACTTGTAATTTTGTAACACTGAGCGAAGTCGAAGTGCATTAAATAATCAATTTTAATAAAAAAACCATCATACCTTATGAACTTACTATCTCAAATTATCGTTGGCTTTGTTGCAATTATTCATTTATATGTAATGTGGTTAGAAATGTTTGCTTGGACAACAAGAGCAAAAAAAGTTTTTAAAACCATTCCAGAAGATCAATTTAAAAAAACCAAAGTTATGGCAGCCAATCAAGGTTTGTATAACGGATTTTTAGCTTTTGGATTAATCTGGTCATTGTTTATTTCTGATACAATTTGGAGTTGTAATGTGGCATTGTTTTTTCTTTCTTGTGTATTTATTGCTGGAGTTTATAGTGCTTTTACTGTTTCTAAGAGAATATTTTTTGTGCAATCAATTCCTGCTGTTTTGGGGATTTTGAGTTTGGTATTTAGTGTACTCTAATCTAGGAAAGTTGCATATGTTTAATAATTGAATAAAATTATAAAAAGGATTTAAGATAAAAAAAATGGAATATAAAAATTCAAATTTTTGGAGTATTTTTGGTAAAATAGCAGTATTAGCTGGTTTTCTGTGGGCAGTAACCCAATTATATAATTATTATATTAAAAAAGAATATGATGCAGAAGCAAACGGAAAACATTGTTTTTACCAAACTCCTTCTATAATACTTCGAGGATATAAAAATAGTTTAGATTACAAAGCTGTAATAAATTCAATGTCAAGTAAGGATTTAAAAATAAAATTCGATATTGACACTTTAGTAAAAGAACATAAATCTGATTATCAATTTGATGAACTTTTCACTAAAATTGATACACTTGAAATTAAATATAATCCAAATAAAGATTATGGAGCATTTTGGTATTTTACAGTCACAAATAATGGAAATAAATCTTTAGAAGAATTGGCACTAGAACTTCCATTCGAAGGATATTCTAAAGTGTTTTATCCTAATAGTTTAGTAAATACATCTGTATTTAAAAACAAAATTTCGCTAGGAGAATTAAGACCATCTTACAGCATCAAAATTTATTGTTGGATAAATGATCCTAGTTATGATGATAATTATAGTTATTATGAAGAAGAAAAAAGTCGATTTACTCACAAAAACGGATGGTTTAAAATTTCTTATCCAGTAGAAGCAAATGGATTATATGCGTGGAATAAACGAAATTATAATGGTCCATTTATTGTATTCTGTTGTTTTCTATATTTCTCTTTTATAGTTATATACAAATTTGGAAAAGTAAAAGGCGCAGAGAAAAAAGAAATTGCGGTAAATATTCCGGAAATTTCAAAAAAATCATAGACAAGTATACAATTCCGAGATTTTGCAATCCTTATGCACAAAATAAAAAAATTAAATTAATACTCCAATCTTTGCAAAGATTCCTGACTTTAATCAAACACAAAAAACCAAAACTTTAAAAAAAACTTGCATATTAGGAATCCAATTCCTAATAATACAAAATCCTTATAATCACTACTCATAAACAACATCATCTATCAAAAAACTATTTAAAAAACCCACAGAATTTTCAATATCATTCTGTAAAATTCCATCTTCGATTAAAGGTTTATATTCTAAATGTGTTTTGCTAGAAAAAAATAGTATTACATTTTTCAAAATTATATTTTGTAATTCAAAATTAAATTTTAAATTTGTATTAAATATTTAAATGTGCGAATAGTTACTTTCAAAAGAATTAAAGAATTTTCAGAAAAATTTGTTGATTCAGAAAGTGCATTAATTATTTGGTATTATACCGTAACTAGTAAACAATGGAATTCATTAAACGACATTAGAACTGATTTTAACTCAGTTGATTATGTAGGAAATAATCGTTATGTATTTAATATTAAAGGAAATACATATCGTTTAGTAGCAATAATTTCTTTTAATGCTAAAAAAGTTTACATTAGGTTTATAGGTTCGCATTCTGAATACGATAAAATTAAAGATATTAAAAACATTTAGTAATGATTCAAACCGAAAAAGAATATAACGTGATTAGTAATAGGATTGAAGTACTCTTACAAAATTCTGAAAATATTGAAAATCAAGATTCGCAAGGTTATATTGAACTTAATGTCTTGTCGGATTTGTTAGCAGAGTTTGAAGAAAATCAATATCCTTTAAAAAAACCTACATTGTCTGACACAATGAAATTGCGAATGTTTGAACGTGGTTTAAATCAAAAACGTCTTTCTGAATTATTAGGTGTAAGCACTTCTAGAATTAGCGAATATTTAACTGGAAAATGTGAACCAACTTTAAAAACTGCAAGAGAAATAAGCCAAAAACTTGACATTGATCCAATTATTGTTTTAGGTATTTAATCTTCAACTTCTATTAAAAAACTATTTAAAAAAGCCACAGAATTTTCAATATCATAATGCAAAAAAGCATTAAATTAGAAATATAAAAAAAAATAGTCTAATTTTGAACTTAATAAATATTAAAAAAATAAATGTAATTTACACAATATTTTTTAGCAACTCGACAACGAGATGACAGAAAATATATTAAAATTGAATGGATAGATTTTGTATACAATAATTCAGTTTATGAATTTATACAAACTGATGGAAGAATATAACGTTGGGCTTACATTGAAGAAGTACAAAAATATTTACGAATTATTATTCTAGAAGATAATGAAACAGTTCACAATGCTTTTTTTGATAGAAATTTTAAAATTTAAATTATGAAAATTACTTATTTTGAAGATACAGATACGCTTTTAGTTTACTTCAATGACAATCAAATTGTTGAAACAAAAGATATAAATGAAAATACTTTATTAGAATTTGATGCTAATGGAAAAGTAGTTTCTATGACTATTGAACAAGCTAAAAATCAAACAGAAATCTCTTCTTTTTCTTTCAATCAAGTTCCTAAATTGGCTGTTTAATCTTCAACTTCTATCAAAAAACTATTTAAAAAAGCCACAGAATTTTCAATATCATAATGCAAAATTCTATCTTCTTTCACAAATGGTACTTCTACTCGATACGATTTTAAAAATGATTCTATAAAATCACTAGATTGTAAAGGTCTTCTAAATTCAATTGCTTGAGACGCATTCATCAACTCAATTGCCAAAATGCGTTCTAGGTTTTCCATTATTTTCAAACACTTTGTAGCCGCATTTGCACCCATAGAAACGTGATCTTCTTGACCGTTACTAGAAACAATACTGTCAATACTTGCTGGTGTTGCCAATTGTTTATTTTGACTAGCAATACTTGCCGCAGTATATTGCGGAATCATAAAACCCGAATTCAATCCAGGATTATCAACCAAAAATGCAGGCAAACCTCGCAATCCAGAAATCAATTGATAGGTTCTCCTTTCAGAAATACTTCCCAATTCCGACAAGGCAATTGCTAAGAAATCTAAAGCCAAAGCCAAAGGTTGTCCGTGAAAATTTCCACCAGAAATAATAACATCACTTTCAATAAATATATTAGGATTATCGGTAACCGAATTGATTTCTGTTTTAAAAACTTTCTTCACATACTCAATCGTGTCCTTGCTTGCGCCATGCACTTGCGGAATACATCTAAACGAATACGGATCTTGTACGTGTTGCTTTTTTTGCGAAATAATTTGGCTATACTCAAGCAATTCTTTAATGCGTTTGGCAGTAACAATCTGACCTTTGTGCGGACGAATAAAATGTATTAACTCATTAAAAGGTTCAATTCTTCCATCAAATCCTTCCAAGGAAATTGCAGCAATTACATCAGCAAAATAAGAATATTTCATCGCTTTTAGCAAAATATAACTTCCGTAAGCACTCATAAATTGAGTACCATTTAATAATGCCAATCCTTCTTTAGATTGCAAAGTAATTGGTTGCCAATTAAATTGTTTTAAAACTTGCGATGAATGTACTTTTTTACCTTCAAAATTTACTTCACCTTCACCTAAAAGTGGCAATGATAAATGAGCCAATGGAGCCAAATCGCCACTTGCACCAAGCGAACCTTGCGTATAAATTACTGGTAAAATATCATTATTATAAAAATCAATTAAACGTTCAACCGTTTGCAATTGAACACCAGAATGTCCGTAACTAAGCGACTGAATTTTAAGCAAAAGCATAATTTTTACAATCTCATTCGGAACTTCATCACCTATTCCACAAGCATGAGATTTTACCAAATTAGATTGCAATTGCGATAAGTTTTCATTAGAAATAACAACATTACACAACGAACCAAAACCAGTGTTTATTCCATAAATTGGTTCGGATGAAGATTCCATTTTTTTATCTAAATATGCTCTACATTTTTGAATATTTATTTTCGCTTCTTCCGATAATGCAAGCGTTTTATGTTGTGAAATTATTTCTTGTAATTGCTCTAAATGCAGTACTTCTGAACTTATATAATGCGAATTGTCCATTTTGGAATTTAATTAGAGCTCAAAATTCCGTAAACGATTGTTAAAAAACAAGGTTTGTAGCTTTTATTTTATTGAATATTTGACAAACATTGAGTTTTTATAGCATTTAAAAAAATGTTTTAAAAAGCTATAACGTTGTAAAATTATGATATTCATAAAAATGCAACCTTAATTTTTTTAATTAACAAAAAATACTACATTTGAAAATAATGTTGAACTATTGCCAAAAATACAACTTCACTTCTGTAACCAACTCTTTGGTTACAAACTCTTTTGGTACAACATTTACTACAACTACAACCCCATTTGGGGTATAATTTTCACATATAATCAAATTTCTATGGACTTTCAAAATGAGTGTAAAATTTTATTAAAACTGAAATTTTAGAAAATATAATTATTGATGAATTAAAATATCCAATAAAACTTAACGAACCTTACTATCTTAATGGTTTAAAAAATAAAAAAATGATAATATTAAAATTCGGAGGAACATCAGTTGCCAACGCTCAAAATATTCAATTAGTAAATACTATTGTTACTGAAAAATCTAAAACAGAGAAACTGGCAGTTGTAGTTTCAGCACTAAGTGGAGTAACCGATATGCTTTTAAATGCTTCACAAAAAGCAGCATCAAAAGATGAAAATTACAAAAATAGTATAGAAGAAATCAAACAAAAACATTTTGAAACAATTGCCACTTTAATAGAAAGCAGTAATCAATACCAACTTTTAATTAAGATAAACAGTCAAATAAATCAATTGCAAACCTTACTTGATGGATGTTTTCTTTTGGGAGAATTATCACCAAGAACATCAGATGCAATTGCAAGTTTTGGAGAACTTTTGTCTTCACAAATTATTGCAACTGCTTTACAACAAACTATTCCGAATAGTACTTTTAAAGACAGTCGTGAGTTAATTAAAACAAATTCCAACTTTGGAAAAGCGGTAGTGAATTTTGATGAAACCAATTCTTTAATTGCTAATTATTTTACTTCAAATAAATCGCAAGTAGTACTTTTACCAGGATTTATAGCATCATCCGAAGACGGAAATACAACAACTCTTGGTCGTGGTGGTTCAGATTATACTGCGGCAATTATTGCAAATGGCGTAAATGCTGATTCATTAGAAATTTGGACTGATGTAAACGGAATGTTCACTGCAAATCCAAAAATTGTAAAACAAGCACAACCTATTGAAACAATTTCCTATCAAGAAGCTATGGAATTGTCGCATTTTGGTGCAAAAGTTTTGTATCCACCAACAATTCAGCCAGTTTTAAAGGCAAATATTCCAATTTGGATAAAAAACACCTTCGAACCTGAAGCTTACGGAACTTTAATTTCAAACAATCCAAATACAAATACCAATCCAATAAAAGGAATTTCTCATATTGATAACATTGCATTATTAACATTGGAAGGTTCAGGAATGATTGGTGTTGCTGGTTCTTCCAAACGATTGTTTGAAGTGCTTTCGCAAGAAAATATAAATGTAATTTTTATAACTCAAGCTTCATCAGAACATTCAATTTGTATCGGAATTCAAAATCAAGATGCCGAAAAAGCTAAAAACGCCATCGATAAAACATTTGAATTAGAAATTTCTCAAAATAAAATTGATACTTGTATTGTCGAAAAAGATTTGTGTATTGTAGCTTTAGTTGGTGAAAGCATGAAAAACCATCAAGGTATAAGCGGAAAAATGTTCAGTACTTTAGGAAAAAATAATGTAAATATTAGAGCCATCGCTCAAGGTGCATCTGAAAGAAATATCTCGGTTGTAATTAACGAAAAAGATGTCAAAAAAGCACTGAATACCTTGCACGAACGATTTTTTGAAGACAACACCAAGCAATTAAATTTATTTGTAATGGGTGTTGGAAATGTGGGCGAAAAATTCATCGACCAAATAAACCAGCAAAAGAAATTTTTAAAAGAAAATTTAAAAATAAATGTCCGAGTAATTGCAATGTCAAACTCTCGAAAAATGATTTTTGATGAAGATGGAATGAGTTTAAAAGATTGGAAATCACTTTTAGATAATGGCGAAACAGCCAATGTTGATGACTTTATTTCTCGTGTAAAAGAAATGAATTTACGCAACAGTATTTTCGTTGATATTACTGCAAATGGCGACATTGCATCAATTTACGATCAGTTTTTAAAACAAAATATTGCAGTTGTAACCTGTAATAAAATCGCTTGTTCATCGCAATATGACAACTATAAAAATCTAAAAAATCTATCTCGAAAATACAATGCGCCATTTTTATTTGAAACCAATGTTGGCGCAGGTTTACCAATAATTGATACATTAAAACATTTAATTGCATCTGGAGATAAAATCAACAGAATTAATGCCGTATTATCTGGAAGTTTAAACTTTATTTTCAATAATTTTAGTAATACATATAATTTTCATGATGTTGTAAAAGAAGCTGGCGTACAAGGATTTACAGAACCTGATCCAAAAATTGATTTAAGTGGTATTGATGTTGCTAGAAAGATTTTAATTCTAATTCGTGAAAGCGGTTATAAAATGGAAATGGAAGCCATAGAAAACAATTGTTTTTTACCTAAAGAATGTATGGAAACAACCAATAATGAAGATTTTTTTAAATCATTAATTAAGAACTCAAGTCATTTTGAAAACCTTTTATCCGAAGCAAAAGCCAAAGATTGTCGCATAAAATTTGTTGCATCGTTCGATAACGGAAAAGCAACTGTAGGTTTACAATTCATTCCAAAAGAAAGTCCGTTTTACAACCTTGAAGGAAAGGATAATATTGTAGAATTTTATACCGAAAGATACATCGATCAACCGTTAATTATAAAAGGTGCTGGTGCTGGTGCAGCCGTTACCGCGTCTGGGATTTTTGCAGATGTTATAAGAATTGGTAATGTTTAGAAAAACACGAATTTCACGAATTTACACGAATTAAAAATTTCCTCAAATTAGATTAGTGAAATAATTTAAAATAAAAAAAGTTAGTGGAAATTCGTGAAATTCGTGTGAAAAAAATGATACTGAAATAAATTCAGCATAAATGAATGAAATAAAAATATTCTGTCCAGCAACAATTGCCAATCTAAACTGCGGATTTGACATAATGGGATTATGCCTAGAAACCATTGGAGATAAAATGATTATAAGAAAATCCCCAGAAAAAGGAATTAAAATAACCAAAATAACTGGCGCCAATTTACCATTAGAAACCGAAAAAAATGTTGCAGGAGTTGCCGCTTTGGCAATTTGTAAAGAAGCGATTAATCGAGTCTCGTTTAAACACGGTTTCGAAATAGAAATCCATAAAAAAATAAAAGCTGGAAGCGGAATTGGAAGCAGTTCTGCAAGTGCTGCTGGAGCAGTTTTTGGAATAAATGAATTACTAGGAAAACCATTTTCGAAACACGAGTTAGTAAACTTTGCAATGAAAGGTGAAGTTGTTGCAAGCGGAAGCGAACATGCAGACAACGTTGCACCTTGCCTACTTGGCGGATTTACTTTGGTTCGCGGTTACAATCCTTTGGATGTGATTAGAATTGATGCACCAAGCGAAATTTATGCTGTGGTTTTGCATCCAAATATCGAAGTAAAAACTTCTGATGCTAGAGCAGTTTTACATCCAATGATTTCTTTAAAAGATGCAATAACTCAAACTGGAAATTTGGGTGGATTAATTGCTGGTTTATACACAAACGATTATAATTTAATTGGTCGATCACTAAATGATGTGCTAATTGAACCATTGCGAAAACATTTAATTCCTAACTTTGACCAAGTTAAAAATGCAGCTTTGCAAAATGGTGCTTTAGGTTCTGGAATTTCTGGTGCTGGACCAAGTATTTTTGCTTTATGCAAATGTCAAAAAGTTGCCGAAAAAGTAGCATTTGCCATGAGCGAAAGTTATCAAAATACTGGAATTGAATTTGATATGCACATTTCAAAAATTAATCCGAATGGAGTAAACATAATTAAAAATTAGACACGAATTTCACAAATTTGCACGAATTAAAAAATTTCACAAATTAAATTCGTGAAATTATTTAGCAAAAAATTCGTGTGAATTCGTGAAATTCGTGTGAAAAATTATTTCAAAATGAACTATTACAGCTTAAACAATAAATCCAACAAAGTTTCTTTTCAAGAAGCCGTTATTCAAGGACTTGCACCAGATAATGGTTTGTATTTTCCTGAAACAATCACACAATTACCACAATCATTCTTTGATGAAATAGAAAATTTATCCAACGAAGAAATTGCCTTTGAAGCGATTAAACAATTCGTAGGAAATGAAATTCCAGAAACCGGGTTAAAAAAAATTGTATCAGAAACATTGTCTTTCGATTTTCCATTAGTGAAAATTGAAGAAAATGTATATTCATTAGAATTATTTCACGGACCAACAATGGCTTTTAAAGATGTTGGTGCACGCTTTATGTCGCGTTGTTTGGCCTATTTTAATAAAGATAAAAATCAAAAAAACACAGTTCTTGTCGCAACTTCTGGCGATACTGGTGGCGCAGTTGCAAGCGGATTTTTAAACGTAAAAGGTGTTGAAGTTGTAATTTTATATCCATCAGGAAAAGTTAGTGATATTCAAGAAAGACAATTGACAACTTTAGGTCAAAATGTTACTGCGCTTGAAGTTGATGGAGTTTTTGACGATTGTCAAGACATGGTTAAAAAAGCTTTTAATGATGCTAATTTAAAACACAAAAATCTAACTTCTGCCAATTCTATAAATATTGCTCGTTGGTTGCCACAAATGTTTTACTTTTTCTTTGCTTACAAAGAGTTGAAAAAATTCAATAAACCAATATTAGTTTCATGTCCAAGTGGAAATTTTGGTAATATTTGCGCCGGAATTATTGCTAAAAAATTAGGTTTGCCACTCGCCCATTTTGTAGCTTCCACTAACGAAAATGATACTGTTCCAAGATTTTTAGAAAACGGAATTTATAATCCAAAACCATCTGTAGCAACGATTTCAAATGCAATGGATGTTGGAAATCCTAGTAATTTTATTCGTATTCAAGAATTGTACAATAATGATTTAGAAGCATTTAAAAAAGATTTTTCTTCTTATTCTTTTTCAGATGAAGAAACTAAATTTATAATAAAAAATATTTATATAAATTCTGGATATGTTGCTGAACCTCATGGAGCAATTGGTTATTTAGGTTTAAAAAAAGAACTTCAAAATTATAATGATGTAATTGGTTTTTTCTTAGAAACTGCGCATCCGATTAAGTTTTTAGATGTTGTTGAACCATTTTTAAATATAAAATTAGAAATTCCAAAACAGATTGAAAGTGTTTTAAATAAAGAGAAAATTAGCATTAAAATTAAAACGTATGACGATTTGAAAGATAATTTAATGATTTTATAAATAACTTAAAAATAATTATATATTTGAGTTTAAAATTTATAGTTAACATTTAATAATGGAAAAACAAATTATTAATATTGGATCTTTAATTAATTTATCAAACTTAAATTACAATTTAGGTAAGGAACTTAAATTATTACGAGATAGCTATATTCATGGAAATGGAAAAATACCAGTTTGGGATTTAAGAAATATTCCGCCAAAAAATGCTAGTATTGCTGCATTAACATCGTTTTTATCAATTTCAAAAATAGTTAGAGATTTTATAGGAAGTCCTATTGAAGTTATAGCTTTATGGCAACCAGAATTTCAAGGTTTTTTATCAGATATTGGATTTTTAAAGATAGCCCAAGAGTTTGATTTATACAATTGGAATGGAATGTTAGGTGGATATGATAATAATAAAACAAGTCCAACCACAAAAATTTTTTATTATAGTGACCTTCCAAATATTGATTATAATAATCAAGATCAAATAATTGATTGGAAAGATAATAAAAGACAAGAAATTAAGCATTCAATTCATTTTAGATTAAACAATATATTTAATAGTAAGATATTTCATCAAGAATGGAATAAAAATTTAGAAGGCGTTTTTACAATTACTTTATCTGAATTAGTTGTGAATTCATTATTACATGGTAGAGAAATTGCGTTTGTAGCAGTACAAAGAACTAAGAGAGGCATAAGTACTGTAGTTTGCGATAGTGGTCGTGGATTTCTTCGTTCAATGAAAGATACTAAATCGTATTTAAGTAATAACTTAGATGATTCAAACTTAAATGCACTTTTAATATCTTCTCTTCAAAGTAAAAACAAAATAGGTTTATTTAGAGCTATTAATGATATATTATTGTCAGATGGATATGTAATAATGTCATCATTTGACGGTGAAATATTATGGAAAAAAGATATTTGGGAAAAAGCTAAAGAAGTTGAAGAAAAGCTCAGCATTGAAAAAATTAAGGTAAATGATATTGGCAATTATGTAACTGGATTTGTTGATTCATCATTAAAAGAAAAAGGCTATTTAAAAAAATATGATTCTTTTTTAGTTGGTAGTAGAATAACTTTTGAAATACCTTTTAAAATATGAAAATAGAACATCAAGTTTCAGAAATATCATATTCTACAACTTCAAATATTTATACAAGAATCCAAGTTTTGACATGGATTGTTAGCGGAACAGCAATGTTAAATATATTGGAAAAAAAAGCATGTGATCTTCTGTCAAATATTATTAAAGAAAATAATGAAACTAAACCCATTATAGCTAATTTTAATGGAATAACTGACATTGATGATCATGCGATGGATAGTGTCTTTAAAAGTTTACAAGATAATAAAAGACAACTTGTTATTATAAATGGTCATCATTTATTAGATAAAATTAATAAATCAAAAAAAGATTCTAAAGCTGAATTAAAAAGTGATTCAAAAAATGAAACAATTACAATTGGAAATTCTAAAATTATAAATTATAATAAAATAATTGAAGAAAGAGCTAATTTTATTTCAATATTTATAAAAAGTATGATTGCTTCGACTTTTAAAAAATTCGATAATGAAATTAGACTTTGTTCAACACCAATTGTTGCAAATGGAGAATTTAATTCTAATGAAATAATCTCAAATCCAAATAAATTTATTTGGTTAACTTTCTTTTTATCTGATAAATTGAAGGATGTATTGAATGCTACAAAACTGGAAAATGTAAAATTATTAAGTGCCAGCCTAAGAGGTGCGCCTTTTGCATCAATGTTGGGTCTAATACATAATATAAAATTTGAAACAATAGATCATTTTGGACCAAAACATAAAGTTTTTGATTTAGATTTTATCAATCAAAAAGAAAAAGACATTAATTATATTTATATTGGAGATTTTGTTGTTGGTGGAACGGAAATTAAAATTGCAAAAACATACACGGAAATGAAAGGATCTAAACTTTGTCATGCATTAGTATTAGGAAGTTTATTTGAAAATGAAATTTTTAGTGACTTCGAATTAAACTATTTAGTCTCTTTAAAAGATGTTACTGATGGCATTGCAGAATTTAAATTATTTTAAATAATGAATAAAAATATTTTACATATAACTGATTTACATTTAAATAATTTTGAAGGAACTTCTGAACATTTAAGAAGGAAATTTTTCGAAGAATATATCGATAATTTAATAGAAAAAATAAATTTAAATAATTTAAAAATAGATTATTTAATTCTTACTGGTGATTTTATACATCAAGGAAAAATTGAAAATTATTTAAATATTACCATTATCGTAGAATATTTAATCAAAGAATTAAATATTAAAAAAGAATATATTTGTTGTAACATAGGTAATCATGATTACAAATGGAAAGAAGAATTAGAGAATTTTTCAAATTCGAAAGATATTAGAAAACCTTACAATGATTTTATAACTCAATTCAATTCTAACGTTATTTCATATTCTGATAGATATTTTTTAAAAAAATTAGATACTAATGAATTTTATCTATCTATAGATTCTACTTTAAATTCTATTAAGGGTAAACCTGGCAAAATTTCAGATTCTGAGATAGATGAAATCATTTCAGATGTTTTAAGAAAAAATATTTCTGAATCGTCTACATTACTAATTGGTTGCCATTTTCCAATTATTTCAGATGAAAAAAATTTTCTAGCTTCTGAGGAAGACAATTGGACTGAAAATCATGTTTGGATTAATGGAACTTCACTTCGTGAAAGAATTTCAAACTTAAAAACATTGCACACAATATGGTTTCATGGTGATGTTCATGCTGGAGATCAAAAAAAAATAAAAAATTCTACATATGTCTTTACTGGAAGATTTGGGAGCGATATTTCCTCAATTAGTGAATTTCCAAGGCAATGTAAAGTCATACAATTATCACAAATAAAAGAATCAGTTTATACTTTTAATTATAATTTTAAAACTCATAAACCTAATCCAAATTTAGGTGAATGGGAAAGCAATGGCCCAAGTGATATAAGAATATTTGAAAATTCAAATCTTGTTAAAAATATAATAGAAGTACCTAATCAATCTTTTATTAAGGTAATTGATAATGAAATAGAAGACGAAATAATGTCTGATATTACTAATAATAATTTATTTAAAATTGGAAGATTTAAAACAAATGAAGTGTATTCTTCTATGGGATGGATTAATATTAATAATTTAATGAATCAACCAGTTCTACTTTCAAGAATAATTGAAAAATCAGTAAAGTATCTAAAGTCAACTATTACTTCTAATAATTCAGAATGTATTATTATCGGACTTGAAGTAATTGGAGGAATTTTAGCAAGTCAGATTTCTGTCCAAACTAATACTAAAAATTATATATTTCCTGTAAGAGGAAATGGAAAATTTCATTCTGCGGAAGAAACAAACAAAACTGAAATGTTTGAAAACATTAAAAATATTAAAGATGCAATAGTTTTTATAGATGTAATTTCTAGTGGCAATACTGTGGAAGAATTTGTAAATACTTTAAAAGACTCTAATAACTCGTTAAGAATTCATGTAATATCAATAATAACTAACAATAATTCATCAAGACCTACTGAGATTAAAAATTCATCAACTTATGCGACTTTTTGCAACAAACTTAAAGTTCCATTAATAAAGAATATTGACCTACCCGATGAGTCTATATTCCCAATAATATTAAATTTTTCTTAAATAAACTTTCTAAATATGTAAGTTAAGTAAGTATTTAAGATAATTATGTAAAACCAAAAGCATTTTTAATATTGACTTTTACAAAAAACTTAAATAATGAAATCAACGTTTCTAATTCTCTCTTTCTTATCTTTAATTTCTTGTAAACAAAGCGAAAGCCAAATTTCAGAAAAAGAAGTTGTTCGCAACAAACCCAAATCGGTTTCGTATACAATGCAAAATGCAAAACTTTGGCTAAAAGATAATGCAACAGATGTTACAAAACTAGAATTAGTAACAGCAGTAAATAGAACTGATGCCAAGAATCTTGTTAAAATGGATTCTATTTTAATTCCAACTGATTTTACTGGCGATAAAATTTTTTATTTACCATTTCCATTGGAAATTAGTTACTTAAAAGAGGTTTCTAAAATTTTAATTTTTTCTTATCCAACGCAAACCTTTGCAGCGTATGAAAACGGAATTTTAACTTATTCTGGACCAACAAATATGGGAAGAAAAAAAGATAAAACGCCAACAGGTTTATTTTTTACCAATTGGAAAGCCGAAGAAACTACAAGTACTTTTAATGACGAATGGGATTTAAAATGGAACTTTAATATTGAAAATAAATTGGGTGTTGGTTTTCACGAATATGAATTACCTGGTTATCCTGCATCGCATTCTTGTTTGCGATTATTAGAAAAAGATGCCAAGTTTCTTTATAATTGGGCAGATCAATGGGTTTTAGCCGATAAAGAAACTGTAAAAGTTAAAGGAACGCCAGTTGTTGTTTTTGGAAGTTATGATTTTGATGGAAAAAAACCTTGGTTGCAATTAGTTCAAAATCCAAAAGCGTTGGATATTTCTGAAGCTGAAGTTGAAAAACAAAGTACCGCTTTTTTGAAAATTATTTTGGATCAACAAAAAATTAGAGAAGCGTACAATAAATCTGAAGCAGAATAAATTAATTTTCTAACGTTAAAAAAGCTTTTCCCAAATAATTAATAATATCAGTCGCAATAAACGATTGATAACCAGTTTCTGGCAAAGCAATATCAGCTGTTAATCCGTGAAGATAAACGCCAAGAATTGCTGCGTTTATTGGTTCGTAACTTTGTGCTAGCAAACTTGTAATGATTCCTGTAAGAACATCGCCACTTCCTGCTGTTGCCAAAGCTTGATTTCCTGTTGTGTTTTGGTATATTTTTTCTTCAAATATAATGTGAGTTGGCGCACCTTTTATTACAATTATTACATTGAATTTTTTGGAAAATTCTATAGTTTTCGCGAATTTTTCATCTTCTGAATTCCATTTTCCTAGCAGTCTTTCTAGTTCTTTTAGATGTGGTGTTAAAATAGTTTTGGGTTGTAAAAGTGAAAGGCAAGCTGGATTTAACGCCAAAATATTTAATGCATCAGCATCAATAACCATTGGTGTTTTAGTGTCGAAAAGCAAGTGATGAATGGCATTTTGGGTTTCCATTTCTTGACCAATTCCGATGCCGATTCCGATAGCATTTGGTGTAAAGTTGAAATCAATTTTGGTTATAAAATTTTCATTTACATCTGTCAAAACCATAACTTCTGGAATTGCTGTTTGTAGAATAGTATAACCACATTTTGGAATAAATGCTGTTACTAAACCACAACCCGATTTTATTGCTGCTTTGCCTGACAAACAAACTGAACCAATTTTACCATAACTTCCTCCAATTATAAGCGCATGACCTTGAATTCCTTTGTGTGAGTTGAAAGGAATTGGTTTGTAAATTTTTAAGATTTCTGCTTTAGAAATTATTATTGGAAATGCCATTTTGTAATAGATTAGTTTTTTAAAATTACGGAATTTTAATGGAATTACCAAACCTTATTTTTAGCACTGTTGCTCTAGCACAGATAAAAATGGAAAGCTTTGCGAAGGAAAATTCTATTTTTTCTTACTTTAAAAAAGCGACCAACGGAAGCTCTTTTTAAAGTTTAAAAAAAAAGATTTTTACAAGTAAACTTGAAATGTATAGCTGGAAAAAGCTTCAAATTATTGCTCAAAAATTTATATTTTTTAGTTACTTTAGCGACTTGAAAAAACTAATTATTTTACAATGAAAAATACAGCTTTATCTCATATTCACGAAAGTTTGGGTGCAAAAATGGTTCCGTTTGCAGGTTACAATATGCCTGTTTCCTACGAAGGTGTGAACGCCGAACACGAGATTGTGCGCAGTGGTGTTGGGGTTTTTGACGTTTCGCATATGGGTGAATTTTTAATTAGTGGCGAAAATGCGTTGGCTTTAATTCAGAAAGTTACTTCTAACGATGCTTCGGTTTTGGAAATTGGAAAAGCACAATATTCGTGTTTGCCAAATAATGATGGTGGAATTGTGGATGATTTAATTGTTTACAAAATGAAAGAAAACCAATATTTGCTGGTTGTAAATGCGTCGAATATTGAAAAAGATTGGAATTGGATTTCAAGTTTTAATGATTTGGGAGTTGAGATGAAAAATCTTTCGGATGATTATTCTTTGCTTGCAATTCAAGGTCCAAAAGCTGTTGAAGCGATGCAGAGTTTGACTTCTATTGATTTATCTGCTATAAAATATTATCATTTTGAAGTGGCAGATTTTGCTGGAATTGATCACGTAATCATTTCGGCAACAGGTTATACTGGTTCTGGTGGATTTGAAATTTATTGTAAAAACACTGATGTTGAACAAGTTTGGAATAAGGTTTTTGAAGCTGGAAAAGCATTCGGAATTAAACCTGTTGGTTTGGCTGCAAGAGATACTTTGCGACTAGAAATGGGTTTTTGTTTGTATGGAAATGATATAAATGACACTACTTCGCCACTTGAAGCTGGATTGGGTTGGATAACAAAATTTACTAAAGATTTTACAAATTCTGAAAATTTAAAAGCTCAAAAAGAAGCTGGTGTTTCAAGAAAACTTGTTGGTTTTGAATTGACAGAAAGAGGAATTCCGAGACATGATTATGAAATTGTTGATGCTGATGGAACTAAAATTGGAATTGTAACCTCAGGAACAATGGCGCTAAGTGTCGGAAAAGCTATTGGAATGGGTTATGTGAAAACAGAATTTTCGGCTGTTGATAGTGAAATTTTTATTTTAATTAGAGATAAAAAAATTGCAGCTAAAGTTGTGAAAATGCCTTTTTATAATAAATAAATTAAAATGTCTATTGCAAATTCAATTGCAAGATAAATTATGAAAATATTTTACTTTGTCATCCTGAGCGCAGTCGAAGGAACACAAACTAAATCTTTATATTAAAAAATATACTTTTAAATTTAACTATAAATAATCAATAAACAGAATCTGAAACAAGTTCAGATTAAATAATAAAAATGGGAAGAGCATTCGAATTTAGAAAAGGAAGAAAAATGAAACGCTGGTCGGCGATGGCAAAAGCGTTTACAAGAATAGGAAAAGATATTGTAATGGCAGTAAAAGAAGGAGGACCAAATCCAGAAGCCAATTCTAGATTACGTGCTGTTATTCAGAATTCTAAGGCAGTAAATATGCCAAAAGAAAATGTAGAACGTGCCATTAAAAAAGCTACAGATAAAGATACTGCCAACTACAAAGAACAACTTTTTGAAGGTTATGCGCCACACGGAATTGCTATTTTAATAGAAACTGCAACTGATAATAATAACAGGACTGTTGCCAATATTAGAAGCTATTTTAATAAATGTAACGGTACTTTAGGAACTCAAGGTTCGGTAGAATTTATGTTTGATCATACTTGTAATTTTAGAATTTCAAATAACAATCAAGATGTTGAAGAAATGGAATTGGAATTTATAGATTTTGGTGCCGAAGAAATTTTTGCTGATGAAGATGGAATTTTAATTTATGCGCCATTTGAAAGTTTTGGTGCTATTCAAAAAGAATTGGAAAGTCGTGGAATTGAAATTTTATCCTCTGGATTTGAGCGAATTCCGCAAGTAACAAAAAAACTTACCGAAGCCGAAATTGCTGATGTTGAAAAGCTTATAGAAAAAATTGAAGAAGATGATGATGTGATGAACGTTTATCATACTATGGATGAATCAGAATAATATTAGATATTAGATTTAATATATTAAATTTAAACTTCAAGGAAACTTGGAGTTTTTTTTTATTTGAAAATAAATTTTAAATATTTTGTAACTTTTAACAAACCTAATCGTATAATTAATGATTTTGAAATTCAGAATCATTAATAAATTTATCTAAATATATATGACAACAATTTTTGATTTTTGGTGGGTATTTTTAATTGTAATATCCATAGTTCTTTACAAATTTGTTTTAAGAGTTTTCTTCGGAATGGTAATAGTTCCAGAAGATAAAATAGGTCTAGTAACCAAGAAATTCGTTCTTTTTGGAGCTGATAAATCTTTGCCAGACAGCAGAATAATTGCCACAAAAGGCGAAGCAGGATTTCAAGCGCAAACTTTGGCGCCAGGATTGTATTGGGGAATGTGGATTTGGCAGTATTCAGTTGATATGACTGCATTTACAATAATTCCGGAAGGAAAAATTGGATTAGTTTTAAGCAAAGATGGAAAGGAAATTCCAACAGGTAGAATTCTTGCCAGAAAAGTTCCGAGTGATAACTTTCAAGATGCAGAAGCTTTTTTAAATAATGGCGGACAAAAAGGTAGACAATCAGCATTTATTACAACTGGATCTTACCGAATTAATATATTTTTGTTTGAAATTGTAATTATAGATCAAATAAAAATTTACGAAAATATGATAGGAATTGTTACTGCACTTGATGGAGAACCAATTCCAGATGGTCAAATTGCTGGTAAAAATGTTCCTGCACACAATAATTTTCAAGATTTTGACAGATTTTTAGAAGAAGGTGGAAATCGTGGTTTGCAACCTCAAGTAATGTTGGCTGGTTCATATTACATCAATTCTTGGGCAATTCAAATTGAACAAAATCCTATGACTGATGTGCCAATTGGTTATGTTGGAGTTGTAATTTCTTATATAGGTGAAGATGGTTTAGACGTTACAGGTGAACATTTTAAACATGGAAATATAGTTTCTAAAGGTCAACGTGGCGTTTGGATGGAACCACTTGGACCAGGAAAATATGCATTGAATAAATATACTACTAAACTAGAAGCTGTTCCAACCACAAACTTAGTTTTAAATTGGGCTGATGCCAGAAGTGAATCTCATAATTTAGATCATAATTTGTCAACAATTACGGTTCGATCTAAAGATGGTTTTCCATTTAATTTAGATGTATCACAAATTATTCACGTTCCAGCAAATGAAGCGCCAAAAGTGATTGCACGTTTTGGAAGTATGACCAACTTGGTTTCGCAAGTTCTAGAGCCAACAATTGGTAATTATTTTAGAAACTCCGCACAAGAAAGTGATGTAATTTCGTTTTTGAGTACTCGTAAAGAACGTCAAGAATCGGCTAAAAATCATATCAAAGTTGTTTTGGACGAATATAATGTAAACGCAGTTGATACTTTAATTGGTGATATTGTTCCGCCAGATTCATTAATGAAAACCTTAACCGATAGAAAATTGGCAGAAGAAGAGCAAAAAACGTATCAAACCCAAAGAATGGCACAAGAACAACGTCAAGGAATGGAAAAAGAAACTGCTATTGCAGACATGCAAAAAGAGATTGTAAAAGCATCTCAAAGTGTAGAAATTGCTCAAAGAACTGCCGATGCGACTGTTAAAAAAGCTGAAGGTGACGCAACAAGTTTAAAATTAAATGTAAATGCAGAAGCCGAAGCTACAAAAATGAGAGCAAATGCTGAGGCAGAAGCTACTAAAGCAAGAGCTGGAGCACAAGCAGAAGCAACAAAACTAAATGCAAGTGCCGAAGCTGAAAAAATTTCTAAAACTGGTTTGGCTGAAGCTGAAAAAATTATGGCAATTGGTAAATCTACTGCCGAAGCTTATCAGTTGCAAGTTTCTGCAATGGGCGAAGATAACTTTGCAAAATATAAAATTACAGAAGAAATTGGTAAAGGAAATATTAAAGTAATTCCAGATGTATTAATTTCAGGAACAAATGGTTCTGAAGGTGGAATTAGTGGTTTACTTGGTTTGAAACTTATGGAAATGATGGATACTAAAAATGAAAAACCATCTTCTAAAAAGTAGATTTTAGATTTATAAATTGAAATCCGTTTTGTAAAAGCAAAGCGGATTTTTTTTATTCAAAATCTATTTTCGTTTTAAATTTAATAAAAATTGTTTTCACAAAATTTTACCAACTGTAAAAGAAATTAGTACTTATATATTAGTTATTTTTGCTAAAAATTAACCTTCAATGCCCAGATTTCAAGAAAACGATTTACCAAAAGCGAAAGTCAATGCAAGTTCTTTAAAAAATGCACTTTTAATATTTAAATACGCAGCCAATCATAAATGGAAATTCTATCTTGGACTGTTTTTTCTTTTACTCACAAGCGCAACAGCATTAGCGTTTCCAATGTTAATGGGAATGTTGGTAGATTGTGTAACGAATAAAGATTTAAGTCAAGCCAATTGGATTGCACTTTCATTAATGGGAATTCTTTCGCTTCAAGCTGTTTTTTCCTTTTTTAGATTATCATTATTTGTAAATTTTACTGAAAACACTTTGGCGAATTTACGATTTGCCTTATATGAAAATTTAATAAAATTACCAATGTCGTTTTATTCTCAAAAGCGTGTTGGCGAACTAAATAGCAGATTAAGCGCAGATGTTTCTCAACTTCAAGATACCTTAACCAGTACAATTGCAGAATTTTTACGTCAGTTTATTTTGATTATTGGAGGATTTATTATTTTGGCAACCATCAGTCCAAAACTAACTTTAATGATGCTTTCTATAGTTCCAATTGTGGCTGTTGCGGCAGTTATTTTTGGTAAATTCATTAGAAAATATGGAAAAAAGACACAAGATAAAGTAGCCGAAAGTCAGGTTGTTGTTGAAGAAACGCTTCAAGGAATTAGCAATGTAAAAGCGTTTGCTAACGAATGGTACGAAATTGAACGCTATAAATCTAAAATTAAAGAAATTGTAAAAATTGCAATTAAAGGCGGACAATATCGTGGTTACTTTGCATCATTTATAATTTTGTGCTTGTTCGGTTGCGTTGTGGCTGTAGTTTGGTATGGAATTACTCTAACAATAAAAGGCGAAGTTGATGGAATTGGCGATTTAATTTCGTTTGTTTTATACACATCATTTATTGGTGCATCGTTTGGTGGTATTGCCGAATTGTATTCTCAAATTCAAAAAGCAATTGGATCAACCGAAAGAATTTTTGAATTATTAGAAGAAACGCCAGAAAAAATAAATTCATCGCAAGCAGTTGTTACAGAAAAGATTAAAGGAAATGTAACATTTAAAAATGTATCGTTTAGCTATCCGTCAAGAAGAGAAATTGAAGTTCTGAAAGACGTAAATTTCACTGCTAATTTCGGTCAGAAAATTGCAATTGTTGGTCCAAGTGGTGCAGGAAAATCAACGATTTCTTCACTCCTACTTCGTTTTTATGATATTGATGGCGGACAAATTTTAATTGATGACAAGAATATTTACGATTACGAATTAGAAAATCTTCGTGGAAATATGAGTATTGTTCCGCAAGATGTAATTTTGTTTGGCGGAACAATTAGAGAAAATATAGCTTACGGAAAACCTAATGCAACCGAAGAAGAAATTTTACTTGCAGCAAAACAAGCCAACGCACTGAATTTCGTTAACGGATTTCCAGAAAAATTTGACACTTTGGTTGGTGAACGTGGTATAAAACTTTCTGGTGGACAACGTCAACGTATTGCAATTGCAAGAGCTTTGCTTAAAAACCCTAGTATTTTAATATTGGATGAAGCAACATCTTCATTAGATAGCGAAAGTGAAAAACTAGTTCAGGAAGCATTAGAAACTTTAATGGAAGGAAGAACTAGTATAATAATTGCGCACCGATTATCAACAATTAGAAATGCTGACGCTATTTTGGTTCTAGACAAAGGAATAATTTCTGAAAAAGGAACTCATAAAGAATTACTTGAAATTGAAAATGGTATTTATAAGAATCTTAGTAATTTGCAGTTTAGTGAGTATTAGAATTTTATTTTAGCAATTTCCAAATTTAATTTTCTAAAAAGTCTAATCATTTTTAAATTATTATTAAATTCATAATTCATATTTAAACCTTCTGATTCATAAGGTTTTCCATCATCGCTTAAATAATTGCTTTTAATAAGATTACTTTCAACAAAGTAATTTTCAATGTAAAGAGAATTTAAGTAAATGTTAAATATTGTATTGCATTGCAAAGTCATTCTAAAAGTTATTTCTTCACCATTATCATTAATTATATTATCTAAAACTTTTTCATTTGAAATTTTTGATTTGTGTTTATAAATAAATTTAAATGGATTAAAATTTATTATTTCAAAATTAGCAGATTCATATATAATCCTAAAATTTTCATTATTAGAAATTTTTTTCATAAATATTTTAGTTTCTTTTTTCCAAATTAAATATGCTTCAAAAACATTAACATTTATATTTATATCTTTAAAACCATCTTTAGTTATTGCCAAATTAGAAGGACAATTATTTGATAAAAATAGATATTCAGTTATTCCATTTTGTTTAAATTCTTTTTTTATAGAATCTTGATAAATTACAAATTTATTTTCATAGTCTTGAGAAAATGAAGAATATATTATAAAAAATACTAATAAAATTAATTTTTTTTTCATGTGATTAAATAGCTTTTAAAATCAAATCTACAAAAAAATCCCAAGCAAAACTTGGGATTTAA